>CP014963.1:2422500-2722500 GCA_001628815.1 Geobacter anodireducens
GGATCGAGGATCTTGAACACCTGTTCTTTGTAGGTTTCGGCGTTGCGCAGAACATCCTCGCGGCTGAGCGCCTTGCGCGTTTCGGACTTGCCGGTCGGATCACCGATCATGCCGGTAAAATCGCCGATGAGGAAAATAACCTCGTGTCCGAGCTGCTGGAATTGACGCATCTTGTGCAGAAGAACCGTATGCCCCAAGTGAAGATCGGGCGCAGTGGGGTCGAAGCCGGCCTTTATCGTGAGGGGCACTCCGGTTCTGGCCGACTTCTCAAGTTTTTCCTCAAGTTCCTTCTCTACCAGTATCTCTACTGCGCCCCGCTTGATGAGCGCCATTTGATCGGCAACGGACATGGCCTGGGCAATCCTCCTCACGAACAGATTAGTGAAATGCGCTCAATGGAGAGTGCCCGACCACTGACCGGATCGACACCAATGACAACTCCGTTGAGTCGCACGTCCTTCTTTGCAACCTCGAACCTGACCGGCATCTGCGTGACAAACCGCTCCAAGGCCAGCTCTTTGCGAACCCCGATGACCGAGTCGAAGCTTCCCGTCATGCCCGCATCGGTAATATACGCCGTGCCGCCGGGCAAGATACGTTCATCGGCGGTCTGAACATGGGTATGCGTTCCAACGACCGCACTGACCTTGCCGTCGAGATGCCAGCCAAGGGCGATTTTTTCCGATGTGGCTTCTGCATGGAAGTCGACGAAAATGAGCGGCGTCGACTCCCTCAGCCTCTCGATTTCCTGGTCAGCGACACGGAACGGGCAATCCAGATTGTTCATGAATACCCGCCCCTCAAGGTTCAGGATGCCAACCGGAACTCCTCCGGCAGTGCGGACCACGGTTGCTCCGCGCCCCACGGTGCCGGGAGGGTAGTTTGCCGGGCGTACCAGCCGTTCTTCCCGGCCGATGAAGGAAAAGGAATCGCGCTTGTCCCAAATGTGGTTGCCGCTGGTCAGGACGTCGATCCCGAGCGAGAAGAGCTCCTTTGCCGTCTCCTCGGTAATCCCGAAGCCTCCGGCCGAATTTTCGCCATTGGCCACGACAAGATCCACCCGATAATGATCCACGAGCCGATGAAGTTCGCGGACAAGAGCCTGGCGCCCCGGGCTCCCGACAATGTCGCCGATAAAGAGGATGTTAACGGGCATACTCTATGGCGCGGGTTTCCCGGATGACATTCACCTTGATCTGGCCGGGATAGGTCATCTCGGCCTCGATTTTCTTGGCGATGTCCTTGGCCAGCAGAACGGCCCGCTCGTCGGACACCTCCTCGCTCGACACCATGACGCGGATTTCTCTGCCGGCCTGAATGGCAAAGGAGTTGTTTACACCGCCAAAGGAGCAGGCGATCCGCTCAAGGTCCTCGAGCCGCTTCACGTACGTTTCCATCATTTCCCGGCGCGCCCCCGGCCGTGCGCCGGAGAGGGCGTCGGCGGCCTGAACGAGAACGGCGAGGATCGAATTCGGCTTCTCATCCTCGTGATGGGCCATGATGGCGTGGACAATCTTGGGCGACTCGCCATATTTACGCGCAAGTTCGGCGCCGATGACCGCGTGGGATCCTTCGACCTCGTGGTCCACCGCCTTGCCCAAGTCGTGGAGCAGACCGGCGCGCTTTGCCTGCTTGACGTTGACGCCCAGTTCCGAGGCCATGATGCCGCAGAGAAAGGCGACCTCCAGCGAGTGCTGGTATACGTTCTGGCTGTAAGATGTACGGTATTTCAACCGACCGATGAGTTTGAGGATCTCAGGGTGGATGCCGTGCACGCCAAGGTCGAAGGCCGCCTGATCGCCAGCCTCCTTGACGGCCTGTTCCACTTCTTCCTCTGCCTTGGCCACCACCTCTTCAATGCGGCCGGGGTGAATCCGTCCGTCCGCGATGAGTTTTTCAAGGGCGATCTTTGCCACTTCGCGGCGAACCGGGTTGAAGCCTGAAAGGATGACCGCCTCGGGGGTATCGTCGATAATGAGGTCGATGCCGGTGGCAGCCTCAAGGGCGCGGATATTGCGACCTTCACGGCCGATGATCCGGCCCTTCATTTCGTCGGAGGGCAAGGCAACCACTGATACGGTCTTTTCGGCAACATACTCGCCCGCATACCGCTGGACGGCAAGTGATATGATTTCCTTGGACTTCTTGTCCGCGGTCTCGCGTGCCTCCTCTTCGATGGCCTTGATCCGCTTGGCGGCATCAAGCTTGGCCTCGCTCTCCATGGCATCCATAAGAATCTTTTTCGCTTCGGCCGAGGTCATGCCGGAGATTTGCTCCAGCTTGGTCCGCTGCTCGGCCGCGAGCGCATCAAGGGAGTCCTCTTTTTTTGCGAGCGACTGCTCGCGTGCGAGGATGCCCTGCTCCTTCTTGGTCAGGTCGGCATCGCGCTGATCGAAGAGGTTCATCTTTTTGTCGAGGTTCTCTTCCTTCTGCTGGAGGCGCTTTTCCAGGCTCTGAAGATCCTTGTGTTTTTCCTTTGCTTCCCGCTCGAAGTCGGCCTTGGCCTGATAGACGACATCCTTGGCCTGGAGAGCGGCTTCCTTGCTGATCGTCTCCGCTTCGCGCTTGGCATCGTCAACGATGCGGGAGGCGAGTTCTTCGGCCTTGCTTACCAGAGAATCAGAGAGTTTCTTGCGCAGCAGGTTTCCGATCAGAAATCCCGCTCCTGCCGCGAGGACGATGAAAATAATTGCCAGTTCTATCTTCAATGTTCCGGTACCTCCTCAGGTATATTTCTAACCGAGAGGACGAATGATCCTCTTCTCGGTAACGATCAGATCGAGCGCCACATCATGGGGCTCTCCCCGTATTTCATCAACAAGCTGGAAATCGTAACAAAAGCCGACAAGTCGGCCCGTTCCCTCCAGATGGTGGAGTGCCCGGTCATAAAACCCCTTTCCATAGCCGATCCGGCGGCCGGCCAGATCAAAGGCCACCCCCGGCACAACAATGATGTCCGCGCGGTCGGGAGCAACGGCAGTTCCCGTTAGACAGGGCTCCGGAATAGCGTATGAACCCGGGCGGAGTCCTGCCGGGTCTGTCACTTCGATGAAACGGAGCTCGTCGCCACACACGACGGGCAGGAGAACCGTCTTTCCCTGGTCGAGGGCAAGCCGAAGCACGTCACCCGTGTCGACCTCACCCCTGATGGGGGCGTAGAGAGCAACGACCCGTGACTTCCGGAAGCCGTCGCTGTCCGCAAACGAGCGCTGGATGGCCTCGGAAGCCCGCCTGGCCTCGGCAGGGGCCAGGGATCTTCGCAACGCGAGCATTGACTGTCTCAGGGCGCGCTTGGGCATTGGGTCGTGTGACCGTGACGCAGGGTCATCGGCCATTAACGGTACACGGGGACGGGGTCCGAGGAGGGAAGGATCCTGGAGAAGAATTGGAGAAGATATGCCGGCGTCAGACAGGAAGGAAGGCTATGCTTCGGGTAATGGCGTATGGCGTGACGAAGTATGAAACCGTAGCGTCGTGATTACCCTCTCCGCATCTCTGATAATTCCTGCAGGCCGTTATCAGTAAAAACAGCCAAAACCCCTATGGCTCCAACGACGAGGTTTTCTGTTGAAACTGATCAATCTTTCCGTAACCAACCCGAACCGCTTGTACCGCACTTTCTATTTATAAACTCTCCCGAAGGGAGTCGAGAACCGGCGACTGTCAGCCGGACAAGCCCTCACAGAAGGGCATCTTCGATACGCCGCATCAACCGCCGAAGCTTGTCGCTGCCGGCATGGCGCTGCTCTTCAAGCTCCCTGGCAAGGGAAAGAGACGTCTCGGCCAGATTCATGAGCGCCAGAATCACCGGAACCTGGGGGTCCCCCACCGGCACCTGTGCCCGTGCTTCCGCAAGTTTGCGGTTCACAAGGCCTTCGACCTCTCTCACGTGCTCCGCCGAGGAGGGACTTTTGACGGTCAACTCGCGCCCGAGAACCTTGATGCGGTGGGACTGCTTGTCGGACACTAGATACCTTCGAGTTTCCGCAGGATACCGTCAATTCGGGTCTTGACCCCCTCGCGCTCCTGCTGAAGCCTCGCATTGTCCGCTCGAAGCTGTTCGTTTTCCCGCTTCAGGGCGCCGTAGCGTTCGAGAAGCATGTCAAGACGCCGTTCCAGGTCCGAAAACAGTTCCGTATCCATGAGCAAATACCTTTTTAGGGATAAAATAATATATTCTGCCCTGTTGTTTAGTCAAGGCCATTTATTGAAAGAGGGCGTCCACGAATTGGGAGGGATCGAAATCCCGCAGGTCGTCGATTCCTTCGCCGACACCGATGTAACGGACGGGAATCCTGAACTCGTTGCAGATTGCAACCACGATTCCTCCCTTTGCCGTACCGTCGAGCTTTGTCAGGGCGATACCGGTAACCTGGGCTGCCTCCTTGAAGAGTTTCGCCTGCGAGAGGGCATTCTGTCCCGTTGCCGCGTCAAGGACCAGCAACGTTTCGTGGGGAGCGCCGGGAACCTCCCGTGACATGATGCGACGGACTTTTTTAAGTTCCTCCATGAGGTTTACCTTGGTATGGAGACGGCCGGCGGTGTCGACGATGAGGATGTCCGCGCCACGGGCCACGGCCGCCTTGATGCTGTCGAACACCACGGCCGACGGATCCGCCCCTTCCTTGTGGCGGATCACGTCGACACCGGTCCGCTCGCCCCATATCTGGAGCTGCTCGGCGGCAGCGGCGCGGAAGGTGTCGCCGGCGGCCAGAATCACTTTTTTCCCCTGGGCGGTAAACCGGGCCGCGAGCTTGCCGATGGTAGTGGTCTTGCCGACCCCGTTGACGCCGATGACCATGATGACGAAGGGGGAGGCACCCGTCACGTCCAGTTGATGGGCATCACGGGCAAGGCGGCCGTGGATATCCTCCTTGAGCGCCTCCCGGAGGCTTCGCCGTCCTTGAGCTCATTGCGGGAGAGACGTTGCTCCAGCCCCCTGATCAACTCCACAGTGGTCTGGACGCCCAGATCGGCAGTGATGAGTATCTCCTCCAGTTCCTCAAGGGTGTCGGCGTCAATCTCCTTCTTGCCGAGCACGAGGCGATCAATGCGCCCCACTAGGCTGTCGCGGGTCTTACTCAGCCCCTGTTTGAGCCGCTCGAACAATCCGGGGCGCCGATCCTCCTGCTCCGGCGGTGCGGCGGCATCCGCGGTGGCGGGAGTCGCTTCATTGACTGCCTCTTCCTGCTCACGCTCGCCACCGGTGACCTTACCCCAGAGTCCCTTGAAAAAGCCTTTCCGTTCTTCCGCCATCTCAGTATATCTCCTTGGCCAGACGTTCCACGGCCGATCTGAAGTCAATGAGCGCCCGGCCGGGAATGGCGCCACGCTCCAGTGTCATGACAAGTGAATAGTCATCCCCCACCGGGCCCACGATGGCGCGGACACCCGCCGTGGTGATGACCGCCTCAAGGACGGCTCCACCGGCAAGCCGCTCCTGGAGCTCCTTGAGGTGGGCGAGGAGGATGCCCTTATGGGCACCGATGATCTTGATTTCATAATCGTCCATGAGGGCATGCTGTGCAACAGCCTCCCCCTCCCAGTCGGCGAGGATTGCTCCGGTTGCGCCGGGAACGGCATCGACCAGTTCGGTCAGAATCCTTTTGAACGGCACGAATCACCTCGGACGTTTGGTTAGTTCAGTTTGACCGACACGCTCTTCGACACGCCGGGCTCCTCCATGGTCACGCCGTAGAGGGTGTCGGCAACGGCCATGGTTGCCTTGTTGTGGGTAATGATGATGAACTGCGACACCTCGCTCATCTCACGCACCATGTCGTTGAACCGGCCGATATTGGCGTCGTCGAGAGGGGCGTCGACCTCGTCCAGAAGACAGAAGGGCGTCGGCTTGATGAGGAAGATGGAAAAGATGAGCGCCACCGCGGTGAGGGCCTTCTCACCGCCCGAGAGCAGGGTCACGTTCTGGAGTTTTTTCCCTGGCGGCTGAACAATGATATCGATCCCGGTTTCCAGCAGGTCTTCCTCGTTGGTGAGCCGCAGTTCAGCCCGACCGCCGCAGAACAGCCGGGGAAACACCTCCTGGAACTTCCCGTTGACCAGGGTGAAGGTTTCCAAAAAACGCTTGCGGGTGGTCCGGTTGATCCGTTGGATAGCCTGCTGGAGCGACTGAAGCGACTCTTCCAGGTCTTCTTTCTGCGATGAAAGGAACGCGAACCGCTCCTCCAACTCCCGGTATTCCTCGATGGCCGTCAGGTTCACTTCGCCGATTTCGTCGATCAACCGGCCGAGCTCGGCCTGACGACGGGCAGCCGCTTCCTCGTCAAAGGGCCTGTCGGCGTAGGATGGCATGACCTCGCGCATCTCCAGCCGGTACTTATCCGCCAAGGAGGAAATCAGATGATTGAGTTCAAGGGTGAGCCCGGACAGGGTGAGCTTGTGGGCGGCAACTTCGTCCCGGGCAGCCTCGCACTGATGACGAAGCTCCCGCAGGCCCGACTCTTCCACCCGCACCGCCTCGGCCCGGGTATCGAATTCCGTGCGAAGGCTCCGGGATAATGACTCTGCTTCGGCATACGCCGCAAGATAGCCCTTGAGATCGTCCTCGGCGGCGGTAATCGCAACCGCCAGGCGTTCCCGCTCGGCGGCTGACGACTCCCCTTCTCCCCGTAGCCGGCCAATGCGTTCACGTAGGTCCCGGATCGACTCCTCGGTTCGTACCGTGGCCCGGGACGCGGCCTCCCGCTTTTCCCTGAGCTGGGCTCCCTTGACCTTGAGGGCCGTGACCGCATCACGGGCGGCCTCGATTGTACGGCGGCTAACCGTCAGGGCTTCCTGCGTTCTCGCCACTTCGGCATCAAGCGCTTCCCGCTTTGCCTCGCGCTCGGCGCGGCGGCCGTCGGCGTCGGCAACTTCTTCGTCCAGGGTCCTGCGTTCGTCCTGAAGCTGCTCGTCCTCAATCCCCGCAATGGCAATCCGCTCCTCGATCCGCTGGCACTCTTCGCGGGCCCGCTGGAGATCCTTCTCGGCATTGACGAACTGGATCTCCGTCTGGTGGAGGGTTTGCCGAAGGTCGCGCACTTCCTCTTCCAGCCGGGAACGCTCCCCCCGGAACTCCTCCCGGCGCGCCTCGGTTTCCCGCACTGCCGACTCGAGGCGCTCCACGGTTCCGGAAAGCTCCCTGATTTCCCTTTTCTTGTGAACAAGCCCCTGACCGGCGTTCTCGGCGGAACCGCCGTTCACGATCCCCCCGCCAAAGGCGAGGTCTCCCTGGAGGGTAACGAAGGTTGCCCGGGGATGCTGCCGTGACAGGGAAAGGGCCTGGGCCAGGGTATCCGCCAGATGGACGTCGGCCAACAACGGTTCGATCAGGGGACGCCAGGCTGCGACAATGGAAACCCGATCCAGCAGGGGCATGGCCCCGGCAACGGATGAACGGTCGTCGGCCGGGGTGCCCGCCACGATAATGCCGCAGCGGCCGCCGCCCGATTCCTTGAGATGGGCAATGGCGTCCAGGGCCGCCTCATCGCTCGCGCTGAGCACGTACTGGAGCCGCTCGGCGCAGACTGCCTCCAGGGCCGTCTCGTAATCGGCGCCGGTCTCCACCGCATCGGCGAGCACGCCGCCGAACCGGCCGGCAAAACGCTCGGACAGGAACAGGTTGCGAACCCCCTGGCCGTATCCGGCAAATTGGGCTTCCAGTTCTTGGAGCGAATGGAGACGAGAGGCCGCCCGCGAGAGTTCGTCCCGGCGGGCGACGAGTTCCCGCTCGGCCTCGGCCAGCCGCTGCCGGACCTCCTCTTCGCGGCGGGTCATGACCGGAAGGCGTTCCTGGAGGTCAGCCTTTGCCCGGCCAAGACCGGACACCGTGCCGTCGAGCTCGTGCACCTTGCCCGTGGCCTCAATCAGCCGCTCCTGAAACAGGGTTCCTTCCCGGCGGTTGCGGTCAGCACGCTCCGCGAGCCCCTCCAGGCGGCGGATGGCAGCGGTTCGCTGGTTGTTGAGCTGGGCGATCTCGGACAAGAGCGAGAAAAGCCCGCGGCGGGCTTCGTCCAGGTGGGCGGCGAGTTCCCGCTCGGCGCCGGTCATCTCTTCCAGCTCCATCTCCCGCGCTTGGAGGCTTTCCTCTTCCCCTGCCACCTCCACTGCAAAGGATCCGCTCTGCTCCACCAGCCGGGCGAGCTCTTCCTCGGCGGCCGCAAGCTGCGCCCCGGCGGTCGAGAGCTCGACGGCCACGCGCTCCTGCTGGCGCTCCAGGGAGGACAGCTCGCGGCGCTGGAACTCGATCCGGCTTTCGCATGCCTGGATATCCGCCTTCTGCCGGAAAAGCCCCTCCTGTGCGGCAACAACGTCCTTTTCCCGCTCGGCAAGGGCAAGCCGATGCTCGGCAAGCTCCAGGTCCCGTCGCTCAAGGTCGGCAGCAAGAGCACTCTCGCGGGAAACCGCCTCGCGCAGCAGGCCCTCGACCCGCTCTTTTTCCGCGTCAAGGGCAGTGAACCGCCGGACCGAGGCATGGATTTCGATCTCGCGGAGTTCCTCCCGGTATTCCCTGAACCGTTCCGCCTTTTTCACCTGCCGCTGGAGGGAGTTGAGCTGGCGCTTGATCTCGGAGAGGATGTCGCCGATGCGGAGCAGGTTCTGGCGGGTGAGGTCTATCTTTCTGAGCGCGACCTGTTTGCGGGCCTTGAACTTGGTGACCCCGGCCGCCTCTTCGATGATGAAGCGACGCTCTTCGGGTTTGGAGTGGAGGATCATCCCGATCTTGCCCTGCTCGATGATCGAGTAGCGCGGGCCCCGACGCCGGTGTCCATGAAGAGCTCGGTGATGTCCATGAGCCGGCAGGGGGTTTTGTTGAGAAAGTACTCGCTCTCCCCATCCCGGTAGAGGCGCCTGGTGATCTGTATTTCGCTGTAGTTCAGGTACTTGGCCGGCACCCGGCCGTCATCGGTGGCAAAGACCATGGAGACTTCGGCCATGCCGAGGGGCTTGCGGAACTCACTGCCGCCGAAGATGATGTCCTCCATGGACCGGCCGCGCAGGTTCCTGGCCGACTGTTCGCCCATGGCCCAGCGGATGGCGTCGACCACGTTCGACTTGCCGCAGCCGTTGGGCCCGACAATGCCGGTAATCCCCTGCTGAAAGTCGAAGGAGACCTTGTCGACGAATGATTTGAAACCAGCAATGTCCAGGCGTTTGATCTTCATAAACCGGGCTATAGTAGCAGAGGGCAGATGGCTTTGCAAAGGCAAAGCGGAACGGGTCCCAGAGCCCCTTCGCGCACTGCCGCGGTCACGGGATGCTTGCCAAGCATAGCCGATTGATGCTATTTTTCAGGCCTATCCGCGGAGGTGCCATGAAAGAGCGGACCAGGATCCTCCTGATCGACGACGAAGAAACCGGGCGCGAAGCCCTGACCCTCCTGCTGAAGGCGGCCGGCCATGCGGTGAAAAGCGCCGGGTCGGGCAACGAGGCCTTCCAGACCCTGACCCGCGACACCTTCGACATTGTCATTACCGATCTTTTCCTCCCCGATGCCAGCGGCATCGACATCCTTAAGAAAGTCAAGGAAGACGCCCCCCTCACCGAAGTGATCCTCATCACCGGCCATGCCTCGGCGGAAACGGCAGTGGAGGCCATGAAAGAGGGCGCCTTCGACTACATCACCAAGCCCCTCAACTTCGACGAACTGAAGATCATCATCGGCAAGGCAGTGGAGAAGCGGCAGCTCTTGTCCGAAAACGTCTACCTCCGGAAGCAGTTGCGCGACAAGTTCGAATTCGCCAACATCATCGGCAGCTCTCCCGCCATGCAGCACGTTTTCGCCCTCATGAAACGGATCGTCAAAACCGGCTCAACCGTCCTGATAGGGGGCGAATCGGGCACCGGCAAGGAGTTGGTGGCCAAGGCGATCCACTTCAATGGCGGGCGGCGCGACAAGCCGTTCATTGCCGTCCACTGCGGGGCAATCCCGGAAAACCTGCTGGAATCGGAACTGTTCGGCTACGTCAAGGGCGCGTTTACCGGTGCGATGCGGGACAAAATCGGCAAGTTCGAAGCGGCCCACGGCGGAACCATCTTCCTCGATGAAATCGGCACGATGCCGATGCAGTTGCAGACAAAGCTCCTGCGCGTGCTTCAGGAAGAGGAGGTGGAACGGGTGGGCTCCACCCGTCCCGTCAAGATCGATGTCCGGATCATTTCGGCCACCAACCTGGACTTGGCAGAGGAGGTCAGGAAAGGGAACTTCAGGGATGATCTCTTTTACCGGCTCAATGTGATCCCCCTGCAACTCCCTCCCCTGAGGGAACGGGTCGAGGATATCCTTCCCCTGGCCAAGCACTTTCTTGCCAAGTACTGCAAGGAGATGCAGCGGCGGAACATGTCGCTTGCCAGTGACACGCTCGAGGCACTGGAAAGCTACCAGTGGCCCGGCAACGTGCGGGAACTGGAGAACGTCATGGAGCGGGTGGCGGCTCTTACCGAAGACGATACCGTCACCCTGCAGGACCTGCCGCACAATGTCCGCGAAGAGGGATTGACCCGCCTGACCGGCAGGGGAGTCGACCTCGTAAAGGTGCTGGCTGAAATCGAGCGGGGGATGATCAGGGACGCACTGGCTCTGTCAGACGGCGTCAAGGCCCGGGCCGCGGCGCTGCTCAACCTGAACAGGACAACGCTGGTGGAAAAGATGCGGCGGCTCGGCATGCCGCTCTGACAGGATATGCCCGAATCTGAGGTTTCAGCAGATCTCGGCCGGAATTGTGACGGGAACGGCCGGGCTGATCGAGCAGCACCGCAGACATACAGCTCTTGAACGAGCGGCAGCAACGCGGAAAAATCCTGGAGACGCCATGGGATGATCTCAGCGCCTCACCGCCGCTTGACCCGGAAGATCGAGGTGAAGGTTGCCGCCTTTGTGCCGTTACCGTCGAACACCTCGGCAGTCCCCCTGATCGTCCTCTCATCCTCCCGTACCGCCTCCGCCACGGACTTGACGGTGCCGCCGCGGATCGGGGCGTGAAACTTCAGCGTCATCTCCATGGTCACAAAGTGGGATCCTTCGGGGAGAAGACTCTTGATGGCCATGGCAACCGCGGTGTCGGCCAGGGCCGTTACCGCACCGCCGTGCATGAGCCCTTTTCCCTGGGCGTGCTTCACGCGGAACGGCATGGTCAGCACTGCCCGGCCCCCGTCAGCCTCGTCGATGGTCATCCCCAGGTATTCCTCAAAGGGTGCGCAGGCGATCCACTCGGGCAGTTCGAACGGCAGCGCCGTCTCCTCGGTCATGGTTTCTTCGTAGAGATGCTCGTACATATCCTTCCACCTCCGGGGCGCCTGTCAGACATGCCCCTCTTCCCGCGCGCCGGCGGTCGGCCCCTCAGGTCCCCAGTATCTCCGCCTTTACCGTCTCGTCAATAAGACTCTCCTCAATGGCTTCACGCACCCAGGGCTCCCTGCTCGTGGCCAGGACCCGGGCAGCCCCCTCGGCAACGGCCGGCACCTGGCTCCACAGGGCATTACGGATTCCACGCAGCTCATGGGCATCCCCCCTGCGGCCTTCGGCGAGCGCCCTGCACCGGCCGCAGAGAAGCGCCAGGGTCTCCTCCGACGGGTCGTCGTCAGGACGATAGTCCCACGGACGCAGGTCATCCTTCCCCTCGCACCATTCGCAGGCGAAGCCGGCCCGCTTGGCGAGAGCCTTGCCCAGTAAGCCTATCTGCTCCAGCCGTTCCCTGTTTGCCTGATACCCCTTAGCCATTCCCCGTCACCTCCTGGTCCCCTTGCCGGAAACCTCCTTGCCCAGAAGCCCCATGACCTGCCGGACATCGTCCCACACCTCCCTCTTCCTTTCCGGGTTGCGCAGCAGGAAAGCCGGATGGAACGTCGGCATGAGAGGGATGCCGTGGTAGTCGTGGAACCGCCCCCGCAGCCGCGAAATGGGCTCCTTGGTACCGAGGATGGCCTGAACCGCGAAGGTGCCCAGCGCCAGAATGGCCTCGGGCGCCACGGCCTTCACCTGGCGGAACATGAGGGATGAGCACGCCTCGATCTCGACGGGCGCCGGATCGCGGTTGTGCGGCGGCCGGCATTTAAGCACATTGCAGATGTAGACATCCTCGCGGGCGAAGCCCATGGCCTCGATTATTTTGGTCAGGAGTTGCCCCGCCTCCCCCACGAAGGGTTCGCCGCGCAAATCCTCGTCGCGGCCGGGCGCCTCGCCGATGATCATGAGACGCGCGGCAGGATTGCCGGTCCCGAACACGAGGTTGGTCCGGCCGGCGCCAAGGGCGCACCGGCGGCATTCGCCCATCTCGCGCCGGATATCGTCGAGGGTTTCCCGCACGCCAGCGGAAGCCGCAGGAGCGGGGGACATCTCTGCCGCAGGGGCGCTCAACGCGGGAGCGGCCAGAGGAAGACCCTCCACGCCCGTCTCCCGGACTTCCTCCAGATAGCGGCGCAGGGACGCGATCACCTCACGCGGGGTGTCACCGGTCACGGCAAACTCCTTTACTTTTTTCTAAGGGTTCAATACGATTATGCTATGCTCTTCGCCGCCATTCTGCTCATCATCATCGCCGCGCCCGTTGATGCCTTTGCCTGGGGAGCCGGCATCCACCTCCAGCTGGGAACGGCGGTCATAAACAACCTCTCCGCCGTAACCCCCGCCGTGGCCGCAGTCATCGGCCAGTACCCCCACGACTTTCTCTACGGGTGCATCGCGGCGGACATCACCATCGGCAAGAAGTTCACCCACTATCTTCAGCACTGCCACCGCTGGCGGATCGGCATGAAGGTCCTGGAATACGCCTGGAATCCGCCCCAGAAGGCGTGCGCGTACGGCTATCTGGCGCACCTGGCGGCGGATACGGTCGCCCACAACTACTTTGTTCCGTACAAGATCATGGGCAGCTTTTCCACGCTCACCCTCAAGCACGCCTACTGGGAGATGCGGTTCGAAACCTTCGTGGACCGGGATATCTGGGAAACGGCCCGCACGGTCTGCCTCGAGAACTACAAGGCAAACGACACCCTGCTGCGCAACGTGCTGTCGGACACCATCTTTTCCTTTGGCACCAACAAGCGGATCTTCAACTCGATCCTTCTGGTTTCGCGGCTGGAAAAATGGCAGCAGGTAATCAAAACCATGTCGGATTCATCGAGCTACGTGCTGGAAAATGGCGACCGGGCAGAGTTCATGACCCTTGCCGAGGAAGCGGTATTCGATTTTCTGGCCAGGATGGAGGAGTCACGCTTCTACCAGGCAGACCCAACCGGTGAACGGGCATTGACCGCGGCGGAGGCGGTGAGGAGGAACCTGCGCCTGCTCTACCGGAGCGGCAAGCTCTCCAGGGATGATGCCTTTGCCCAGGTGGCATCCCTCAAGGGGCGCCTCCGCCAGGCCATCTGGGAGCCGGAGAAACTTCTCCAGATCCTCTCCTCGGCCTGACGCCCCTGCCCCGCTCCGTTACCCCGTCTTTTTCCTCAATTCCGCCACCCGGCCAAGAATGAGGGCCGCCATGTCGTCCTTGGTCATGAGCGGCAGCTCCTCGCTGGCCCCGTCACGATAGAGAAGGCGGGCAATGTTGGTGTCGCCGTGGAATCCGGCGCCCTCCAGGCTCACGTCGTTGGCGACCATCATGTCCACATTCTTGGCAACCAGTTTCTTCCGGGCGTTTTCCAGCAGATCGGCAGTTTCGGCGGCGAACCCCACCAGCAGGCGGTCCCCCTTGATTCCTCCAAGTTCGGCAAGGATGTCGGGGTTCTTCTCCAGCTCGATCACCAGCGAGTCGGCATTTTTCTTGATCTTTCCCGCCGCGCGCACTACAGGGCGATAATCGGCCACGGCAGCCGCCTTGATCACAACCGTGGCCGCCGGCAGGGCAGCCATGACGGCAGCGCGCATCTCCACGGCCGACGCCACCCGCACCGTTTCCACCCCCCAGGGGGCATCGAGGCAGGTGGGGCCCGAGACCAGCGTCACCTCCGCCCCGCGGCGCCGGGCGGCCCGGGCAATGGCGTATCCCATCTTGCCCGACGAGTGGTTGCTCACGAAGCGGACCGGATCGATCTCCTCCTGGGTCGGCCCGGCGGTCACCAGCAGGTGCTCGCCGGCCAGATCCTTCGGCGTGAGGGCGGTGACCGCCTCCTCGAAGATGATATCGGGGGACTGGAGCTTCCCTTCTCCCTCCCAGCCGCAGGCGAGCATTCCCCGTACCGGGTCCGCGAACAGGTAGCCGTGGCGCCTCAGCCGCGCCTCGTTTTCCTGGTAGAGGGGATTGCGGTACATGTTGCAGTTCATGGCAGGGGCGATCAGGACCGGTGCCTGGTGGCCATGACCGTGGTGGTGAGCATGTCGTCGGCGATGCCGTGGGCGATCTTGCCGATCACGTTGGCCGTGGCCGGGGCGATGACGAAGAGATCGGCCCGGTCCGCCAGGGAGATATGGCCGATCTCCCGTTCGGCGATGAGATTGAAGAGTTCCGTGTGCACGGGGTTGGAGGTAAGGGTCTGGAACGTGAGCGGAGCCACGAACTCCGTGGCCGCTCGCGTCATGATGACATGGACGTTCGCACCAGCCCCCGTGAGCAGCCGTACGAGCTCAACGGCTTTGTAGACTGCGATGCCGCCGCAAACACCGAGGACGATCTCTTTTCCCTTGAGCATTGAGCCTCCGCCGCGCACTGTTTCCCAGAGGTTACGCGTGCGCGCTAATCCGTCAGGTAGGGGTTGTACCGCCGCTCCCGGCCGATGGACGTTGCCGGGCCATGGCCCGGATAGACTTCAGTCTCGTCCGGCAGGGTCAGAAGCTTCTCGCGGATGGATGTGATGAGGGCCTCGTGGGACGAGCCCGGAAAATCGGTGCGCCCCACCGACTCCTCGAACAGGGTGTCACCGGTGAGCACTTTCCCCTCCCCCTCCAGGAGCAGACAGCACCCCCCCGGCGTGTGGCCGGGCGTATGGAGAACGCGGAGGGTAAGAGCCCCCGCGGAAAGGGTCATACCGTCCTCCAGAAGCATGTCGGGGCCCGGCGAATTCTCCGTGTCGAGGCCGTACATGGCAGCCACGTCCGCGGCGCGGCCGAGGAAGTGGACGTCGTCCCGGTGGACCAGCAGCTTCGCCCCCGTGGCTTCCAGCACCTTCCGGTTGCCCCCCACGTGATCGAAGTGGCCGTGGGTGTTTATCACCATGCCAACCTTGAGCCCCAGTTCGCCGACCCGTTCGAGAATCCGCCCGGATTCCGCTCCCGGATCCACGATTACCCCTTCGCGGCTCTGCTCGCAGCCGAGTATGAAACAATTGACCCCCAGCGGGCCGACGACAACGGTTTCAAAGATCATGACACACCCTCTCTCAGTGGAAGTATATGCTCAGAACAGATCCAGATTCTTTTGCAAACCCTCGAACGGATTGTTGCTGAACCCCTTTCTGACGGTGTCGCCGCTTTTGCGCTCGGCCTCCGCGGCCCGGGGGGCAACCGGCAGCGGTACCGGCTCCGGCTCGGGCACCATCAACTCATCCGCCACTTCCCGGCATTCCTCCTCGCCGCTGTAGCTCTCCTTGTAGAAATAGCGGTCATAGAGCCGGTGATAAGAGGTCCATCGCCCCTGGTTCTCGCCTTCCTTGCGGATATGGGTCCTGATCCCGTTGATCTTGGAGTCCAGATCATCCAGGTAGTTGAGAATCGTTGCTTCAACGGTCTTGGGGCGCTTGGGGGAACCGTATTCGTACTGGCCATGGTGGGACAGCAGCATGTGCTTGAGCAGCATCCCCAGCTCCGGCGGGAAGCCGGGGATGGTCGAAATCCGCTCCTGGAGCATTTCCACGCCGATGGTAATGTGTCCGATGAGTTTACCCTCGTCGGTGTAGTCGAAGGAACGCAGGTATGTCATCTCCCGCACCTTGCCCACGTCGTGCAACAGGGCGCCTGCCACCAGCAGGTCGCGGTTGAGATCCGCGTAGAGGGGGACGATGGCGTCAACCAGTCGTGACACGGCCAGCGAGTGCTCCAGCAGCCCCCCCAGGTAGACGTGGTGCATCCCCTTGGCGGCCGGCGCGGTCCGATAGAGCGCCATAAAGGAAGGATCGTCGAAAAAGGCCTTCATCAGCGCTTTCAGGTGCTGATCGGAAAAGGTTTCCACCAGGGCCTCGAGTTCGGCCTCCATCTCGGCAATGGTACGGTCCGACTCGGGGAGAAAGTCTGCCAGGTTGACCTTGTCTTCGGAAATCCTCACCAGTTCGGAAATGATGAGTTGCATCTTGCCCAGGTAGACCGAGGCCTTGGACCGGATTGCAACGAAGTCATCCTTGTCGAAGGAGGCCGACAACTGGTCGACATTGTCCCAGACGCGCCCCTCGATCTCGCCGCTCTTGTCCATGAGCCGAAGCGTCATGTAGGGCTTGCCGTTCTTGGCCATGGCCATGATCTTTTCCTTCACGAGAAACACGGAATCGACCAGATCGCGGTCACGGATGCTCGCTATGAAAACCTTGCTCAAAGTGCTCTCCTTGTGTCTGCGGATATGCTCCGCGCAATGGCGTCGGCCACGCGAATGCCGTCCAGTGCGGCGCTCATGATTCCCCCGGCATAGCCGGCACCTTCCCCTGCCGGATAAAGGCCGGGGAGCCCCACTGATTGCAGGTTCTCTCCCCGCACGATGCGAACGGGTGCCGACGTACGGGTCTCCGGTGCGGTGAGGGTTGCTTCGGCGGTCAGGAAGCCCCGCATCTTCCGGTCGAAATGGCGGACCCCCTCCCGCAACGCGTCTGTCACAGGGGTGGGGAGCACCCGATCCAGTTCCGCCTCGCGAACGCCAGGACAATAGCTCGACGACACCGGCCCCGCCCCCTTCATGCCGAGAAACGCAAGCAGGTTCTGAGCCGGCGCCCGGTACTCCCCGCCGCCCGCCTCAAAGGCACGCCGCTCCAGGCTACGCTGGAATCCGATCCCGGCCAGGGGAGACGGATCTCCGAAATCCTCCGGCCCGACGGTAACCACCAGGGCACTGTTCGCATACGGAGAATTCCGCAGATAGGCGCTCATGCCGTTGGTCACCACCCCTTCCGTCTCGGAGCTTCCCGCCACCACCACGCCGCCAGGACACATGCAGAAGGAATAGGCGGAGCGTCCGGTACGGGGATCGTTCCATGCCAGGGCATAGTCAGCCGGCGGCAGGGCGGGATGGTGGCCCGCGCCGTACTGGATCCGGTTGACGAGCTGCTGGGGATGCTCAACCCGCACCCCCACGGCGAAGGGTTTGGGCTGGAGGAGCGCCCCCCGGCGCAGCAGCATCTCGTAGGTATCGCGGGCGCTGTTGCCCGGAGCGAGAATAAGCGCATCGCAGGGAAGCTCATCGGCTCCGTTGATCACCGCGGCCCCCACCGATCCGCCGGAGAGTGTCAGATCGGTCAGCCTGTTGCGGAACCGGATGTCGAACCCCGCGGACAGCAGCCACCGGCGAATGGAGGCAACCACCAGGCGCAGGCGGTCAGTGCCGATGTGCGGTTTGGCAAGACAGCCGATCTCGGGCGGAGCGCCGAAGCCGATCAGTTTGTCGAGCACGTACCTGATGTTCGGGTCATTCACCCTCGTGGTCAGTTTGCCGTCGGAAAAGGTCCCGGCGCCCCCTTCGCCGAACTGGACGTTACTCTCCGGATCGAGCGCTCCCTGAGACCAGAAGGCCTGGACATCCCTGCTCCGCTCCTCCACGGGCCGGCCGCGTTCGATGATGGTGGCGACAAGGCCGTATTCCGCCAGGCGCAGTGCCGCAAAAAGCCCGGCGGGCCCCATGCCGACGATAACGATGCGCTGGGAAGATTCAAGAGATGGAAAGGCCGGCTGTTCTGGCGGAGCATGTACGGCGACATCGGGGTCATGGCCGTGGCGGGCCAGGAATGCGGCCTCATTGAGGAGCGAGCATTCAACAGTGCAGACGAACTTGATCCGTGGCTTGCGGCGGGCATCGATACTCTTGCGGACGAGCCGGAAATCGACGATCTCCCGTTCATCCAGGGAAAACCGCCGGGCGAACATCCCGCGCAGCAGCTCATCCCCCTGGTTCGGGGCGAGAATGAGGTTGCGTACCAACAGAGGCATCGATCTCTTTCAGTTCCCGCTCCGGCCGCGTTTTTTCCGGTCCAGTAGCTGTTCCACGATAATCACGATGTCGACCGGCCTGGTCGATTTGGACACGTGAACCCGCGCGCCCATCTCGGGCTCGTCGTGCTCGTGGGGCGGATCCTTGAACATGGAGGTGAGCAGCACCATGACCGGCTCCTCGTCCCCGGCAAGACGCCTGATCTCGAGACAGGTGCTCACCCCTCCCATGGCGGGCATGATGAGATCGGAGATGACGGCATCGGGCCGATGGGTGATGAATGCCTGAACTCCGTCCGTTCCGTTGGATGCCTGCACGACCCTGAAGCCGCTCTCGGTGAATGCATCCGAAAGGACTTTCAGGAAAAAGGCATCGTCATCGATAATAAGGATCGTTCCCCGGCCGGCGTCCATGCGCCCTCCGTCGTGCGTTGAAAGTGTGGGCAATCATACAAAATCACCCGCGAAAAGAAAAGGGCAAAGGGCAGGCTCACACTTCGGCCAAGGGGAGCCGGATGGCGAAGACCGTGCCGCTGTCGTCGCTCTTCTCAACCTCGATCCGCCCGTTGTAGGTCTTGACGATCCTGAGCACCACAGCAAGACCGAGACCGCTGCCGCTTGTCTTGGTGGAGAAGAACGGATCGAATATCTTTGCCACGTGCTCCCGGGGGATACCGGGGCCCGTGTCGGCAATCCTGATGACCATGTTCCGCTCGTCCTGGTCGAGCACTACCGTCAGGGTTCCCCCGCCGTTCATCTCGTGGATGGAGTTGAGGAAGAGGTTGGTAAAGATCTGCTCGATCTCGGCCGGGTCAGCCTGGAACGGAGGCGGTATCCGGCGGAACTCCTTGACCACCGCGATGCCGTGGAGCGATATCTGGGGGCGAAACGCTTCGAGAGTCGCCTCGATGACCCGGTCGAGCCGGACCTCGCTCAACTGGAAGCGGGGCCGCTTCGAAGCATCCAGAAGCTTGCGCATGATGTCGTCTATCCGGTCGGCTTCCTTGAGAATCTTATCGACATAGCCCGCTTTTTCAGGATCATCGAGCGTGCTCTTGAGCAGTTGGGCGAACAGTGAAATGGAGTTGAGGGGGTTGCGGATCTCATGGGCCATGCCCGCGGAGAGATAGCCGAGGGATGCGAGTTTTTCGGACTGCACGATCTCGGCCTGGGCCTGCTGGAGGGCCTCGCTCTTCTGCTGGACGCGACGTTCGAGCTCTTGGTTCCAGGCTTCGATCTCCGCCAGGAGCAACTCACGCTCCTGAAGAAGCTCCTGGTTTCTGAGTTCGACCTCCCTGATCCGGAGCACATTCTCGATCCGCTCGACCAGGTTCTGGTTGTTGAACGGCTTGACGATGTAGTCGGAGGCTCCCGCCTTCATCAGCTCTACGGCCAGTTCCTCGTTTCCCTTGCCGGTGAAGATGATCACATAGGTATCGGGATGACGCTGCCGGATCTGCTTGAGTGCGGTGAGACCATCCACCATCGGCATCATGTAGTCGAGGAGCACCATCTGCGGCCGGCACTCTTCCAGCGCAACCATGCCGGACGTGGCATCGGGCGCGGTATGGACCGTGTAGCCTCGATTCCTGAGGACGATGGAGGTCAGATCGAGAATGACTTTTTCGTCATCGATAATGAGGATGGTGCCCTTGGATTCCTTTTTCTCCGTCATCATGGCTGTATGGCGTACCTTCAGGGGGAAGTGGACTGCGGGTCGTGCGATCTTGGCAACTGACGGACCGGCGGGCAAGAAAAAACGAGGGGCAGCACGGTGGCTGCCCCTGTCTGCTGCCCTGTGAGGGAGATGTCTCAGGCTTCGGGCGGGCGTACGGTCATGACCGGGCACTTGGCATTGCGGACAACGCGTTCCGCCGTGCTGCCAAACAGGAAGTGGTCGATCCCCTTGCGGCCGTGGGTTCCCATGACGATCAGGGAGGCATCCTCCTCTGCCGCCTTCTTCAGAACCTCGTCATAGGGAATCCCCGAGACGATGTAACTGGTGTAATTCTCATGATCCTTGATCTTTGTCCGGCAGAATTTGTCCATCATCTTTTCGGCGGCGGCCACGATTTCTTCCTCCAGCTTCTCGAAGGAAACGTGGGGGACATAAAAGCCTCGCAGGTCGACCGGCTCATTGATCACGTGGATGACCACGAGCCTGGCACTGAACTGCTTGGCAAGCGTAAGGGCATAGTCAAAGGCATACTCCGAATTTTCGGAAAAATCGGTCGGAAACACAATGGTGCTGAACGGCTTCATCTCATCCCCCTTGACGTTGAAGAGTTTAATGACAGCTTTCCTTGAAAATTTTCGTCAGGATTGACTTGAGTTCGTCAAGTTTCACCGGCTTGTTGATGTATTCGAAGGCCCCCAGGTTCATGGCCTCGATATAGGATTCAACCCCGCCATAGGCGGTAATCATGATTACGTTGCTGCGGGGAAAGCTCTTGTTGAGCTCTCTCAGGAACGTGATGCCGTTCATTTCCGGCATATTGATGTCGGTAACGATAACGTTGACTTCCCGCTGCTGAAGATAATTGAGCGCTTCAAAACCGTTGGAAACGCTCGCGACCTCGAATCCCTCCCGCTCCAGGAGCTTGGTCAGACCGATCCGCGCATTCTCCTCGTCATCAACCACTAGAATTTTCTTTTTTATCTGCAGAGCCAAAGAAGTGAACTCCCCGGAATATGTGCATATCTCTGATTGAGTCTAGCATGGGGCCCCCCACTGTCAAGCAGACGCCTCCGTGGCCTTCCGGGACGAAGCCACCTGCTGCCGCAGCTTTATGGCGGTAAGAATGAGGTTCGCGATGATCGAGACGAAATAGATCTCGTCCTCATGGAACGACCGGATGGACGTGGTATTGAGATTGATGACCCCGTAGACCTCCTTCTTGTCGCCGATGGGAAAGGAGAGCATGGAGTTGTACTTTTCCTCCTGGAGCTCGGGGAAATAGCGGTAGCGGGGATCCTGGGAGGCACGATTCAGGGAGATGTACTGGCCATCCCGGGCAACCGCGCCCGTTATCCCTTCCCCTATTTTGATCCTGATCTTGCCGATGAAGGCCGGGTCGAAGCCATGGGTTGCCGCGAGCACGACCTCATCTCCCTCGCGCAGGTAAATATTGCAGACGCTCACCTTGAGCTGCGTCGCCACCTTGGCGGTCACATGCTGGAGCACCTGGGGAAGATCAAAGTCGGAAGAGACGAGCATGCTGATCTCCTCCAGTGAAATGATCTCAAGATGCTCCCGGTTGGCCCGCTGCATGGTGAGCACCATCTTACCCCGCTCACTTTCCAGCAGGGGGCTGAAGCCTCCCCTCTGGAAAAAGGGATTCACGGTTTTCACCTTTTCGGTCATGGTGCGGAAGTCGGAGAAACCGCACGAGCAGGTCAACTTGACGCGGTACTGATCGATCCGCTCGCCCTTCATCACTCTCCCGCACTTCCGGCAACGCGACAAATACATGATTCACTCCTTGTGCGAAAAAAAGGATAGCATCCCACACCGCCATTGCGGCGAGACGTTAATCGCCCCCGCCATCGACCGACAAAACCAGATGGGTCGGCCTCCCCTCGTCACCGAGCACGCCGAGGGGCTTCCCGTTGAACTCTCCCTCGACCCCCCCGGCATTGCCGATATCAAGCGCAAAGACGCGTTCGCCTTTCCACTCGATGAGGTCACCCGCCTTGAGATCGTATTGCTGGGACACCGACTCGTCAATGGTTATATTGAGCCACGAGTCCCTGTTGATTTTGAGTTTGAGAATGATCCCGCGCGCAGGAGATGAGACCGCAACGCCCTCGGCAGGTTGCTGTTCGGACACAGTGTCGTCGACAGGAACTGGGGAGGATACTTCAGGCTGCCGTGCCGTGGATAGCTGAAGCTGGGGGGACGGCGTCGCGGCCGGATGCCCGGCCCCGGGGGCAGATGCGGTCGACTGTCCGGCCCCGATCGGACTGCCTGGCTCCTCATCCTGCAGCCTCAGCATGAGAGCCAGGGCAATAACCAGCAACAGCAGCACCAGCGGCAGGGACCAGCGGTTACGAAGCAAAACCGCGTCCGCCACCTTTCCCTGAGTGGCTGGCATGGCTTCTTCCGCCGGAGGACAACATCCGCCATCATCGTCAACCGCATCGTAACGGCTGAGCAACTCATCGGCTGAAATCCCCAGGAATCCGGCATACGCCCGGATAAATCCGCGTGCATAGGCAAGACTGGGAAGCTTGCCGAAATCGTCGGTCTCAAGAGCGACCAGATAGTTTTTCCCAAGGCGGGTAACCCGGGCCGCCTCGTCAAGGGACAGACCTCTGGCCTCCCGCGCTTCCCGGAGCAGCGTTCCGACCGAGGCGTCCCCTCTTGCGGCATGTACGGCGTCAGCCACTGAAGCCCCTCACTTCAACGAGTCCAGGTATTCACGCGAGAGCCGCCCTTTTTCGGAATCGGGGGCTATACGGATCGCTTCGCGAAACGCATCCGCCGCTGCCACGTAGTCCTTCTGCTTCACATGGGCCAAGGCAAGGTAGTAATGGGCGTTCTGATAATTCTTGTTGATCTCGATGGCTTTCTTGTATTCCTCAATGGCCATCTCGGCCCTGTCCATGGCAAAGTAGACCCTGCCGATGGCAACACGGGCGATTATATTCCGGGAATTATAAGAGACGGCAGTGCGGAGCGTATCGAGAGACTGGGGCAAGTCCCCCTTGCCCAGGTATGCGAGGCCGAGATTGATGCGAGCGTCTTCCTGGTTGAGAAAGAGAAGGTCCGCCATTACCAGCTTGAACTGCGAGATGGCGTCATCCCAACGCTGCATCTCCAGATAGTTCACCCCGAGATTATTCCTGGCATCGGAGTAATCGGGCTTCAGGGAAATGGCCTTTCTGAACTTCAACTCAGCCAGATCGAATCGCTTCTTGTAAAAATAGGCAAGCCCCAGGCTGTTGAGGAGAATGGGGTCATTCGGCGTGATTTTCTCTGCTTCGATGAACTCGATAAGGGCGCGGGTCGTATCGTGTTCGCCCAGATGGGACAACCCCATCTGATAGTGGTAGGACGCCTGGTTGCGGGAGGCGTCATTCGCGGCGCAGGCGGCCACGAGTAAGCAGAGAACCATGGGGAGTATGTGCGTGAATCTCACAGGCAACCTCGGAACCGTCAGTGAGTGTCCAAACGGGGCCGGTGCATCGCCAAAAGGCGCTCCACACGGCCCCGCACACCCTGAACCCTACCAGAGTCGACGGTTATTGTCAACGCAGGCGCCGTCAGGCAGGAGCCAGAGCCCCCCCGCGCCCATCGGCGATCCCCTCGAAATGGGTCAGCGATTTGAAACTCCGGTACCGCTCCTCGATCTCGCGGTAACCAAGACCCTTCAGGCGATTCAGGCTGAAATCCTCCACATTGAACGATGCCATGACGCTTCCGAAGATGATGGCCTGGCGAAGGCCCGCCTCGGAGGTATCCCCGGTGTTGGCCAAGTATCCCATAAAGCCGCCCGCAAAAGTATCTCCGGCGCCGGTGGGATCGAACACCCCTTCCAGAGGATATGCGGGTGCGGCAAAGACCGAGTTGTCGCTGAACATGAGGACGCCATATTCTCCGCGCTTGATGATCAGCGTCTTGACCCCCATATCGAGGATCTGGCGCGCAGCCTTGACGAGATTCGCCTGCCCCGTGAACTGACGGGCTTCTCCCTCGTTAATGATGAAAATATCGACCTTCGCAACGACCCGCCGAAGCGCCTCGGGCTTGGAGGATATCCAAAAATTCATCGTGTCGCACGCCACGACGCGAGGACGTTCCACCTGGTTGAGCACCTCCATCTGCAGTTCGGGATCGATGTTGGCGAGGAACAGATACTCGGCATCACGGTATGCATCGGGAATACGGGGCCTGAAGCTCTCGAAGACGTTCAGATGTGTCTCCAGGGTCTGCGCCTCGTTCAGGTCGTAGCCATACGTTCCCTTCCAGTGAAAGGTCTTCCCCTGTTCGCGGGAAAGCCCGCGAAGATCCACGTTTCGCGACCGGAGAAACGCCACGTGCTCTTCCGGGAAATCCTCGCCCACTACCGCCACCAGGCTGACATCGGTGAAAAAGCTGGCCGAGGTCGAGAAGTAGGTGGCTGAGCCGCCCAGTACATGATCTCCCTTGCCGAAAGGGGTTTCAACCGAATCGAATGCAACCGAACCCACAACGAGAATGCCCATGTATCCCTCCCTAGACGTACGAGCCGATGATGAGATCGAGCCGCTCCCTCGTCTCGTCAGGAATCGCGGCCTTGTCGGTGATGATGGCATAGCGGAGCGCCGACGCACAGGGGCAATCCCGCTCCCGGCCAATCCGGCGGACCGCATTGCGGATGATCGACTTGGCCATGGCCACGTTCTGCTTGATGATGGCAATAATGGCATCCACGGACACGTCATCATGGGACTCGTGCCAGCAGTCGTAATCGGTGGCCAGGGCGATGACGCCGTAGCAGATCTCCGCCTCACGGGCAAGCTTTGCTTCGGGGATGTTGGTCATGCCGATGACCGATACGCCGAAAGAGCGGTAGAGGTTTGACTCCGCCCGGGTGGAAAAGGCCGGCCCTTCCATGCAGATATAGGTCCCGCCCCGGTGGACCGTTGCCCCTGCCTCCTGCGCCGCCGCATAGAGATCGGCGGAAAGGTCGGCGCAGACCGGGTCGGCAAACTGTATGTGCGCAACCACCCCGTTGCCGAAGAACGTACTTGACCTGGTGGCATTGGTCCGGTCGATGAACTGGTCCGGGATCACGATATGCCCCGGCACGATCTCCTCCCGCATGCTGCCCACGGCGGAAACGGAAATGATCCGGGTGACGCCGAGCTTCTTCATGCCGTAGATGTTTGCCCGGTAGTTGACCTCAGTCGGCAGGAGCCGATGGCCCCGGCCGTGGCGCGGAAGGAACACCATGGGCACACCGTCCAGCACGCCGGTCACGAACTCATCCGAGGGTGCGCCGAAGGGGGTTTCAACGACAATGCTCCGAACGTCCTGAAGCCCTTCCATCTCGTAGAGCCCGCTTCCGCCGATAACGCCGATTACCTGTTCCATGTCATGTCACCTCGTTAGTGGAGTCTGCACCTTCTATCTGTCTGCCTGCGCCGGACGGCTTCATGGCGTCCAGCTTGCCCTTGAGCTGACCGCAGGCGGCCGAAATATCGGCACCACGGCTGGAGCGCGTTATGACCGTGAAATGCTTGTCCAGCAGATATTTGTGAAAACGGTCGATCGCATCCTGGCTGGGGCTCCGGTAGGAGCACCCCCCATGCTCGTTAAACGGGATCAGGTTGATCTTAGAGGGAATGTCGCTCAACAGCCTGACCAGCCGTTTGGCATCATCGAGGGTGTCGTTCACCCCGCCGAGCAGTACGTACTCGATCGTTATCTTCCGGCGGCCCGGCAGCGGGAACCTCCGGCAGGCGTCAAGGAGCACGGCAAGGGGATATTTCCGGTTGATCGGCATGATCCGGTCACGCAACTCGTCCGTGGTGGCATTGAGCGAAACCGCAAGGTTCACCGTTACCGATCGGCCGAGCCGCTCCATTTCCGGCACCAAACCGGCGGTCGAAACGGTTATGCGACGGCTTGAGAACTGAAGACCGTCATCGTGCAGCATGATCTGCAGCGCTCTGATCACGTTGTCGAGATTGGCCAGAGGTTCTCCCATGCCCATGAAGACGATATTGCGAACGGGCACATCCCTCTGAACCGCACAGACCTGGTTTACGATCTCGGCGGTGGTCAGGTTGCGCGTCAGCCGGAACGTTCCCGTGAGACAGAACTCACAGGCCATGGCACACCCCACCTGACTCGAAATACAGAGGGTATTCCTGTCCTCTTCGGGGATGAGCACCGACTCCACCGAGCACCCGTCATCGAGGCGGAAGAGGTATTTCCGCGTCCCATCCCGGGAAATCTCCAGGGCCTCGGGGGAAAGCGTGCTGATGCGTGCCGTCTCCTCCAGGTCCCGACGCAGTTCCTTTGCCAGGTCAGTCATCTCGGCAAAGGATGTGGCACCCCGTTGATACAGCCACTTGAATATCTGGCGTGCCCGGTAACGCTCCTTTCCTTTTCCCATAAGGAAACGTTCCAGATCGTCGATGCTCAGTCCCTTGATGTCAATCATTGTATCCATGGCAACATGCTATAAAAAAAGCCCTTCACGGGAGAAGGGCTTTGCTGGCACAGGCGCATTCAGCGTCAGAGCAGCTCGAGTTGGCTGAAGAAATACGGGATCTCGAAGGCGGCCGACTCGGGGGAGTCGGATCCGTGCACGGAATTCTCCTCAATGCTCAGGCCGAAATCCTTGCGAATGGTGCCTGCTTCGGCGTTGGCCGGGTTTGTGGCCCCCATCACTTCGCGCCAGGCGCTGATGGCGTTATCACGCTCAAGCACCATGACCACCACCGGGCTGCGCGACATGAACGAACAGAGATCATTGAAGAAAGGCCGCTCCTTGTGCACATAGTAGAAGCCTTCGGCCTCGCACGTGGAAAGCAGGATCTTCTTCATGCCCACAATCCGGAAGCCGGCTGTTTCCACCTTTTCAAGTATCTTTCCGATGATGTTCCGTTCGACCGCATCAGGCTTGATAATCGCAAACGTTCTTTCCATCTCTACCTCCACATACACGCGTAAATAAAAAGACCGTATCGTTTACCACGTACGGAATTTGAAGTCAACACCTTTCATCAGACAAAAAAAGACCCATGAACAGAGTCCATGGGTCTTTTGGAGGAGAAAAAAGTAACTAATTACTTTTTCTCAGCCGGAGCAGCTTGGTCAGCCGGAGCCGGAGCTTGGGCCGAAGTCATGGGGGCCTGGGCCGGAGCCGGGGCCGGAGCAGCCTGCTCGGCCGGAGCCGGAGCCGGAGCTTCTTCTTTCTTCTTGCAGCCAGCAGCAAAAGCCACGGCCATAGCAAGGCACAGTGTCAGAGAAAGCAGTTTTTTCATTGACGTTTTCACCTCTTTTCCTTTGGAGTTGCCATTCTCGCGCGGGGCGCATGGTTACTTAACACAACGGATGAGGAATATACTCGCTTTAGAGATAAAGTCAAGATTTTTTTATACTACATACGATTTTGTTTTTTCAGAAATTCAACAAGTTAGCGATATAGAACTTAAATCCATTCTTATTTTCACAGGTTCAGGCACACAAATTTTATGTTTGTCATCTCCTCCATGGCGTAGCGAATGCCCTCACGCCCGAGACCACTCTGCTTGTTGCCACCATAGGGCATATGATCGACCCTGAACGTCGGGACATCATTAATGATCACCCCTCCCACATCGAGGCGGCGGATGGCCTGGAACGCTTTATTGATGTCGCTGGTGTAAACCCCGGCCTGCAGACCATAGATCGAGTCATCGGCCATGTCGAGGGCCTGGTCGAAGGTTTCATAGGGGATCACGGATACTATCGGCGCAAACACCTCGGAGCAAACCACCTTCATGTCAGGAGTTACACCGCTCAGAATTGCCGGGGTGAGACAGTTGCCGACAACCGTACCCCCGGTTTCAAGCCTCGCCCCCAGAGACGTGGCCTCCTCCAGCCACTCCACGGCACGCTGCAGTTCATCGCGGGAAATCATCGGTCCGATATCGCAGTCACGGTCCATGGGATCACCGACCTTGAGCTTTTGGGTCGCGGCTACGAACTTGTCGACAAATTCGCGATAACGCCGCTGGTGTACAAAAATACGCTGAACAGAGATACAGACCTGCCCCGAGTTGGCGAAACTGCCCACTACACAGCGGGCGACCGCCGCATCCACGTCACCATCGTCTTCAATAATGGTGGGCGAATTGGACCCGAGCTCGAGCGTTACCCTCTTGAGCCCGCTCCGCTCCTTGATTTGAACGCCAACAGGCGGGCTTCCGGTGAACGTCACCATTGCCAGGCGATCATCCTCTACCAGGCGGTTGCCAACCGTCCGCCCGCTCCCGATGACCAGATTGAGCGCGCCGGCAGGGAGCCCCGCTTCCACCATGAGCTCCGCAAGCTTTATGGACGAAAGGGGGGTCTTTGTGGCGGGTTTCAGCACGAGCGCGTTGCCGGCCGCTATGGCGGGCGCCACCTTGTGCGCTACCAGATTAAGAGGAAAGTTGAAGGGTGCGATGGCTCCGATCACGCCGATGGGGGTTCGGATGTAGAACCCGAAGCGACCCGCCGACACAGGAGACGCGTCCATGGGGACAAGCTCACCATGGGCATTGCGCGCCTCCAGTGAGGCGAAGCGGAAGGTTTCCGCGCTTCTATCCGCTTCCGCAAGGGCAAATTTCCACGACTTGCCCGCTTCGCGCGCTATTATTTCGGCGATCTCCTCCCGGTCTCGCGTGATCAGCTCCGAAGTACGCTCAAGTATGTCGGAACGTCGATGCGCCGGAAGAGCGGCCATTTCGGCGAAGCCCGCCTGTGCTGCATGTATGGCGCGATCCACATCCTCGTTCGTCGCCTCGGGCACAACGCCTATGACCGAGCCGTCGTAGGGGTTTACGACCTCGATACCCGGCCGGTCGTCCCCTGTCCACTCACCACCGACAAGAACCTTATAGCGCTTTGCCATGGATACTCCCTCTCTAGCACGCAAATGCTCTTTTTCCTGAAGGACGTTCATAGTATAGTTCACAAGACGTCACTGCATGGGCAGGTTCGTTCGCAACCGTACCGCCATCAACCCGATGCTCCAACTGAAGGAGAGACATGCCGAAACTAAGCGACGACGACAAGAAACTCTTACTCGCACTAGCCAGGGAAGCCATAGTTACCTATGTCAGGGAGGGTGTTATTCCGACCTCGGAGCTCTCCGTACCAAGTCTGCGCGATCACTATGGTTGTTTTGTCTGCATCAAAAAAGACGGGAAATTGCGCGGCTGCATCGGCAATTTCACGTCCAGCCAGCCACTGTACCAACTGGTCAGGGAGATGGCTGTGTCCGCCGCAACCCGTGATCCGCGCTTTTATCCGATGACCAGCAAAGACATCGCAAATTTTTCTCTGGAAATTTCCGTTTTGAGCCCCTTGGAAAAAATAACCTCACCAGAACAGATTATAGTGGGAACCCACGGCATCTACATCGAGAAAAATGTCTGTCGGGGGATACTCCTGCCCCAGGTCGCCACGGAATACGGCTGGGACCGCGATACGTTCCTCATGCAAACCTGTGTTAAGGCCGGTCTCAAGCCTGACGATTGGCGGGATGGGGCTGACATTTACATTTTCAGCGCAGAGGTGTTCAACTGATCTCGACAGCCGAGACACCTGAAGCGGGAACGTTTAGAAAAAATGGGGAGATGCGGTGACATCTCCCCATTTTCTATTTACTTGCAGCAAAGGTGCCGGGGACGTCATCCCCGGCACCTGTACGGCTAAAACTTGCGGCCGCCTTCTTCAGCCCACTTCTCGAGCATCGGAGTGGTGACGGACTTGGGACGCTCGATGGCGTAACCGAGGCCACGGTCCCACGTGATGTTCGCCATGCAGCCGAGCGCACGGCCCACACCGAAGAGAACGGTGTAGAAGTCCCACTCTTTGACGCCGTAGTACCACTGAATGACACCGGACTGGGCATCGACGTTGGGCCAGGGGTTCTTGGCCTTGCCGTGCTCCATGAGTACGCCCGGGGCGACTTCGAAGATCATGGCAACCAGCTTGAACAGCGGATCATCCTTGAGCCCCGGAGTCTTGAGACAGAACTCGCGCTGCGAGGTGTACCGCGGGTCGGTCTTGCGGAGAACGGCGTGGCCGTAGCCCGGAATGACCTGACCGGAGTTGAGCGTATCCCACAGGGCCTTGGTGACCAGTTCCTTGGTGGGCTCAACATCCTTGCAGTACTTCTCCTGGAACTTGATGGTCCAGTCGAGAACTTCCTGGTTGGCAAGGCCGTGCAGCGGACCGGCGAGGCCGTTCAGACCGGCGGAGTAGGCATAGTAGGGGTCGGACAGGGCCGAGTGCACCAAGTGGGTGGTGTGGGCCGACACGTTGCCGGACTCGTGGTCGGAGTGAAGGATGAAGTACATCCGGGCAACATCCTCGTACTCCTTGCACTGACCGATCATGCGGGCGAAGTTCGCGCCGCAGTCAGCGCCCTTGTCGATGCCAATCTGCTTGTCACCCCTGTACTTGAGGTTGTAGATGAATGCGGCAATGACCGGGATACGGGCGACGAGATCATAGGCATCTTCGTAGACGTATTCCCAGGCGTTCATTTTGTTGAATTTGCCCGAATTGTAGAACCCGCAGAACTTGGAGTCCTTCTGGAGGGCAAGGATGCCGACGGAGAGCATGACCATGGGGTGGCTTTCCTTCGGCAGGGCACGGATGGCGTCAAACACGTACTGGGGAACTTCCTGGCGGACCTTCCACTCGGCAACCACTTCGTCAACCTGGGCCTGGGTCGGAACTTCTCCGGTCAGGAGGAAGTACCAGAAGGATTCAACGGTCGGATAGTCTGAACCGGGAGCCTTGGGGAGGGCCTCAAAGGTCTCGGGAATGGTCTTGCCGCGGAACCGGATCCTTCCTGGGGGTCGAGATAGGAGATGTCGGTTACCAGGCAGCGGATGTCACGGGCACCGCCGATGCATTGATCAATGGTCACCTGGTCGATGATGACCTTGCCGAACTCTTTCACGAGCCGGGTGGTGCGGGGACGGTGCTCCTCAATTTTCTGCTTAAGGGTTTCCTTGAGTGCCATGTTACGTGCTCTCCTTTCCAAGCTGTGATGTTTTAATAAACAAAAACAAACTATCAACCTCGCCTGCCTTCTTCCCCCCTCCTTTCCGCTGGTGGTGTCACGGTACTGGAAATTTCAGTCGGTTATACCTCCGATACCACAAAATACGGCATAAAATCGAGGTACCGATCATCGTGAAAACGGCAGAAATCTCTTTTTAGTATACTGTATACAATTTTACTGTAAAGCCTTATACCATTCAATCTGATTAAACTCAACAAAATTTTACATGATAACGGGCAACAAGGGGCGCGGCGGCCGGCGTGAATCCGGAGGTGTGGAGCGGGACGTTTCACCTCGGTCAAGGCGACGTCCCGCCGGAGGGGTGAGTGGCTGCGGTCAGAGAATGACCAGTTCCTGGTCCGAGAATGTCAGTTGCTTGAGCCCTTCATAGTTTGAGATGTAAAAGGTATTTTCGATCCCGATGGCCCCTTCGCCCGGGAAGACGACCTTCGGCTCGAACGCGAACACCATGCCCGGCTCAAGGACCATCTCGGTGAAGCCGCGCGCAATGAACGGATACTCGTCGATCTCGATGCCGATGCCGTGGCCGATAAAGGAAACCTGGGCGCCGCGGGCGCCCATGAAACTGTCGGCGTATCCCAGTTCTTCGGCCAGGGCACGGCATCCCTCATAGACATCGCCCCACGGCGTGCCGGGAAGAGCCAGTTCGGTCATCCGCTCCTGAACCCTGATCATGTCGTCATAGGCACGACGCAACCGATCGGAAATCCCCCCGATGGCCAGGACGCGTGTCTGGTCCACCAGGTAGCCGTCAACGCAACCCGCGAAATCGACGATGATCGGCTCGTTGCGCTCGATCCGCTTGAGCCCGGCTCCCTGACCGAACGAGGGATTGAGCCCCAGGCCCCCAAGGGGGGTATCCACATAGGCAGGGACCGCCGTATCGGCTCCGGAGAAGATATGGGCATAAAACAGCTCGGAGTTGAAGGAGCGCATCCGGACGAGCCCCTGGTGGCCTTCCTTCCGGGCAGTGAACTCCAACTCCGCCGCCAGCGCCAGGTCGGTCATTCCCTCACGGATGACCGACCTGGCGCGGCGGTGGACCTTGTCGACCTGGACTGCGGCATCCTGAAGGAGATGGATCTCGTACTTGCTCTTGATCATCCTGACCCGCCGGATGAGAGGCGTTGCATCGCTGAAGTCGGCGGCGGGAAAGACGGCGCGGTAGCGCTCGAAGAAGGCTACCGGCACCACATCGAGCTCCATGCCGATCCGGGCGGGCAGAGAATAGCCGTGGTCCGCCAGGATTCCGGGGATGTTCTTCATGGAGGAAAACGGGACGACCAACTTGAGCCCCGACTCCATCCGCGCCCGGGAATGCTCTTTGCGGACCATGTAGATGGGGTCGCCCTCAATGGGCACATAGAGGTTGCCGCTCTGGATGGTGCCGGTGAAATAAAACAAGTCGGCATTCTGAACGATGATGACCGCATCGAGGCCGGCCCCGGCCATGTATGTCTGAAGCCGGGAAATGCGGTGGTCCAGCTCTTCCCTCGGAGTGATGCGCATGGAAACCTCTCTTTGTGTACGTGACCCGGGCGTCATTCTCCGCCGGATTGACGGCGAAGCCGCGCCTCCTTTTCCAGGCGCCGACGCTTGCGGCCCCCCAGGAAAGCCTCTTCGATGAAGATCGCCGCGAAACAGACGACGAACAACACCATGAGAACGCCGAGAATCTTTTCCCTCATGCCAGTGCTCCGGTCAGGCGGTTTCCCCCGGCCCTTCGAGGCCGAGTTCCTTGATGGCCATTTCCCGCAGCTTGAACTTCTGGATCTTGCCCGAGGCGGTCATGGGGTAGGAATCTACGAATTTGACATACTTGGGAATCTTGTAGTTGGCAATCTTGCCCCTGCAGAAATTCCGCACATCTTCCTCGGTCATGATCTCGCCCTTCTTGAGAATGACCGCGGCCATGACCTGCTCCCCGTACTTGCGGTCGGGGACGCCATAGATCTGAACATCCGATATTTTCGGGTGAGTATAGAGAAACTCCTCTATCTCGCGAGGATAGACATTCTCGCCGCCGCGAATGATCATGTTTTTGATCCGGCCGGTGATCTTGCAGTAGCCGTTCTCATCCATTACGGCCAGGTCACCCGTGTGGAGCCAGCCGTCGGCATCGATTGCCCGTGCGGTCTCCTCGGGCATCTTGTAGTACCCCTTCATGACCAGGTAGCCGCGGGTGCACAGCTCGCCCTGCTTGCCCGGCGGCAGCTCGGCACCGGTTTCGATGTCGACGATCTTGACCTCCACGTCGGGAAGCGCCCGGCCCACCGTGGCCACCCGAAGCTCGATGGCATCGTCGGTGCGGGTCTGGGTGATCACCGGCGACGATTCGGTCTGGCCGTAGGCGATGGTGATCTCGCTGGCGTGCATCTGGCTGATGACCTTTTTCATGACCTCGATGGGACAGTTGGAGCCGGCCATGATCCCGGTGCGGAGGCTCGTGAGATCGAACTTCGGGAAATCCGGGTGCTCCAGTTCCGCGATGAACATGGTGGGAACGCCGTGGACCGCGGTACAGCGCTCCTTCTCGATGGTGCGCAGCACCGCGAGGGGGTCGAAAATCTCAACCGGCACCATGGTCGTGCCATGGGTGACGCAGGCCATGACGGCGAGCACGCAACCGAAGCAGTGGAAAAAGGGGACTGGGATACAGAGACGGTCCTTCTCGGTGAACTTCATGCATTCGCCGATATTGAAGCCGTTGTTGACAATGTTGGAGTGGGTCAGCATGACCCCCTTGGGAAAGCCGGTGGTGCCCGAGGTGTACTGCATGTTGATGACGTCGTGGCGATCAAGGGTCCCCTCCACTGCCGCCAGTTCGTCGTCGGAGACATGCTCGCCCATGGCGGCGATGGCCTCGAAGTTGAGCATGCCGGCCGGAGTCTCGCTGCCGATGAAGACGACATTCCTGAGGAAGGGAAGTTTCGCGCTGGAAAGGGCGCCGGCTTCCGATCCGGCCAGTTCGGGCACCACCTCGTTCACGGTGGCCACATAATCGGTATCCTTGAACGACTTTACCAGAAAGAGCGTCGAGGAGTCGGACTGGTTGAGGATGTACTCCAGCTCCGCCGATTTGTAGTTGGTGTTGACCGTTACGAGCACCGCGCCGATCTTGGCCGTGGCGAACTGGAGGACCACCCATTCGGGCACATTGTATGCCCAGATGGCAACATGATCGCCCTTCTTTACCCCGAGCCGCAGCAGCCCCTTGGCCACCTTGCGGCAGACTTCGTTGAACTGGCGATAGGAGTAACGGAGACCGCGATCCACATAGACGAGAGCGTCATTGTCGGGATAGCGGGCCGCAATGTGATCGAGCAGTCCTCCCACCGTAAATTCAAGCAGTTGCGCCATGGACTCCCCCTGTGTGTTCCGTCAATTCAAACATGCGTTTCAGCTCGTTAACTCATTGAATCGATGAAGATTTACTGAACTAGCACGCCGCTCGGTACAAGTCAAGATGTTAGAACATGGTATGATTGGAGCGTGAGCAGGGCTGGTGCCGCGGCATGAACGTCATGGCCGGCATGAAACACGTCTGTTGCGAGACACGCACCGCAACGCGCGGTTATGCGACCCTGCTGACGATATAGTGATTTCAGCACGTTCCGACCTGCCCATTTCTTGGGCAATTTGCTATTTACATTTGTTTTAATATGCCTTTGCAAACGTGTTACGATCTTATCCACAAGGGTATCCACAATTTGTGTGGAAACGAGTTTCGCTGCCCGTTTTTACAGGTATTTTTCACAGTTGTAACATAAATGCAATAGTGTGACGCTACCCTCGCACGAGGGAGAGAATTTCATGAAAACGATTCTTATCATTGAAGACGAGCGTGACCTGGCCGATCTGGTGGCCTTCAACCTTGAGAAGGAGGGGTACCGGACCCTCACGGCACTGGATGGCGCGAACGGCCTGGAATTGGCCCGTAGCCAACCCCCCGACCTGATCCTGCTGGACCTGATGCTGCCGGGAATGATGGGGATGGAGGTCTGCAAAATCCTCAAGAAGTCGGAAAAGACCGCCCACATCCCGGTCATCATGCTGACGGCGCGCGGCGAGGAGATCGACCGTGTGGTCGGTTTCGAGGTCGGGGCCGACGATTACGTGGTAAAACCCTTCTCCACCCGCGAGTTGCTGCTCAGGGTGAAAGCGGTGCTACGCCGCTCCCTCCCCGACAAGCCGGAAGGAAAGGTCATCAATGTCGGGCCGGTGACGATCGACACGGAGCGGCACATGGTGGCCGTGGAGGGAGATGATGTCACCCTGACCACGACCGAGTTCAAGCTGCTGCTGAACCTTGCCGAACGGCTCGGCCGGGTCCAGAGCCGCGACCTCCTCCTCAAGAATGTGTGGGGGTATAATTACGTGGGAGACACCCGCACGGTGGATACCCACATCACCCGCCTGCGGACGAAGCTTGGACCGGCCGGAGAGTTGATCAAGACCGTTCGCGGCTTCGGCTACAAGATGGAGGAATAGTGAAGCTCACCATCCAGTGGAAGCTGATGGCTTCCTATCTATGCTTGCTCCTCTTTATCGGGGGAGCTTTTTTCGTCTACCTCAACCATACTCTCACCACGCACCTGGCCCACGAGATCCAGGAGAATCTCAAGAGCGAATCGCGGCTGGCGCGGATGGTTGCCGCCAGGGAGATTCGTGATATGCGGCGGGATGCGCCCGCAGCGGCAGCGGCCATTTCGCGCGAGACCCGGGCACGCGTGACCGTGGTCCTTGAGGGGGGCGAGGTGGTGGCCGACTCGGATATCGCCCCCCAGTACCTGGGGACCCTGGAAAACCACGCGAACCGCCCCGAAGTCCGGCAGGCGCTGGAACAGGGAGGGGGCGCCGCGGTCCGCTATTCAGCTACCATCAAGACCCCCATGCTCTACGTGGCAACCGTGCTCAACACCACGGAGGGAGAACGCGGCGTGCTGCGCCTGTCTCTCCCCCTCACTGCGGTGGAAAAGGCAAAACAGAGCATCCGGACCCTACTGGGGGCATCTCTTGTGGTATCGCTGGTGGTGGCGCTGCTCCTGAGCTATCTGCTCTCGCGGTTCACGTCCCGTTCGCTGCGCACCATCACGACCCTGGCCACCCAACTGGGCCGGGGAGACTACGGCCGGCGGATCCCGGTCATCACCCGCGATGAAGTCGGCGAGCTCGCCCGCGTCATGAACGAGATGGCTTCGCAGATCGAACGGAACCTGGCGCGGATCTCGGCTGAGAAAAACCGGCTCGACACCATTCTGCGCGGAATGGGTGAGGGGCTCATGGTGAGCGATGCCGGTGGGACCGTGACGCTCGTGAATCCGGCCTTTCTTGAGCTCTTCGGTCTCACCCAGAGCGTGGAAGGGAGACAGATCATCGAAATCGCCCGGTTCCCCGAGCTGAACGAAACCTTCAGGGCCGTGGTGTCGTCCCGCAGCGAACACGTGGAGGAGATGACGCTCCCCCTGGGGGAGGGAAAAGAGGTGCTGACCCACTGGGTGCCGCTCATGGAAGAGGATGAACTGCGCGGCGTGGTGGCGGTGTTCCACGACATTTCGGACCTGAAACGCCTGGAGGTTGTCCGCCGGGACTTCGTGGCCAATGTATCCCATGAGCTCAGGACGCCGGTCACGGTCATCAAGGGATATGCCGAGGCCCTGGCCGGCGGGCTCGTGAAAGAAGACCCGGAACGGGCCGGACGGTTCCTGGAGATCATTTACAGCCACTCGGAACGGCTCGCTGATCTGATCCGCGATCTCCTCACCCTTTCGCAACTGGAATCGGGAGGACTCCAGCTGGAGCTGGCCCAGATCCATCTGGACCGTGCGGTCGCCCATGCGGCGGGACTGCTGGAGCAGAAGGCCGCAAAGAAGGAGATCGCCATCGACATGTCGGCCCTGGCTGGCGCCCCACCGGTGCTGGCCGACCCGGGGCGGCTGGAACAGGTCCTCATCAACCTCATGGACAATGCCCTCAAGTACACGCCGCCCGGAGGCGCCATCACCCTCAGCGCCGATGAAGCGGGCGGAATGGTGAGGGTGTCGGTTCACGACACCGGCATCGGCATCCCCCCCAGGGACCTGCCGCGCATCTTCGAGCGGTTCTACCGGGTGGATGCCGCCCGCAGCCGCGACGAGGGGGGGACTGGCCTCGGCCTTTCCATCGTGAAGCACATCATCCAGCTCCACGGCGGCGGCATCACTGTCGAGAGCGAGCACGGCAGAGGCACGACGTTCCGGTTCACCCTGCGCAAGGCCTGATCGATACGCACTACCAACCAAGGGGGGCGGTCAACGACCGTCCCCCTTGGTTGTGCGCGGATCACCCCGGTTAGTCCTGAAGCGTTCTGCAAAAGAGAAAGTTTCCTTCCCCTTACCTCCCCTTAACACACCTGTAGCCTTCCCATCCTATCCTCTTCCCGTAATCAGCACACAGAACGGGAGGTTCCATGTGGAAAGAGGATGTCATAGACCTGAAGCTCACGAAGTTTTTCGAGGTGTCGGCGCGGGTTCTTCTCAGCCTGCTCATCGTGGCCGTACTGCTGGCGATCCTGGGAGGGATCATCCGGACCTTCTACGACATGAGGCTGGTGGTTTTTCACGATTTCCACGAGGCGTTCAGGACCATCCTGGTGGATGTCCTGACCGTACTCGCCGTTGTGGAGGTACTGCGTACCGCCCTGGCCTATTTCTCTGAAGGACGCGTGAAAGTGACCTACATCATCGATACGGTGCTCGTCACGGTCCTCACCGAGATCATGGCATTCTGGTACCGGGACATGTCCTGGGACAAGGTGGCCATGGTGATCGCTCTGGTTCTGGCCCTGGCTGGCGTCAGGGTCGTGGCGGTGCGCTTTTCGCCCCGCCGCAGCCGCGAAGAGCTGTAACCGCCCGGGAATGTTACAGCAGGGGCACAGGCACATCGTCCTGCGCCCATGGATCCAATGTTCAGCGGATCTTTGCACAGCCGTAACTCGGACGTAACAAACCACTTCTATGATGACACCATGCGTTTGCAGGGCACAGATCACCAACTATCAAGGAGAATCAGCATGAAAAAACTCACGTTGGGCGGAAAGATCGGCCGGATTACCCCTGCCTTGGCTGCTGCCGTCATGGGCCTCACGATTGCGGCGAGTCCGGTCCTTGCGGCGGACAAGCTCGTGAAGATCGACGGATCAAGCACCGTCTACCCCATTACCGAGGCGGTTGCCGAGGAGTTCCAGAAGGCCAAGAGAGGCGCCGTCAAGGTAACGGTCGGCATCTCCGGCACCGGCGGCGGGTTCAAGAAGTTCTGCCGCGGCGAAATCGACCTGTCCGGAGCCTCCCGTCCCATCCTCAAGAAAGAGATGGAAGCGTGCAAGCAGGCGGGCATCCAGTACATCGAGCTGCCCGTGGCCTATGACGCCCTCACCGTGGTGGTGAACCCCCAGAACACCTGGGTCAAGAGCATGACCGTGGACGAGCTCAAGAAAATCTGGGAACCCGCAGCCCAAGGGAAGATCACAAAGTGGAACCAGGTCAACCCCGCCTGGCCGAACCAGCCCCTCAAGCTCTTCGGGCCGGGCGCGGACTCGGGCACCTTCGACTACTTCACCGAGGCGGTGGTGGGCAAGGCCAAATCCAGCCGCGGCGACTTCACCGCCAGCGAGGACGACAACGTGCTGGTGCAGGGCGTGTCCCGCGACAGGGGCGGCCTGGGCTACTTCGGCTATGCTACTACGCCGAGAACAGCAAGAAGCTCAAGGCGGTTCCCATCGTGGAGAAGGCCGGCAAGCCGGCGGTCTCCCCGTCCGTTGACACCGTCAAGAACGGCAGCTACCAGCCCCTGTCCCGTCCCATCTTCATCTACGTGAACGCCAAGTCGGTGGACAAACCCGAGGTGAAGGAATTCGTGGACTTCTACCTGAATCAGGCGCCGAAACTCACCAAGGCGGTCAAGTACGTGCCGCTGCCCGACAAGGCCTATGCCCTTGCCAAGTCGAACTTCGCCAAGAAGAAGACCGGCACCGGCTTCGGCGGCGAGCCCGAGGTGGGCGTCTCGGTGGAGGAACTCCTCCAGCGTGAAGGGAAGCACTGATCCGACGGCCTGAGCTCCATCCGGGGGAGAGGCGCCGGGGCGGGGCCTCTCCCCTTTTATGTGCCCGGGCAATTGTTACAACCGTCAAACGGTTGCACCATCCGTATCGCGGTGGACCGAACCATGGATAACAAACACATGAACACTTCATCTCCCGACACGACCCTCAGCCTGACGGAGTGCGTCTCCTCCGCCGAGGCATCCAGACGACTCGCCCACAAGCGGAGCCGTCACCTGAAGGAGCGGCTGGTAGAGTTCATCCTCTTCCTGGCGGCCTTTTCCTCGGTGGCGACCACCTTCGCCATCGTGGCGATCCTGGTCTACGAGTCGATCCCGCTCTTCAAGCATGTCTCACTGGTGGAGTTTCTCACCGATCCCCAATGGACGCCGCTGTTCGACGATGCCCACTTCGGCATCATGCCGCTGGTTTCGGGCACCCTGGTGACGACCGGCGTGGCCCTGTCGGTCTGTATCCCCATGGGGACCATCATCGCCATCTACCTGAGCGAGTTCGCGCCCCACAAGGTCCGCGAGACGGTAAAGCCCTTTCTGGAACTCCTGGGAGCGGTACCGACGGTGGTCTTCGGTTACTTCGCCCTGATCGTGGTGACCCCCCTGCTCCAGAAGGTGATGCCCGACCTGCCCGGCTTCAACATGCTCTCGGCTGGCCTCGTCATGGGGATCATGATCATCCCCTACGTGAGCTCCGTGAGCGAGGATGCCATGCGGGCGGTGCCGATGCACCTGCGGGAAGGTTCCTACGCCATGGGGGCCACCCGGTTCCAGACCGCGGTGAGGGTGGTGGTGCCGAGCGCCTTCTCCGGCATAGCCGCGGCCTATATCCTGGGTATCTCCCGGGCCGTGGGCGAGACCATGATCGTGGCCATTGCCGCGGGCATGCAGCCGACCCTCACCTGGAAACCGACCGAGTCCGCCTCCACCATCAGCTCCTATATCGTGCAGGTGGCCCTGGGCGATCTTCCCCACGGCAGCATCGGCTACCAGTCGATCTTCGCCGCCGGACTCACCCTGATGGTGATGACCCTGGTCTTCAACATCATTGGCTACTGGCTCAAGAAGCGGTTCCGGGAGGTCTACTGATGCAGCAGTCCGTTACGGAAATAAGGCGGCTCATCGCCCGCCACAAGTTCTGGGATTACGTGTTCGCCATCGTGGGCCTCATCTGCCTGCTGGTGGGGATTCTCACCCTCATGGGGCTGTTCGCCCAACTGGTGGCGGACGGCGCGCCGCGGCTGAAGCCCCACTTCTTCACCTCCTTTCCCTCGCGCTTTCCCGAAGAGGCGGGGATCCTCTCGGCCTGGGTCGGCACTATCCTGGTCATGCTGGTGACCGCCTTCGTGGCGGTGCCGCTGGGAGTCGCCGCCGGCGTCTACCTGGAAGAGTACGCTCCCAAGAACTGGCTCACGGCCATCATCGAGATCAACGTGACGAACCTGGCCGGGGTCCCCTCCATCGTCTTCGGCCTGCTGGCCCTCGGCCTCTTCGTCTATCAGTTGAACTTCGGCCAGAGCATCCTGTCCGCCGGACTCACCCTGGCGCTGCTGATCCTGCCGATCGTGATCGTGGCCACCCGGGAATCGCTGCGCGCCGTGCCCGGCAGCATCCGCGAGGCGGCCTACGCCCTGGGCGCAACCCGCTGGCAGATGGTTTCCAACCATGTGCTCCCCTACTCATCCTCCGGCATCCTCACCGGCGTGATCATCGGCCTGTCGCGGGCCATCGGCGAGACGGCGCCGGTCATCACCATCGGGGCGCTGACCTTCATCGCGTTCCTGCCCCATTCACCGGTTTCCGGCCAGTTTCCCTTCATCAGCTTCGAATGGCTCAAGGACCCGTTCACGGTCATGCCGATCCAGATGTTCAACTGGACCTCCCGACCGGAGGAGGAGTTCCAGCTCAACGCGGCGGCAGCCGGCGTGGTGCTCCTGGCCATGACCCTGGCCATGAACGCGGTGGCGATCTTTCTCCGCTACCATATCCGCAAGAAGGTCAAGTGGTGAACGGCCGGGACCGCCCAGAGCGCCTTTACCGTACTATAGATACCCAAGGAGCAACGATGTCAGCATCTGTACAGCCTGTGCTCAAGGCCGAATCGAAAAATCTGAACTTCTACTACGGCGACTTCAAGGCCCTGACGGGAATCTCCCTTCCGGTCCACGACAAGAAAATCACTGCCCTGATCGGTCCGTCCGGGTGCGGCAAGTCGACGTTTCTGCGGTGCTTCAACCGGATGCACGATCTCTACCCCGGCAACCGCTACGACGGTGAAATCACCCTCAACCCCGACGGGGTGAACATCCTCTCCCCCAAGGTGGACCCCATCGAGGTCAGGATGCGGATCAGCATGGTGTTCCAGAAGCCGAACCCGTTCCCCAAGTCGATCTTCGAGAACGTGGCCTACGGCCTGCGGGTGCGCGGCATCTCCAAGCGGAGCGTGCTGGAGGAGAAGGTGGAGGAGGCCCTCACCAACGCCGCCATCTGGAACGAGGTGAAGGACCGGCTGAACGACCTGGCCTTCAACCTTTCGGGGGGCCAGCAGCAGCGGCTCTGCATCGCCCGGGCACTGGCCATCGACCCGGAGATCATGCTGTTCGACGAGCCCACCTCGGCGCTGGACCCCATTGCCACGGCAAATATCGAAGAATTGATGGCCGAGCTCAAGAAGCGGTTCACGATCCTCATCGTGACCCACAACATGCAGCAGGCCGCCCGGGTATCCGATTACACCGCATTTCTGTACCTGGGAGAAGTCGTGGAATTCAACGACACGAAGAAGATCTTCACCACCCCCGACAATCCCCGCACCGAGGATTACATTACCGGACGGTTCGGATAGAGGGAACGACAGCTCACCAATGGGGATTTCAATGGAAAAAGAACATATCTTCAAGCAGTACGATGCAGAACTGAACGAGATCCGCACCCGCCTCCTGGAGATGGGGGGCAAGGTGGAGAAGATGATCACCGACGCCATGAAGGCCCTGGTGGACCGGGATTCCGACCTGGCGCGCCGGATCATCGTCATGGATCACGAGATCAATCACCTGGAAATGGACATCGACGAGAAGTGCCTCCAGGTCCTTGCCCGGCGCCAGCCGGCCGGCCGCGATCTCCGCTTCCTCACCCTGGCGCTCAAGATCGTCACGGACCTGGAGCGAATCGGCGACCAGTGCACCAACGTGGCCAAGCGGGCCGTGGAATTGAACGAGGAGCCGCCCCTCAAGCCCTACATCGACCTGCCCCGCATGGCCAACTGGGCCGGGGTGATGGTGAAGGAGTCGCTGGACGCTTCGTGACCGGCGATGAAAAGCTGGCCATCAAGGTCTGCCGCGACGACGAATTCGTGGACGGCCTCAACGACCAAATCCAGCGGGAACTGCTCACCTTCATGATCGAGGATCCGACAACCATCAGCCGGGCCCTGAAGATCAGCCACATCTCCAGGTACCTGGAACGGATCGCCGACCACGCCACCAACGTGGCCGAGATGGTCATCTTCATGATCAAGGGGAAGGACATCCGCCACACGACGCCTCCCACGGCCCCCCAGTGACAGCAATCAAACCGGGGGGCTGCCCGGCCCCCCATACCCGCTTCCGTTTTCACCCTCAATTCACCCCCCTGTAACCCCTCGGCAATACTGGACTGCTACCATCCTGGCATAGACGAGTGACTGGCACTCCGGGAATCCCCCCGGTGGCCGTCTCGCCCACAGGAGGCAGCCCATGTCCCGATTCAATCTGCCGATCCCAGGCCTGGGAGAACTCGACCGCCAGATAGCCAAGATCAGGGAGCTGCGCGATGCGCTCCAGCGCCTGAACACGCCCGCTGCCGGACCTGCCCGCGGCGCAGCCTGAAACCTGGACGTATCACCGGAGGAACGAACCATGCTCACCAACACCGTCATTCCCCTTGCTCAGCGAACTGTTGCCAGACACCCCGCGCTCCTCTCGGTGGCCTCTGCGGCCACGGGGCTCCTGCGGCACATGGCGATCAAACCCCACACCCCGTCATCCCGGCCGCGCGAGCTGGCCCTGCGCCGGCGCCTGCCCAGCGTTCACGCGGTGCGCAGCCAGATCTTCCGGGAAAAGGGAACGGGCACCCAGCCCACCATCGTGATCGGCGGGTTCGTCCCGGACGCCACTGAAGCGGTGGAGTTCCAGCGGGAACTGTTCCGCCGGCACGGTTCGGTCTACTATCTGAATTACGCGCGGCACGGCTTTTCCGTTGAGATGTTCTTTGCCCAACTGGCCGACCTGGTGGAAGATCTGAACCGGCGGGGCGAGAAACCGGTCATCTTTGCCATCAGCTTCGGCTGCTCGCTCCTCTCCCGGTTCCTGCGGGAGCGCTACTCCGACGAGGGCCTGACCGTGGGCGGCATCGTAATGACGAGCCCGGTCCTCTGCACCCAGGACTTGGTACGGCCCGAGCGGGAAAAGGGGGGCGGCGTCCGGATGCTGGAGAGCAGCCTCAGGCGCATCCTCAGGCAGAGGCCACGAAGGAGGATGAACTCGAGCGCCAGATCGAGCGGGCCCGGCGCTGCTTCCAGGCCCTGTTCGAAGCCGGCGCCGTGAACCGCATCCTCTCCCACCGGCACCTTTCCATCCGCAAAAAAATCATGTCGGTGCTGCAGACCACGTCATGTCTCGGGGGATACGAGCGGGTGCTGGCGCTCAAGGATGCCGCGTTCACCGCGGTCGGGCCGCTGTTCGCCGGGCCGGCGCTGGTCATGCTCGCCGAGGACGAGGAGAACGTCCTGGCCCCCTCCTCCCCCACCCTGGCGGCCCTGCGCGACACCGGCGTCCGGGGAGAGCTCTTCCCCCGGGGCAAGGTCAGGACGGTGGCCTCGCCCATGAGCGGCGACACGGTTCCCCATGCCTCGCTCATCTTTCACCACCACTGCTACAACCCCCTGATCGAGGCATGGTACGACCGTCTGGCGTCCCCCCTGCGCATCGCGGTGGTTTCATGATCAGGTCAAGCATCGACCTGATGCTCAAGGCAGGGGCCGCGGCCCTGGCAAAGAACTTCGAAAGCAGGGACCCGATTGCCAGCCAGCGGGAAATCCTCGCCCGACTCGTGGTAACGGCCGCCGTCACCCGCTTCGGCCGCGACCATGGCTTCGCGGAACTGGCAGGAGAGCCCTTCGACCGTCTCTATGCGGAATTCCGGCGCCGGGTGCCGATCCGCACCTATGCCGACTTCTGGCGCGACTATTTCTCGGCGTGGCAGAGCGATGCCAACGGCAGCCAACGGCTCCTGCTGGAGGACGTGACCTGGCCCGGCCGGATTCCCTTTTTCTGCGAGACCTCCGGCACCACGGCACCCACCAAGTACATCCCCTTTTCCCGGGAGATGTTCGCCGCCAACAAGCGGGCCGCCCTGGATCTCACCGCCTGCTACCTGCACCGCACCCCCCGCAGCCGCCTGTTCCAGGGAAAGCTCCTCTACATGGCCGGCAATACCCGGCTCACCGATCTGGGCAACGGGGTGCAAAGCGGCGACATGAGCGGCATCACCCTGCGCCATCGCCCCTTTTACCTGCGCCCCTTCGTGGCGCCGGGCATGGCGGTGTCGGCCCTGCCCTGGGAAGAAAAAGTGGTGGAACTGGCGGGGCTTCTGTTGTCGGACCGCTCCATCCGGGGCATCTCCGGCGTTCCTCCCTGGATCATCCTCCTCCTGCAGCGGGTGGAAGAGATGGGGCACCGCCCCATTGCCGAGCTCCTTCCCAACCTGGAACTGATCATCCACGGGGGAACGAGCATGAAACCGTACCGCCGCGAATTCGACGGCCTCTTTCCCCGACGCCGGCCCCATTTCCTGGAGGTGCTCCCCTCCTCCGAGGCGTTCATGGCCTTCCAACTGCCGGGCGAGGACCGGATGCGGCTCGTGCCCCACTACGGCGCCTTCTTCGAGTTCATCCCCATCGAGGACCTCGACGAGGGGGGGACACCGGCTCCCGACGCGCCGGCGGTTCCCCTGGAGGCAGTGGAGACCGGCCGGCGCTACGCCGTGCTCCTCACCACCTGTGCGGGACTGTGGCGTTACCACATCGGCGACACCCTGCGTTTCACCGCCCTGTCCCCCCACTTCATCGAATTCACGGGACGGGACCGGTTTCTGGACCGGTTCGAGGAAAAGGTGACCCAGGGGGAGGTGGAGGAAGCGGTGGCCCGGCTCAACCAACTGGACGGGATCGAGGTAAGGGAGTTCATGGTGGGCCCCGATATCGGGGAGCGGCGCCACCTGTGGGTACTGGCGGTGGGCGAAATGAACGAGCGGAGCGACGACGTCCTGGGGAGACACCTGGACGCCACGCTCCGCTCGCTGAATGCCGATTACGCCACGTTCCGGAGCCAGGGACGGATCGCCGGGCCCCGGGTCGTGACGGTGAGCGGGGATGTCATTTACCGTTGGTCCAAAGAGGTGCGCGGCAAGCTGGGGGGACAGAGCAAGATCCCCCACGTGGACCCCACGGCGGAAGGTGAGATGGTGGCAAGCCTTGCGGCCTTTGCCGACGGTTTCAGGCCTGCTGGATCGCCGACAGCTTCCAGGAATTCGGCCCCACGGGACGGGTAAAGGTCCAGAACTCCTCGAACTTCACCGGCTCCCGGTCGCTGCCGGAGACAACCCGTCCCTCTTCGTCCGTGGTGTAGTCGAGAAGATTCGCCAGGAAACGGACCGTGATGAAATCACAGCCCTCCTCTTGCCAGGCCTCCACGATCTCCACCTGGCGCACGGCGATATTCTCCAGCCGATTCACCCGGCCCTGCGCCTTGAGTTCAGCCACGTCGTTCTGGAGCGCCCGCTCCATCTCGGAGGCGAGAACCTCCCGCGCCGACGAGAGGTCGCGCCGCGTCCACGCCCCCTGGACCCGAAAAAAGACATCCTGGGCCAGTTGACGGAACTGCTCCTCGCTGAACGATCCGTCCATCTGGCGGACGTGGGCCAGCCCCGAGTCGGCCCCGGCTGCGGGGACGGGTTCCGCGGGGTGCCCGTAGCGGTACTGCTGGGGCGCCACAGGCTCCTCACGCCCCCAATCGGGTGCGCGGCCAAGCGTGGCTGCGGCTTCACGGCGCCGGGACGCCACGAAACGATAGATCAGATAGAGAACGCCGCCGATCAGCAGGATATCGAAGAGCCCCACGCCGCCCGTACCGGGGCCCGCGAAACCGAGACTGCGGAAGAGCATCCCGCCGAGCAGGCCCCCCACGATACCGCCGGCCATGCTGCGGAGGAAACTGCCGCCCTGCCGCTGCTGGGGAAAAGTCTGGGGAACAGCGGGAGCCGGCTGGGGCCGGGAGGCGGGAGCCGGGTCCACCGTCCGGGCCGGAGGACGGTAGGTGCGCGTGCCGCGGCTGCCGAAGGAACGGCCGCCGCCCGCCCGTGCCTCGGCCTCGTAACAGGCAGCCGCCACCAGCGACAGGGCAAAGGCCACCGTAACCACTCGAACCATCATGCGTGAAATCATCATTGCCACCTTTTCTGGTATTGAATATGCCGGCCACTGTACTCCAAACCGGCGCCGTTTCCCAGAGGCGCGGAAAAAACCCAGCCACGGAGCCGGGTTGACCGGCATCGAGCGTTCCGTATCCCGGACACGAAACAGCCGGCTCCCCTCTCCGGGAAACCGGCAGTCATGGCACCCGGGGACCGGGTTCGGGCTCCGCTACCCCCGCCTGCGCAGATAGGCCAGAAACTCATCCCGCGACAGTTCTTTCTTCCTCACCAGGTGGTCCATCTGGCGGGACAGGGCCAGCCGTTCCCCCTCCTTCATGGCATCTTTCACAAGCACGAAGAACGGAACGTTGCGGACCTGCGGATAGAGCCGGAAGCGCTCGAGCAGCTCGAAGGCGTGCATATCCGGCAGCGTGACCGAACAAAAGATCATATAGGCGCGGCCCGTGGTGGCAAGGGCCACGGCCTCCTTGCCCGTGTAGGCGTTGACCACCTCGAAGCCGAGGGAGGTGATGGCCTTGGCAACGTTCTCCTCCCCCTTCTTGGAGACCACCATCACCTGGAGGTCCCAGGTATCCGCCTCATCGGTCAGCCCCAGGACCGTGAGCTTCTTCATGATGTAATCAGTCTCGATGGGGAGGGTGAAAAAGCCAGCGGCCGGGAAAACGCCCCCGATCTTCCCCTCCTGGCTCAGGTAGACCGGCAGGACCGGCACATCGCGGGTGGCCGGGTTGTTCTTGATATCCAGCAGGATCCCCCAGCCGTCGTGGGAGAACGGAGATACGTCGAGGACCACGCCAAGGGGCTTGGCGTCGCCGAAATCGTCCCTCCCCCTGCACACTACCGAGTAGCCCGCATGCCTGAGATAGTCGAGCACCGTGGCCGCGCGCTCTTCCTCACATCCCAATCCCATCAGCCAGAGTTCCGGCTGCTTCGCTGAATCACTCATGGCATCCCCCGATCTGTGGCGGCTGTTTTATTAATTAACAACATAACAAAATTTATCCCGACCGCAAGGAAAAGTTAGCAATAACTGGCTGTTGACGTTGAAAATGCCGCGCCCCTGTGCTAGCGTCCATCTCACCAACATTCACTACAAAGGAGATGCGTCATGCCGAGCACCGTTTACTTCAGCGACATGCGGGCGGGACACAAGGAAAACCTCTTCGCCAAGATCGGCAAGCTCATGATCCTGGCTGGCGCCAGGGAACGGATCGCCACGGGCGACCTGGTGGCGGTAAAGGTCCACTTCGGCGAGCGGGGAAATCATGCGTTCATCCGCCCCATTTTTATCCGGCGCGTGGTGGACGACATCAAGGGGTGCGGCGGAAAGCCTTTCTCACCGACTCCTCCACCCTCTATCCGGGCGAGCGCAAGGAAGCGGTCTCCGCGCTGATCTGTGCCATCGAGAACGGCTTCGACTTTGCGGTTGCCGGCGCTCCCCTCGTCATGTGCGACGGACTCCGGGGCAACTCGGCCACTGTCGTTGAGGTGAACGGCGAACTGCTGAAAAAGGTCCCCATCGGCTCCGCCATCGTCGAGGCCGACGCACTGGTGGCCGTCTCCCACTTCAAGTGCCATGAGCTGACCGGCTTCGGCGGCGCCCTGAAGAACCTGGGCATGGGCTGCTCAAGCCGCGAGGGAAAGCTGACCCAGCACTCCACCGTGGCGCCAAAGGTGGCTGAAAAATACTGCACCGGCTGCGGGCTCTGCCTGAAGGCCTGTGCCCATGACGCCATCGCCATCATCGAGGGGAAGGCCAAAATCGACCCGAAGGCGTGCGCCGGCTGTAGCCGCTGCATCACCGTCTGCCCCACCAAGGCCATCACCATCCAGTGGAACGAGGCCGCCGACCTGGTCATGAAGAAGATGGCAGAATTCGCCAAGGGAGCCGTAACGGGCAAGCAGCACAAGACCCTCTTCCTCAACTTCATCACCCAGGTCTCCCCGGCCTGTGATTGCTACGGCCACGCCGACGCCCCCATCGTGAACGACATCGGCATCTGCGCCTCCACCGACCCCGTCGCCCTGGACCAGGCCTGTGCCGACCTGGTCAATGACGCCGTGGGGAACCAAAATACGGCATTGGCCACCGGCCATGAGCCGGGGGGCGACAAGTTCCGCGGGGTTCACCCGGATATCGATTGGGAAATCCAACTGGAGCATGCCGAGAAGATCGGCGTGGGGACACGCGAGTACGATCTGGTGAGAATCTGAGGTTTCGTTACAGCCGTCCTGACCGGATGATCGCCACGACCCACCAGAGGCCGATGAAGCCGGCAATGGTGTAGCCCATGAAGGCGAACACCGGGAAATCGAGAAACTTCGGCCCCTTGTCGGTCTGCATGACAATGGACGAGCCAACGATCAGGGCGGCAATGATCAGGCTGGAGGAAAGGCGGTTCACGGACTTGTCGAACTCCCGCATGGCCCGGTCGAGGCCCCGGTGTTCCAGGTCGATCTTGAATTTGTTCCGGTTGATCCGGTTGAGGAGCTCCTTCAGGTCCCGCGGCAGGTTGCGGGCCAGGGTGAAGTAGGAGAGAAAGTTCGAATTCATCTCCCGGATCAACTGGCGGGGAGAGAAGCGGTCGCGCACGGCCTGCTTCATGAAGGGGCGCAGGTGCTCCACCATATCGAAGGTGGGATCCAGCTCGCGCCCCATCCCCTCGATGGCCACCAGGGCCTTGGCCAGCAGCATGAGGTCGGGCTGGAACTTGATGTGATAGGTGGTAATGACCTCCAGAAACTCCAGCAGCACCCGCCCCACCTCGATCTCCTGGAGCGGGGTCTCGTAGTAGTTGTCGATCAGGCCGGCCAGGTCCCGCTTGAGGGCCCGGGTATCCAGGGTGTCGGCGATCTCCCCCGAGTAGAGCAGCAGCGAAATCACCTCGTCCACGTCCCGCTGGACGATGGCCAGCAGGATGTCGGTGAGGTACCCCTTGAGCTGGGCGTCGAGCCGCCCCACCATGCCGTAGTCCAGCAGGCAGATGACGTTGTCCGGCAGGATGAGAACATTGCCCGGATGGGGATCGCCATGGAAGAAGCCGTGGGTGAGGACCATCTTGAGGAAGGCATCGGCCCCGCGCCGGGCGATGAGCCGGCGGTCCATGCCCGCGCGTTCCAGGGCCGCCGTGTCCGACACCTTGATCCCGTTGATGAACTCCATGGTAAGGAGTCCCCGGGCGGTACAGTCCCAGTGGACCGTGGGGAAGTAAAGGGTCGGGTCCCCCGCGAAGTTCTCGGCAAAGCGCTCGATGGTATGCCCTTCCCGCGCGAAGTCCATCTCGCGGCGGATCGTCCGGGCGAACTCCTTCACGAGCCCCACCGGGTCGTAGATGTCGCTGCGGGGAAGGTGACGCTCGGCCAGGACCGCCAGCCCCATCATGGCGTCGATGTCGGTCTCCACGGCCTCCACCACGCCGGGACGGCGGACCTTGATCACCACCTCCTGGCCGGAAACGAGCCGGGCACGGTGCACCTGGGCGATGGAGGCTGCCGCCAGGGGCTCGGGGTCGATGAAGGAGAAACGCTCCTCCGGGTCGCGACCAAGCTCGCGGCTGATCTGGTCCAGGGCGTCCTCGAAGGGGAACGATGGCACCTGATCCTGGAGCCGGGCGAACTCCAGCACGAAGCTGCGGGGGATCACGTCCGGGCGGGTGGAAAGGATCTGGCCCAGCTTGACGAAGGTGGGGCCCAATTCTTCCAGGGCAAGCCTCATCCGCTCCGCGGGCGAAAGCCGGGTCAGCTCCGGTTCGGGCTTGCGGAAGAGCCGGCGTCCCCGGGCAACGAACCGGGAAAGCCCCATGAGCGACAGGGCGTGCTCGAAGCCGTACTTGACCAGTACCCGCACGATCTGCCGGTAGCGGCGCAGGCTCCGGATGTTGCGGTTGAACTGGAAAACGCTCAGCATTCGGTGCTCGGGTCTCCGATGCCGGCTTTTGCCTCAAGGGCCTCAACCCGCTTGGCAAGCCGGTCGTACTCCTCGCGGGGGACGAGCCCAAGACGGTCAATGGCCCGTTTGACCTCCACGTCGGCCATCTCCTCGATGCGCTCCCTGACATCCTTGGCCATGGTCTGGATCTTCTCCAGGATCGCCTTCCCTTCGTCCTCACCCACCTTGTATTTTTCCTTCAGATCAACGAGACACTCCTCCACCTTTTTCTGGGACAGGGACACGACCCCCAGGCCGGTCAGAAATACCTTCTCGAACAGTTCGATCATGGGGTGCTCCTCCTTTCATGGACATCACACGGAACAAAAGTACCAGAAATCACGTAAAAAACAAGCGGCCCGCCACCCGCGCCTCACATCTCCAGGTCCAGGTCGGGCTGGAACAGCCGCCCGTCCCGGAGGTCGAAGGGGATGGTGATGAGCCTGCCGGTGCCGCAACGGACGAGAAATGCCTCCAGAAACCGCTGGTTCCCGCGCCGCTCCCCTGCCACGGTGGCCAGTACCACCGGCTCGGCCAGGGTCAGGGCATCAGCCTCGCGAAAAACAATGGGAGCCACCGCGGCGGGACTTCCGGCGGAACGGCCGAACGCGGGAGCACGGAGCGTCAAGAGCCGCCCCGCCCGCAGGATGGATGCCGGCCTGGCGGCAAAAGCGGGCACGAAGACGAACGGCGGCTTCTCCGCCCGGGCAGGGTCAGGCGTCATGATGGCGCCCGTCAGGGACAGGTAGTCGCGCAGGGTTGCCGCCTCGCCGCCGGCGTTCACGGCACGGAACGGGAAGACCCAGAACGGGAGCCGCGCCATGGTGCGCCGCGCCCCGGGCGGAGCATCCAGGTCGGGCCCGGCCGCGTGAACGACCTGGCGCAGGACCAGGGTTTCCCCCTCCAGTTCCCGGAACGTGCCGCACCCCTGGCAGGGGAAGATGACGTCCGCTCCCGTGGCTGAAAGGCCAGCGCCGCAATCGGGGCAGCGGAGCGGGATTACCCGCAGATCGTGCCGGTCAGCCAAGCTCCACCTCCCCTCTCTGTTCCACCAGGCCGAAGAACCAGATGGCCAGACGTTCGATCGACAACCCGCCGTTGGCGGCGTGCCAGGCCAGGAAAGCGCCGGCGGCCATAAACCCGACCAGCGGATGGAGCGTGAAGGCATAGATCAGGAGCGTGACCGTCGCCAGGGGGCGCAGCACCGTAATCCGCACGGCGGACGGAAGGCGCCCGGCGAGGACGCGGCCGTTGACCCCGTCCACGGTCACGTGATAGAGCCGCTCGCCGCGGGAAAACGTGAGGTTCCAGACCGGATACGAAATAAGGGCGAGGCGCTCCCCGCAGAGGGCGAGACGGCCGGCCGAGCGGAGCACTCCCTTTCCTCCGCCCCGGGACCGGGCCTGGGCCAGTGCTTCCCGCCGCACCTGCTCCGGCGTCGTGACCGGGTCAAAGACCGTGCCCCGGCGGGAGACCTCGGCGAAATCCATCCCCGCAAGCGGCAGGACCGCGCTTGCCACGGCGATGCCCCGCAGGCCGAAGCGTGACGTATCGCTGGCGGGAGAGCTGTAGTCCACGGCAATCATGACCGCCTCGGTGCCGCTTTCCGCGGGCCCGCGCACCTCCCGAACCGTGCGCATGCCGTTCCCGTCGTACTCTTCCTGCCGAACCCGAGTCTCCCGCTCGGCCCAGAGCCAGCCGGCCGCATGGCCCCGCAGCCGCCAGAAGGGGAGGAAGCAGAGCTCGCTCCCTTCGAACCGGAGCAGTTCCACCATCTTCGGGTCGCCATCGGCAGCCGCCGCGGCCTTGCGGGCAGCAGCGCGGGCCTGGGCACTATCAATCCGCTCATCAATAACAAATCGGGGAATGCCCGCCTCGCCGGAAACCGCCAGAGAGGTTCCGCAGGAGGGACAGGGAGCATTGCGGTTTCCTTCGCTGAACGAAAAGGGGCTTGCACACTGGGGACAGGATATGGTGACCGTCTGCGGCGCGCCCATTCACTCCCCCCGCCGGAGCAATGCGGTGCAGGCCGGCCAGGCAACGGCCAGCACGGCAGCGAAGACGGCGGCCCTGAAAAGGTGGCTCTTCACGGCCGGGCCGGCGACAATCAGCACGAGGGCGAAACCGGACACCAGCGCCGCGTGGCGAAACGGCACCGGCACGGACCGGGCCGGCAGGGGCGTCAGGAGCGCAACTCGCCGGTCCACCGCCGAGACCAGTGCCCGGCAGTCGTGGCCGGCAAGACGGAAGGAAAGGAGATAGAGAGGGAGATAGACGAGGCTGAGGGAGGTGCCGCCACGGCCGGCCCCTTCCCCCAACGCTTCGTCGACCGGGATGTCCGGCAGGATGAAGTCGTTCTCCGACGGGACGAAGAGGAGGTCGCCGCCGGGCAGGACCGGGACCGGCCCCTGAGGCCAGGGATGGCGCAGGGCCGGCACGAGCCGCGTCCCCCCGTTTTCCGGCCGCGAGAGCCAGAAGGGCGCAACCAGATACTCGCAGCCGGTCCGCTCCACGGCCTGTCCGGAACCATCCCGCTCAAGGGAGGCGGCCAGGGCGCTCCACGCCACCCGATCGTCCCGCTCGTGGGCCAGGTGATATTCGGCAATGCCGATGCCCCGCTCCGCCATGAAGGATGAACCGCAGAAGGCACAGCCGTGGAAGCGGGTATCGGTGCGGGCCTCCGCCGGAGCGCCGCACTGGGGGCAGGCGACGGTCACCGCCTATGCTCCGGCCTGTCGTCCGCAGCCAGGACAGAAACGGGCCTCCGCCGGCAGCGGCTTGCCGCAGCCGGAGCAAAAGCCGGATTCGACCGGGGCGCCGCACTGATGGCAGAACTTTCCACCCGCCACCAACGGCGCCATGCAGCGGGAACAGTTGCCCGTGCCAACAGGAGTGGGCGCACCAGCACCCTGTGCCATGGCATTCGCCACCATGCCGGGGAGGATCATGCCGAGACCGGCGCCGACCCCGATTCCCATCCCCTGGGCGGCCTCGCCGCCCCCCTCGGCCGAGGCCGCCGCTTCCAGACTCCGGGCCGCCTTGAACTTCAGGTAGCGGTCCACATCGCCGGCCGCCTCCATGGAGGTGCGCTCGTCGATGGCCTTCTGGACCTCCGGCGGAGGAGTGATCGCATTCACGTAGAGTTCGGCCAGCTCCACGCCGAATCCGCCGAAGTCTCCGGCCAGACGCGCCTTGAGCGCCGCGGAGGTCTCATCGTAGCGGGCTGGCAGATCCAGAACCGAGTCGATGGTTTCGCCCAGATAGTCGTTGAGCCGCGCCACGATGATGTCGCGGAACAGCTCCTCCAGCTCGCTGCTGGTGTAAAGCCCCCGGGTTCCCACCAGAGCGTTCACCAGGAGCTGCGGGTCGACCACTCGCAGGGTGTAGGTGCCGAAGGCCCGCAGCCGCACCATGCCAAAGCGGCTGTCCTGGAACGCCACGGGTTCCTTGGTGCCCCAGCGCAGATCGGTGAAGGTCTGCATCCCCACGAAACAGACTTCACAGCGGAAGGGAGAGGTGCCCCCCCAGGGGAGCGACAGGAGCTTGGTCAGGATCGGCAGGTTGGCGCTGGTCAGGGTATGCCGGCCGGGGCCAAAGCAGTCGGCGACCGTGCCGTCCCTGAAAAAGACCGCCCGCTGACTCTCCCGCACCACCAGTTGGGCGCCGAACTTGATCTCGGCGGAACCCGCGGGCGGAATGCGGCGCACCACCTCCCGGCCGCTGTCGTCAAACCACTCGATTACCTCGAGAACTACCGCGTTCATGCTGTTGATCGCCACGGGGCCCTCCGTTCGCGTGATGACACTCCCGACAACGACCGTTTTTCGATCGAAGCAAGTTGTAGCATTTATCGGTCTTCAGAGGCAAAACTTAAGGAATTTCAGCAGGAACGGCTTATTTTCTCAGCAGCCAGAGGATGAGGGAGAGCACCAGGGATATGAGAATACTGGTGGCAAGGGGGAAATAAAAGGTGAAATTGTCCCGTTTCACGTAGATATCACCGGGCAGGCGGCCGATCCACGGAATTTTGCCGGCAACGGTGAGGAGCACGCCCACGGCCGCAATGACCAGCCCCATGACGATGAGCGACTTGCCGAAGCCCTGCATCATTTTTTCCCCTGCCGGGGATGGTAACGGTCCTTTTCGCTGTAGATGCAGCCACAGTACTGCTGGCGGTAGAGCCCCATCTCCTTGGAGACGCGGATGCCGTCCTGCCAGCCCCGGCGATAGTCGTCGTAGGCAAAGGTGACGCCGTGGCGCGCTGCGGCCCGCTCGGCAGCGATCCTGATGTCGTCGTGCTTCTGGTAGCGGCTGTAGAGGAGCGATGAGGTGAACCCGTCGAAGCCGCCCGCCGCCGCTGCGGCCGCTGCCGCATCCAGGCGCGAGAAATAGCAGTACCAGCAGCGCTCCGCCGGATTGCCGGCCACGGCGGCCAGAAATTCCTCCAGGCGATACTCGTCCCGCACCTCCAGCGGCAACTCGATCCGGTCCGCATATTCCAGGACCGTGTCGAGCCGGCGGCGGTACTCCTGGTAGGGGTGTATGTTGTGGTTGAAAAAGAAACCGGTGACATCCGCCCCGCTGTCGCGGAGCCGGCTTACCGGATAGATGGCGCAGGGGGCACAGCAGATGTGAAGCAGTAGTTTCATGGGGCAACGACCTCCTGATCGGCATACCAGTTTAGTCGTTATGGAGCGTCAGCTCAACCACCTTTTTGGCAGATGCCTGCCGAAGAAGGCCGGTACGCCGTCACTGCCCGCGGCCTGCACCGCAACGAAAAGAGGGGAACGCACCCCGCGCTCCCCCCTGTCCTTCCAACAGTCGGTCATTCTTTTCCGGCTAGCCGCGCTTCATCCGGTAGAGTCCAAGACCTGCGATTCCGATCCCCAGCAGCAGGATCGTACCGGGTTCGGGCACCGGAGCATGATTGCCGTCCTCCGATTTGCCGGCCAGGAACAGGCTGCCGCCGTTGATGTCATTGGAAAGCCCCATCAACCGGACAGCGGTCAGTTCCACGAACGACTGAAGGTCCGCGAGCGAGAATGCCAGAAAATCGACTGCGGAGGAGTTGAAGTCCATGTAAAACACGTCACTCTGGCCGCTTTCACGCCGGAGGAATTGATGGACCGCCCGTCGCCCTCGGTGGCCGCGAACTCAAACACGTACTTGTTGTCGATCACGGGAGTGAACTCATCACCGTTCTGGGGAGGAGGGAGGGTACTGAGTTTCTTTTCGAAGGCCACCCACTTGAGAGAGTCCTGATCGTCGCTGAAGGCGCCCCGGGACGGATTGTAGATCGCGGTGGGGAGAACACCCGAGAACGTGAACGCAAAGGCCGTTGCCGTGCTGCCCGCCCCTATTACCGACGCCGGCGCCGCGGTGTACCTGATCCCCAGGGTGTTGGCGTCCTCCACGTAGGCGGTCATGGTTCCCCAGGAAGCGCCGCCGAGATAATCCTTGTCGGAGTAGGTGTACGTGAGGCTTATCGCATGGGCCGTGGTTACGGTCAGCATGACGATCAGCAAGGAGAGTATGAACATATGTTGTGTTTTCATGGCTGTCCCCTCTCTTTGTGATGGGTGGTAGTGCTTCATACTAGCTTATTGCAATTAGCAGGCCAGCCATATAACTATTGAATCTACAAAGAAATAGGCCTCAATCCCGGAAAAAGTACGCCATAAAACCGTAAACAGTTCCGACGGTTTTTCCGTCCCAGGGACAACCTTGCCGGTAACACGTTAAAATCATTATTCAATTTTGTCGCAAAAACTTACATTTCGCTGTCGTGGCAAGCAAATGAAACCTTACAGGAGACTACCGGGGCAGGCGGTGGAAGACAAAACCTAGAGAAACGCCAGTGCCTCGCGCGCCAGCCGCAGGGTAATCTTCCGCTTGGCGCTGAAGGCGTAGCGGGTGATCGCGTCCAGCGCCGCAACGAGGGACGGCACGTCGCGGCGCACATGCACCAGGAGGTAGTCGACCACGTCGGTGGGAAGGATGATTTGACGGTCATCGGCCAGCTTCTGCATGATGCGGCGACGGGAATCGTCGTCCGAGATGTCGGTTTTGGCCACGAGACCCCAGAGCAGGCGCGAAGTCAGGTGACCATCGAGGGTAGGAAGTTCGTTGGGGGGATGGAGTCCGGTGATGGCTATGGGCCTGCCTGCCTGATAGAAATCGTTGAACAACTGCCAGAGCTCCACCCGGACACTCTGCTGGTCGGGAATCAGGTGAAGATCGTCCACAAGCAGGGCCGGTGCGCCGCGAAAACGTTCGGCCAGCCTGGAAACGTTCTCAACCGGGTACTCGCCGTGGTAGATCTCGTCAACATCCTTGAAAGAGATGCATGGCACCGCCGCAAGCCCCGCCCGGCCCGCGAAGCAGGCCCCCATTGCCATGAGCAGATGAGTCTTGCCCGAACCGGAGGGCCCATGGAGGTAGAGGAGATTTTCCGAGCCGCTTTCGTCCGTCAGGCGCCGGGCGAAACGGCAGGCAGTCTCATTGCCGGCACAGATCACGAAATTGTCAAACGAGTATTTGGGGGTGACGGGAAAGTCAAAGACGAGTTGCATGACGGGAAACGGCCTAGAAGAGCGCGCCTTGCCCGGGCGCGGGCGCAATGCGGCCGAAGTGCTCATAGGCGGACTTCGTGGCCACGCGGCCCCGGGGGGTGCGGTTGATGAAGCCGTGCTGGATCAAAAACGGCTCGTAGACATCCTCGATAGTATCGCGCTCCTCGCCGATGGCGGCGGCTATGGTGTCGAGCCCCACGGGCCCGCCGCCGAACTTGTCGATGATGGTCAGCATGATGGTGCGGTCCATCTGATCGAACCCCTTTTCGTCGATCTCCAGGAGCTTGAGGGATTCGTCCACCACCTGAGCGGAGATGACGCCATCGGCCCGGACCTGGGCAAAGTCCCTGACCCGGCGCAGGAGACGGTTGGCGATCCGGGGCGTTCCCCGGCTGCGGCGGGCCAGCTCCCGGGCACCGGCGGGTTCGATCTGGATATCGAGGATGTGCGCCGACCGGGTGACGATGGTGGAGAGCTCCGCATCGGTGTAGAACTCCAGGCGCGAGATGACTCCAAAACGATCCCGCAGCGGCGACGAGAGGAGGCCTGCGCGGGTGGTGGCCCCCACCAGGGTGAACCGGGGAAGGTCCAGCTTGATGGTGCGGGCACTGGGGCCCTGGCCGATGATGATGTCGAGCTGGAAATCCTCCATGGCCGGGTAGAGGATCTCCTCCACCACGTGGGAGAGGCGGTGGATCTCATCGATGAAGAGGACGTCGTGGGGCTCCAGGTTGGTGAGGATGGCGGCCAGATCGCCCGGGCGCTCGATGACCGGCCCTGACGTGGACTTGATGTTCACCCCCATCTCGCAGGCAATGATGTTGGCGAGCGTGGTCTTGCCCAACCCCGGCGGACCATAGAGCAGCACATGATCCAGGGCCTCGCCGCGCTTTCGGGCCGCGTCGATGAAGATCCGCAGGTTCCCCTTGGCCTTTTCCTGGCCGATGTAGTCGTCCAGGGCGCGGGGGCGCAGTGATGATTCGACGTAGTCGTCGTCGGTCTTTTCAGGGCTTATCGTTCGAGTCGTCATGGGCTATTTCATCAGTACCCTGAGGGCCTGCCGGAGCACCGCTTCGGTGGAGGCATGGGGCTCGACGCTCATCTCGGCCAGCACCTTCCGCACCACCGCCTCCTTGTAACCGAGGTTCACGAGGGCCGAGGCCACGTCGTCGGCCACCTCGGCGGGGGCTTCGCTGGAGGGCGCCTCCTGGGCCGACGGCGCCATTCCCATCTTCCGGACCTTTTCCTTGAGTTCCAGCACCAGCCGCTCGGCGGTCTTTTTGCCGATGCCGGGTATGGACGAAAGCCTCACGAGATTCCCCTGCACAATGGCGGCGGCCAGTTCCTCAGGCTGGATGTTGGACAGAATGTCGCGGGCCATTTTGGGGCCGATGCCGGACACCGAGATGAGCCGTTGAAAGAACTCTTTCTCGGCAATGGTTCGGAAGCCGAAGAGGCTGATGGAATCTTCCTTCACATGGGTATGAATCGAGAGGGAAACGGTCTTTCCCTCCTCGGGAAGCTCGTAATAGGTCGAAAAGGGAATCTGGACCCGGTAGCCGACGCCGTTCACGTCGATAATGATGGCGTCGGGGGATTTGTGGGCAAGCCTGCCGGTAAGAAGGGCAATCATCGGATGCTCCGCAGCACGGATTTCATTACTGCTGAATTGGCGTGGCAGACCGCCACGGCCAGGGCGTCGGAGGCATCGGCCTGGGCGATCTCGGGGAGGTTGAGGAGCGATTTGACCATCTGCTGCACCTGCTCCTTGCGGGCGTGGCCATAACCGACCACTGCCTGCTTCACCTGCATGGCCGTGTACTCGCTGACCGGCAATCCCGCGTTCACCCCGGCCACGATGGCGGCCCCGCGGGCCTGGCCCAGCTTCAGGGCGCTCTGGGCGTTATGGGCGAGGAACACCTGCTCCACAGCCATGGCATCGGGTCGGTACTCTGCGATGACGCAGCGCAGCCCCTCGTAGATCGCGTGGAGACGGAGCGCGAACTCCCTGTGGCTGTCGGTATGGATGGCGCCGTTATCCACGTGCACGAGGCGGTTGCCGATCTTCTCGATGATGCCGTAGCCGGTGATGCGCGAGCCGGGGTCGATGCCGAGAACTCTCATGGGGAGACATTCTGCCACAGAGGGCGCGGAGAGCACAGCAGAAAAAAAAACGCGCGAAAGGAGAGACCCGGCTTCCGACTTCCGCGCTTGAACCAACCGGGGTGGCAGGGCCCGCCTACATGAGCTTTTCCATCTCCTCAGTGGAGATGTCGAAGTTGGCATAGACGTTCTGGACGTCGTCGTTGTCCTCGAGGCGGTCCATGAGCTTGAGCATGTTCTCGGCGTTCTTGCCGTCGAGTTTCACCATGGTCTGGGGAATCATGGTGATCTCGGCGGATTCGAAGGGGAAGCCGGCCTGCTCGAGCGCCTCGCGCACGTCAATGAACGCTGCCGGGTCGGTGAGCACCTCGTACTGCTCCTCTTCGTCCGCCACGTCGTCCGCGCCGGCCTCCAGGGCCGTCTCGAAGAGCTTTTCGAAGTCAACGTCCCTGGACAGGACAATGAGCCCCTTCTTGTCGAACATCCAGGAGACGCATCCCGCCTCGCCCATGTTGCCGTTGCACTTGGTGAAGGTGCTCCGCACCTCGCCCACCGTGCGGTTGCGGTTGTCGGTCATGCACTCCACCAGCACCGCCACGCCGCCGGGGCCGTATCCCTCGTAGATGATCTCTTCGTAGCTGACCCCTTCGAGCTCGCCGGTCCCCTTCTTGATGGCCCGCTCGATGTTGTCCTTGGGCATGTTCTCGGCCTTGGCCTTGTCGATGGCGGCACGCAGGCGCGGGTTGCCGTTCGCGTCGCCGCCGCCGATTTTGGCGGCAACGGTGATCTCCTTGATCAGCTTGGTGAATACCTTGCCGCGCTTGGCATCGGCCGCCCCCTTCTTGTGCCTGATGGTGCTCCATTTATTATGTCCCGACATGCGGTTGGTCCTCCTGTCCCTAAAAGTCAGCCACCGGCCTTAAACCGGGAAATACTATCACGGGAAATTCCGGGTTGTAAAGGCCCAAACTTCATGTAAAATAGCGGTGCCGGCACCGCTACGGAGCGTCGGAATCCCATCCATTCCCAACGAGGTATCGCATGCCAACCAGCACCCCTCTGGCCCCCCTCGCCCGCCTTGCACGACGCGTCTTCCTGGCCGGCACGGCAGCGGCGCTCCTCGCCGCATGCGCCACCACTCCCCAGATAGCCGACGAAGCAGACCGGGACCTTCCGCCCATCCTGGCCCAGGACGAGATTTTTCGCCCCTACGTGAAGATTGGCACCGTTGAAGTGAACCTCAAACGCTATGGCCGCATTGAGGAACTTCAACAGGAAGCCGAAGAGTGGGCCCGTGACGCCCTGAGCATCGAAGCGTCCAAAATCGGCGCAGACGCCGTCATCCTCCCCGAAGTCCGCATCGAGAAGAACACCTACATCATCTTTCCCGTCATGTACGTCAAGGGAAAGGGGACCGCCGTCAAATTCCAGTGAAGCCCCGCCCGCACCCCGCACTTCTGAACCGGGCGGCCGGGTTTGCGACCGGAGGATGATGCGGTGAGACCGGCCTCCCCCCAAGAATGCAACAACCGGATGCGAGACGCCCCCTGCGCTACCGACCGATTCAAACTCAGCCAACGCAACGGCCCGGCACTACGCCGGGCTGCCCCCAACCAACAACCTCGTTCGTAATCACGTCTCAAAGACCGCCCAACAGCATAATGCCCCGCCCGTATTTTCCTCGCTTGATTTTTCAATAAACCATGTTCTACTTATCAACAGAACGTTTATTCGCTCTCGTTTTTCAACCTGTTTATCACCTATAATATTGAATTTACAGGGATTATTTTTAGATAAACTTTTCAAAACAAAATTATATTGACGGAATTAAAACGCCGTGTTAGTTTTCCAACAAAATATAACGCTGTTTTTCAAACACCCCGATCACCACGGCGTGACAGGAAAGGGAATGATGACGAGGGAGAAAAGCTCATACGCGGTACAGACCGTTGAAAAGGCCCTCGATATCCTCGAAACGCTCACGGACGAGAGCCGTCACGCCACCCTTCCCTATCTGGCCGAAAAGCTCGACCTGTCCCGCAACAAAGCGTTCCGGCTCCTGGCAACCCTGGAGAGCAAGGGGCTGGTTGAACGGGACGAGACGAGCGGTGTTTATCGCCTGGGCATCTCATCTGTCGAACTGGCCCAGAGGCTGCTGAACAGCACGAGCCTCATCCGCCACGCCCACCCGATCATGGAAAAATTGGCGCGCAAGCATGACGAGGCCGTCTATATCGCGGTCCTCAAGGGGGACGAGGTCCTTTTCCTGGACATGGTGGACTGCGAGCAGGCCATCAAGACCGCCCCCCTGGTGGGACGGCGTTTTCCCTTTTTCAGCAATGCCGCCGGCAAAGCCATCCGGGCACTGGAGTCGACCGACCTGCTGGACCGCTTCCTCAAGAAGCGGGGGCGGAACGGCGGTTCCTTCGACCCAGCGGTACTTCAGCAGGAGTTGAAGGCCGTGCGCGAGCGCGGCGTTGCCGTTGATTTCGACGGCCTGGGCGAGGGGATCGTGAGCGTTGCCGTGGCGGTACGCGACTATGCGGGCAAAGTCATCGGCGCTCTGACCCTGCTGGGACCCTCATTCCGCATGATGGCATCCCGCATGGAAAACGAGATTATCCCTTCGCTGCGCGAAGGGGCGGAAATACTCTCCATGAAGTTTGGCTACGCAAAGCTGTGACCGGAGAACTGCCAGAACAAACCATGGGCGAAAGGGGGGAGGAGACGTAGAGGATTGCGACGAAAGGCAACGGGAGCGGGACGCTGCTCCCTGGGAATGCAAATTCACGACGAAAGGAGTAACGAACCATGGCAGAAAAACAGTACGATTGGGCGTCAATAGCCAAAAACCCCAAGTTCGTCGAGCTCCACCGGAAGAAGACCACCTTCCTGGTCGGCTGGTGGGTGTTTTCGACCGTCTTCTACTTCCTCCTCCCCATCGGTGCGGCCTATGCACCCGGCCTCTTCAAGATCAAGATCCTGGGACGGATCAACTTCGGCTACCTGTTCGCCCTTTCCCAGTTCTTCGTCTCCTGGGGGATCGCCATGTACTATGCCCATGTGGCCAACAAAGACTTCGACCGGCTCACCCGCGAGCTGGTGGATGAGCTCAAATAGGAAGGAGGTCTGTGATGAAAAAACTGATTGCCGGTATCACTCTGGCCCTTTCCCTGGGCTCGTTCGCCTTCGCTGAAGAGCCGGCCAAGGCCCCGGCCGCCCCCGGCGCTCCGGCTGCAGCAACCGCTCCGGCCGCAACGACTCCGGCTCCGGCGGCAACCGATGCCGCCAAAGCGGCAACGCCGGCCCCGGCTCCCGAAGCGAAGCACACCGTGAAGGCCAACCCGATGGTCACCATCCCCATCTTCCTGATCATTATCGGGGTCACCATGGCCGTTGTGGTCTGGTCGGCCAAGAGGACCAAGTCGGCCGCCGACTTCTACACCGCCGGCGGCGGCATCACCGGCACCCAGAACGGATGGGCCATTGCGGGCGACTACATGTCCGCCGCCTCGTTCCTGGGGATTTCGGGCATGATCTCCCTCTACGGCTACGACGGGTTCATGTACTCGGTGGGCTGGCTCGTGGCCTACATCACGGTGCTCCTGATCGTGGCCGAGCCCTGCCGTAACGCGGGCAAGTACACCCTGGGCGTCTCCCTCTACGGCTACGACGGGTTCATGTACTCGGTGGGCTGGCTCGTGGCCTACATCACGGTGCTCCTGATCGTGGCCGAGCCCTGCCGTAACGCGGGCAAGTACACCCTGGGCGACATCCTCTCCTTCCGCACCGAGCCCAAGGTCGTCCGGGCCGTCTGCGCCATCTCCGTCGTTGCCGTCTCCACCTTCTACCTGACCGCTCAGATCATCGGCGTCGGCATCCTCATGCGGCTACGTCGTGTTCGGCGGCATGACCGCCACCACCTGGGTCCAGATCATCAAGGCCGGCCTCCTCATGACCGGCGCGGGCCTCCTCTCCGTCCTGGTCGGTCTCAAGGCCGGCATGAACCCGTTCACGTTCTTCAACGACATCGCCACCAACCCCAACATCATCGAGCACGTGCAAAAGGTCGTTCTCAAAGACCCCGTTGCCGTGGCAGGCTTCGATTACGGGCAGCGCTTCCTTGAGCCGGGCCTCTTCCTGAAGAACCCGCTCGACCAGATTTCCCTCGGCATGGCGCTGGTGCTCGGCACCGCCGGCATGCCCCACATCCTGATGCGCTTCTTCACCGTGCCCACGGCCCAGGCCGCCCGCAAGTCCGTTATCGTGGCTATGTTCATCATCGGCTCCTTCTACATCCTGACCACGCTCCTTGGCTTCGGCGCCGCCATCCACGTGACCCCGCAAGGGATCACCGCAGTCGACAAAGGCGGGAACATGGCCGCCATGATGCTGGCCCAGCAACTGGGCGGCGACATCTCCCCCTTCCTGGGCGACCTGCTCCTGGCGTTCCTGTGCGCCGTTGCCTTCGCCACCATCCTGGCCGTGGTGTCGGGTCTGGTTCTGGCCGCTTCCGCTGCCATCGCCCACGACATCTACGTAAACGTCATCAAGGACGGCCACGCCGACCAGCACGAGCAGGTCATGGCCGCCCGGATCACCTCCCTGTGCGTCGGCGCCGCCGGCATCCTGATCGGCATCGCGGCCGAGAAGCAGAACGTGGCCCACCTGGTGGCCCTGGCCTTCGCCGTTGCCTCCTCGGGCAACCTGCCGGTGGTGGTCATGTCCCTCTTCTGGCGCAAGTTCAACACCGCCGGCGTCGTGTCGGGCCTCGTGGTCGGCACCGTGGCATCCATCGCCCTGGTGATGGTCTCCCCCAACATGACCTACCCGAAGGTCGTTGCCGCCGACGCCCAAAAGGTCGTCAAGAAGCTGGAAGAGAAGCAGGCCGGCGGTGCGGTCCTTTCCGAGAAGGAGATGAAGGATCTCGACAAGGCCAAGGGCGACTACGAGAAGAACAAGGACGGCAAATCGTTCCTCGGTCTCGACAAGCCGCTCATCACCCTGAAAAACCCGGGCATCATCTCGATCCCGCTGGGCTTCATCGCCGCCATCATCGGCTGTCTGGCCTTCCCGAGCCGCCGTTCCGAGGAGATGTTCGACGAGATCTACGTCCGCCAGAACACCGGCATCGGCATGGCAAAGGCCATCGACCACTAAACGGCACGCTGATCATCGGCACACCCGCAGGTCACGGGGGAAGGGAAACCTTCCCCCTTTTTTCATATGTTTTCATACCCACGTTTGATATCAACCGGAATTACTTCATAAAATACCATTAGCAAAATCCCCTCACCCAGCGTGGCGCCATTCGTTTCAAAACGAATACCAGGTATCCGCGCACCACGATAGCACCCATACCCACCTTGAAAATAAACAGACTGTTTGCTGCCATTCTATTTATTATTATTTAATTTCAATAACTTACAACCGGTTTCTTGTCCAAATAAAAAACTATTGCAAAAAAATATACAGCCGTTATATTAGGAACGCATTTCAGGTCAATAAAATGACGTTATTTCAGAGTGTTTACACCGCATTTCCGATGTCACACCAGTTGTACCCCCCGGCACCATTGTCATTAACAGCCCACCGGTCTCTATGCCGGAGCCCTGCCCCAGGCGGGGAGACATAACCGGCCCATACCCGCATGCCCACAATGAAAGGAGGACACGAAACCGAAACCGAGGACGTCACAAGCGCTTCGGTACAGGGCGGGACGCCGCTCTCGACGCGCTTACCACACATGAAAGGAGTAACTGAACCATGGCAGAAAAGCAGTATAACTGGAGCGCCATCGCGAAGAACCCCAAGTTCGTCGAGCTCCACCGGAAAAAGACCACCTTCCTGGTCGGGTGGTGGGTCTTTTCGACCGTTTTCTATTTCCTCCTCCCCATCGGCGCAGCCTATGCACCCGGCCTCTTCAAGATCAAGATCCTGGGACGGATCAACTTAGGCTACCTGTTCGCCCTTTCCCAGTTCTTCGTCTCCTGGGGGATCGCCATGTACTACGCCCATGTGGCCAACAAAGACTTCGACCGGCTCACCCGCGAGCTGGTGGATGAGCTGAAGTAAGGAGGAATGAATCCGATGAAGAGACTCATTGCAGCGTTTTCCCTCGCCCTCTCGCTGGGCACATTCGCCTGGGCCAACGAGCCGGCCAAAGCACCGGCCGCACCCCAGGAGCAGACCGTTGCGGCCCCTGCCCAGTCAGCAGCGGCCCCGGCCGCGCCCGCTGCTGAAAAAGCCGCCGTGCCGGCAGCACCGGCCGAGCAGAAGCATGAAGTGAAGGCCAACCCGATGGTCACCATCCCCATCTTCCTGATCATCATCGGCGCCACCATGGCCGTTGTGGTCTGGTCGGCCAAGCAGACCAAGTCGGCCGCCGACTTCTACACCGCCGGCGGCGGCATCACCGGTACCCAGAACGGATGGGCCATTGCGGGCGACTACATGTCCGCCGCTTCGTTCCTGGGGATTTCCGGCATCATTTCCCTCTACGGCTATGACGGGTTCATGTACTCGGTGGGTTGGCTCGTGGCCTACATCACGGTGCTCCTGATCGTGGCCGAGCCCTGCCGCAACGCCGGCAAATTCACCCTGGGCGACATCCTCTCCTTCCGCACCGAGCCCAAGTCGGTTCGGGCTGCCGCGGCCATCTCCACCGTTGCCGTCTCCACCTTCTACCTGACCGCCCAGATGGTCGGCGCAGGCAAGCTCATGCAGCTCCTGCTCGGCATCCCCTACAAGACCGCAGTCATCGGCGTCGGCATCCTCATGGTCGGCTACGTCGTGTTCGGCGCTGCTCTGCTCTCCGTCCTGGTGGGCCTCAAGTCGGGCATGAACCCGTTCACGTTCTTCAACGACATCGCCACCAGCTCCAACATCATCGAGCACGTGCAAAAGGTCGTCCTCAAAGACCCCGTTGCCGTGGCAGGCTTCGATTACGGGCAGCGCTTCCTTGAGCCGGGCCTCTTCCTGAAGAACCCGCTCGACCAGATTTCCCTCGGCATGGCGCTGGTGCTCGGCACCGCCGGCATGCCCCACATCCTGATGCGCTTCTTCACCGTGCCCACGGCCCAGGCCGCCCGCAAGTCGGTCATCATCGCCATGTTCATCATCGGCTCCTTCTACATCCTGACCACGCTCCTCGGCTTCGGCGCCGCCATCCACGTGACCCCGCAATCCATCATGAATGTGGACAAAGGCGGAAACATGGCCGCCATGATGCTGGCCCAGCAACTGGGCGGCGACATCCACCCCTTCCTGGGCGACCTGCTCCTGGCGTTCCTGTGCGCCGTTGCCTTCGCCACCATCCTGGCCGTGGTGTCGGGTCTGGTTCTGGCCGCTTCCGCTGCCATCGCCCACGACATCTATGTGAACGTCATCAAGGGAGGCCATGCCGACCAGCATGAGCAGGTAAAGGCTGCCCGGATCACCTCCTTCGTGGTCGGTGCCTGCGGCATCGTCATCGGCATCGCGGCCGAGAAGCAGAACGTGGCCCACCTGGTGGCCCTGGCCTTCGCCGTTGCCGCCTCGGGCAACCTGCCGGTCGTGGTGCTCTCCCTGTTCTGGAAAAAGTTCAACACCGCCGGTGTCATAGCGGGACTGGTGACCGGCACCATCGTCTCCATCGCCCTGGTGATGGTCTCCCCCAACATGACCTATCCGAAGAAAGTGGCTGAAGATGCACAGAAAGTTGTGGTCAAGCTGGAGGGGAAACAGGCGAGCGGTGCGGTTCTTACCGAGAAGGAAGTGGCGGACCTAGGCAAGGCCAGGGCCGACTACGAGACGAACAAGGACGGCACATCGTTCCTCGGTCTCGACAAGCCCCTCTTCGGGCTCAAGAATCCGGGCGTGGTGTCCATCCCGCTGGGCTTCATCGTGGCGATCATCGCCGCCCTTGCCTTCCCGAGCCGCCGTTCCGAGGAAATGTTCGACGAACTGTACGTCCGCCAGAACACCGGCATCGGCATCGCCAAAGCGGTGGACCACTAACGGGCTGTCAACGAATCAAACATTGTGTTAAACTTTGGGGGAAGGTCAGCCTTCCCCCTTTTTTTACCTTCGGAGCGCCTGGAAGATGCCCCATAGCGTCGAACAGCACATAACCGCCATCACTGATCGGATCAAGGATTTCGTCCGGTTTCTGGACCGGGAGGAAGTGACGCCGGTGCTGGCGGAATTGCGGGAGATGTTCGCCCGCGAGCTGCGGGCGACGGAGGGGTTCGCCTCCCACGAGCGCGAACTCCACGGCCGGATTCATCACGAATCCGATTACGAACAGTTGCGTGCCATCCATGACGAACTGAACACGCTGGAAATGGAGCGGTTCCTCGCCATCAGCTCCGTGGCGGCTCTCCACGCTAACTGCACGGAATACCGGGACATCCTGGCCGACCGGGCCCTCGTCCTGGCCGAAGGCGAAATGGAGCGCAACGGCCGCGGCCGGGCGCCATGCCGCTATGCCCTCTGCAGCATGGGGAGCGACGGCCGCGAGGAGCAGACCCTCATCACGGATCAGGATTATCTGATTGTCTATGGGGACGGGGGCGGAGAGGCGGCCGATGAATGGTTCCGGGAGTTCTCGGAGCTGATCGTGGAGCGGCTGGCACAGATCGGGTTCAAGAAGTGCACCGGCGACATCATGCCGTCGAACCCCACCTGGCGCGGCTCGCTCTCCCAGTGGCGACGCAAGCTTCTGGCCATCGTCCGTTACGAATACGAGGACTACGCCAAGAACCTCATGGACCTGATCGTGATCTCCGACGCGCGGCACGTGGCCGGTGACCGGAGCCTGGCGGAAACGCTCACCTCAACCATCAGGGCGTTGGAAAAGGATTATTTCCAGGTATTGTGGGGCATGGCCAAGGCAGCCACGGAAATGAAACTGGCTCTGGGATTTCTCAAACGGCTCTGGACCGAGGGATCCGGGGAACACAAGGGGGAGTTCAACCTGAAGCTGCTGGCCTGGGCGCCGCTGGTGATGAACGTCCGCATCCTCGCCATCAACCAGGGGGTGCCGGCCACCAATACCGTGAAGCGGATCGAGCACCTGGCCCGGGAGGGGAGCTTCTCGCCCCCGTTCGCCCACGGGCTCGTGGAAGCCTACGAGGTGCTCACCCGCCACCGGATTCTTCTGCAGATCAAGGTGATCAAGGGAATTCAGAAGAGCTCCTACTACCTTAATCCCTATACCCTCCCCGCCGAAGAGCGTGAAGCGATCCGTCAGGCCCTGCTCCGGATCGAGGACCTGCAGCGGACCATCCACACCAATTTCTCGATCATGTAGCGCCGTCACTTGAGCTGGCGCCAGCTCCGCAGGCCGATCTGGCTGCGGCCACTTCCCTCCAGCAGTTTGATGATTTCCCCCGTGGTCTTGGTGATGTACTTGTACTCGTGCTCATCTCCGGCCCCCGCGATGGCAGGCGTCGATGCGAGACCGTCCCCCAGGAGGGTGCCGGTGGGCTTCACCTTGAGATCGCCGAGTACCGTGTCGCCATAATCTACCTTCCCGTCCAGATTCACATCGAATACCGGCCTGATCACTTCCCCGCCGGTGTCCATGTTCAGCTCCATGAGCCAACTGATCCCGCCGAAACTGCAGGCATTGGTACTGGGGATGAAGGTGGTGAAGATTATCTTGCGCGACCGGGCCACCGGATCGGTGATCACCCGCTCCCCGGCCACGGGAAGGTCCAGATGCCACCCCTTGCTCAGGCCGATCGGATTGTTCGACGAGGTGCGCCAACTGCCCCCTCCTTCGTCGACCCGGGTAACCGTCTGGGCGGTCAGGTCGGCACGGGTGAGCAGGGCCCCGTTGGCAGCCTGGGCGTTATCGGGGTTGCTGGTGCTGTTGTAATCATAGACCCCGTAAAAGGTCTGGGCCTGGGTAGAGGAGATGTCCGTGGACTCATAATATTTGCCGGTGCCGAAAAAGACGATCTGGTAGCCGCCGCGCAGAACCACGTCGGGAACCGTGGTGATCGGCTGGACACTGCCCGCGGCAGTTTTCGCCCGGAACAGGGCCACGGGAGTCCCCGATCGTTTCCAAGCCACGTCCCAGGTGCTCCTGTTACTGCTGGAGAGGTCGAACTTCCAGAGGTGGCCCGTCAAATCTCCGGCATACACATAGTCCACAAAGCCGTCGGCATTCCTGTCAATGGCGGCCGGCGTGGCGAGACCGTTGGGCGAGACGCCGCTGAAGGTGCTCGCATCCGCGACGATCTCCCGAATAACCGCCCCCGTTGCCAAGTCAGCCACGATCAGGGTTGCGGCACGCCCCGAGGTGGTCCCCTCGTAACCGTTGGCCAGCAGCGCAACCCAGCGGAAGCCGCCCGACAGGGAACTATCCTTGAGCTTGACGATCAGGGGGGTGCCGAAGGAGTATCCCAACCCCACCACCGTACCGCTCGTTTCGCTTGGTGAAGTGTTGGTGATCTCCCAGAGGGGAATCGGGTTGGCGGCGTCGGTCACATCCAGGGCGAAATAGCCCTTGCCCCCCTCCCGCAGGCCGCAGACCGCAATGGTACGCCAGGATGGCGACGTTTCAGGCTTGCCGTCGAGGCCTTTGGCGGTAATGAACGCATCACCCACCGTGATCGCGCCGTTGACGTAGTTGGTGTGAGTATACGGGGTGGCGCGGAGCAGTTTCAGCTTGGGCAGGAGAATATTCGGAATAAAGGCCCACTCCTCGGCACCGGTGTCGGCATTGAACGCGTGCAGCATCCCGTCGTTGGCCCCGGCCAGGATCAGCGACTGGCGCGTGGCGTTGTTTCGCTTGAACGTGGCGTAGTTGTTGTCGCTGTAGTAACCGTCCGGCGGCCCGAGAATGACCGGAGCCGACTGGACCATGTCGCCGAGCTTGCTCGCCCGATGCCGGTAACCGGCCGGTTCGGCATCGCCCCGCACGTAGCCGATCATGGACGCGGTGCTTGCCGACGAGAAATTCATGAACCCGGCAGGGGCAAGGGTGGCTGCATTGGCGGAGGTAAAGTCGACCCGCCGGTACACGCCCGACTGGACGCCGGCGGTATAGACAGTGCGGGCGGAATTGGCATTCAGCAGCGCCCCGGCCTCCCACTTCGGCGAATCGGGATAGCCGGTAATGGCGCCGTTTGCCTTGTTGATGCCGTAGGCCTCCAGGTAGCCGCTCCAGTCGGTCGAATCGAACCGGGCCCGGTAGAGCGTGGTGTTTGAGGTGAGATATGCGGTACTGATCGCCACGGCGCTGGCGGAAGACTGTCTGCCGAGGATATCGTTGACGGCGTTCTGGAGAGCCGTTGCCAGGTCCATGCCCGACGTGGTGGTGTAGTAGGAGCCGCCGCCGTTCTCGGCGGTCGTCCGAAGCAGGCTGCTGTCAATGGTCATGCCGATGGTGTAGGTGGTGACGTTCTGGGTGCCGTCATGGGCTGCGGTTGCGTCGCTGCTGTTCATATGGGCGGCCACATCGGCCAGGTGGCTGTCGGCATCCATGGCATTGTCGCACCCATGGGAGCTGAAGTCTCCCCGGTAGCAACCGTCATAGGTCGGTTCGCCGTCGGTCACCACAATGGTGAAACTCTTCTGGCAACTGGATGTGATGGGGCTCGTATAGGAAACGCCGGAGTTATAGAGGGAGGCACCTCCCTTGAAGTACTGCCAGACCTCAGACAGGGCCTCGCCCAGGGGGGTCCAGGTCTCGGCGCTGATCCCGTTCACGCTCGTGTCGACGGTGGCTGAGGTCAGGTCGCCGCAGGTTCTGACAATGCTCCCGCCGTCAGTCTGCTTCCTGCCGAACCTGTCATAGCCGTCCACATTCAGTTTCGCCAGCCCGAACCTGACGCCTGACACGGTCTTCACCAGATTGCTGATGACCCCCCGCGCCGTCTGGATCCGGGTTTTCTGGAGCGCCGCATCCGTGCTCACCATGCTGCGCTGGCCCAATGTCGCATGATAAAACAGCCAGTTGAGATAGTTCCCGTCCCAGCGGGTATTGTCATAGGGAAGCGGAAGCGTGATGGTGACGCTGTTTTTGGTGAAGGTGCCCTTTTTGTCGTCCCGGATATAGTCGTTTCCGGTCGAAAGGTAGTGATACCCGTTACTGGTTGTCTGATAGTAGGTCCGGTCGTTGTCGAACTCGCCGCTGTAGCGGGTTTTGGGGTCGAACGCAGGGTGCTGCATGATGGTGTCCATGCTGCCCGAGTTGTCGAGCAGGATCATGACGTTGGGCTGGGAGATATTGAGCAGGAACAGGGGGATCTGCGAGACCGCGGCCAGAGCCAGGGATGCGGCGATGCCGGCAACAGCCACTGCCGCAGCCAACAGAGCAAACTTTTTGAGGGTCGGGTTGTCGGTGTTCATGGCAGGCTTCCTAATAGGCCGCAGTGGTGACCACCTGGATGTGCCTCGTGACAGTGGCGTTCCTGTTTTCACCTTCGGACGTAATCCGGTAGTAGTGGACCATGGCCCCGGCCGACGTGGATGTCCCCAGCTTGGCGCTCTCGCCCCCCGCATAGGAGGCGGGCGCGTTTTTCAGGTGCTGGATGTAGTAGCGGAATCTGCCGCTCTCCACACCGTCTGCCGTGACCGGTTCGGCATCGCTCCATACGGTGGCTGCGGTCGGTCGGGAGGTGGTGGTGTTGCTGAACCACGGGGCCGGGTTAAGCTGGTTCTCGGGCGCGGAACCCTGGTTCGCCAGCCACGCCAGGCCTGCCTTCACCCCGGATTCGGCGGCAAAAAAAGCCTTCTGTGATTCCTGGTAATGGGTGCTGAAGAGCATATCCATGAGGGTTGTCCGGTACAGGATCGCCACCATCAGGGAAAGCACCACCATCAGAACAAGGGCCAGCGCCAGGGCGGCTCCCCGGTTGTTTGTCAGCGGACGGACCATCGCGTCTCCCTTTTCACATATCCCTGATGGCAAGGTTTCGCAGCGAGATTGTCGTGCTCATCACCATCCGGCGGTATCCTCCCCCGCTCCGGGCCACACCGTTGCCGTCGTCTCCGGTGAGCCGGATGGAATCTCCGGCCCCGTACTGCCGATCAGGCTTTGCCGTTCGCACGATAATGCTGATCCGCACTGCCCGCAGCTTGTCGACGTCATGGTCGGGGTCGTCGGTGACGGGAGCATCGAGCCACGTGCCATCCCGGAAGTAATATTTGACCTGAAAATCCTCGATCCCCGCGGCGACCAACCGCTCTTCCACTGCGCCGGTCAGGCCGGCCTGGGACTGCCGGCGCAGGTTCATGTCGGCATCCACGTAGTACCTCACGGTGCGGAGGGCCTCGGGGGCCAGTCTCAGCACCTTGGCTCCGACCGGATAGCCGCCCGGTGGAAACAGGTCGACGGCAGGGTTGGACGGATTGTAGAAGGAGGCCAATGGCCCGTCGCCCGCGCCGTTGCCGTGCTTGACCGACAGCCCGCCGGCGGGTGTCGTGTCCGTTACCATCAGGATTGAGCCGTACTTGGCAAGATCAGTGGGATCATAGATGATGATCAGGTCGTTAGCGTTAATCCCGTCGATCGAGCTGACCGGGGTATTGCTCGACGATGGCGGCGGGACACTTCCTGACAGGGTAATGTCCGGCATCACGTCGGAGGGCTGATCGCAATAACGGATGGCGATGGAATCGGTATCCGCCGCCGGCACTGCCGCCTTGGGGGAGCCGAAGACGTTTGCCTCGACGACTGCGCAATAGTTGCCGGTGACCGTACCGACCCCCTTGTTGTAAAACCGTATCTTCAGGTTCCCCACATCGCTCAGGCCGTAGCCGGTCATCCGCAGGTCCCGCTCCATGGCGGCCATGGCCAGCCGGGCCTGCTGCTGCATCCGCACGGTCCCCTCCCGGACAAGGTATTCCTGCTGCCCGCGGAGGAATACCGTTGAAACGCCGGCCGTGACAATCGCGAAGATCACGATCACCACCAGCACCTCCACAAGGCTGTACCCCTTTGTGCCACCAGGCCGGAATGTCGTCATCGCCGCCTCTAGTAGTCCCGCTTCAGCATGGTGAACGTTCTCGATTTCTCGCGGCCGCTGCTGTTCCACCTGATTCTGACCGTAACGGTCTTGATCCCCGCCTCGGGGACATTGTCCTCCACCTTGACCTCTCTTACATAGCCGGCAGCCGCCGCATTGGCGCTGGTATAGGGTTTGAACGCGCCGCCGGTGGCGGGCAAAGAACTGCTATCCCTGGCAGTGAAGCGCTCCAGCATGTCCTGGCCGAGACTGGCCGCCACGGTCATGTCGCGGGTGAACCTGCCGGAATTGATGGACATCCAGAGAACCATGATGACCGACAGAAAGCCGACCACCAGAATCAGCAGCGCAATGAGCATCTCCACGAGGCTCATGCCCTGCTGGCTCGAAAGACATCCCTTGACCATCACTCCCGGCTTCGTCATTTCTTTGGCCCCGATTTCCGCCTTTTTGACTTCATCATACCCTGCAACGATACCCCATTGTCGAATGCAGCAACGCCCGTGCCACATGTCCGGAGGCCGCAAACCGGCGCACGGGGCGGGGATTGAGGCGAGCCGCGAAGGGGCATCGGCCCCCTACTATGAAAAACATGCGGCGTCATGCCCCTTGAGAGCGGGCATATGGCCGAAGGTCCCTGCGTGACGTTTTCGGCGCGGCGCTCAGCGTGTTACCGATGAATAGGCGGCACAGGCCCGCTCCGCCCCAGTGAGCAGGTCCATCATCTCCCCGGCCGACCCGGGCTGGGGTGCGTCAACCAGCCGATGCTCCATGCACTCAGCATAGCTCCGAAAGGACGGGGGCGCGGCGCCTTCCATGACCTGAGCGGCATCCGGCACGCCCGCCGGCGGCGGCGCGCCGCCGTCTTTGTGCTCAATACCGCTTTACCGCGCGTTCTGGTGAACGTCTTGCGGGCCGGCGATCCGGCCGGTTCCTGCAGATCAGCGGCGGATCGGGGATTATCGGTGAAATAGACGCTTCCGTCCCGCGCTTTCAGCTTGTACAACACCATGGGCGGAGGCGGAGGAGGAGCCTCTTCCGACGCCTGCTCCGAAACTGGTTCTCCTGCCCGCTCGGAACCGGTCTTTCCTCCGATGTTACCGGCCGGTGCGTCACCGGCGGCCGGTTTCAGCGGCTCGCGAGGGGCCGGTATCGATAGTGCCGCTTCAATTTCTCCCTCAGGCCTGCGGGCAGTCGACACCGGGGGACGCATGCCGGCAGGGATGGCAAACCCGTTCTTGAGAAAGGCGGTTCCAAAATCATTGAGTTTCGGAATCCTGGAATGGCACCCGTCACACTGCATGCCGTATTTTCCGGAAAAGGCCGACATGGCCGAGGCATCGGCGTACTGCCATGCCAGCACGGCCACTGCAACCAGAATCCGCAACATCCACGAGTTCACCCCCATCATGCCCCCACTGTTTACCCGTACTCGTTCGCTGACGGCGATACCGCACCGTCTGTCACCGGCTCACCATAATAGTAAGCAATTCTCATTCCTTCAACACACAAAAACATGAACACTGCCGGCCATCCCCCCCTTGCCCTTCCCCATCCCCCTGTGTTACAAGCTGGTATACATTTTTCCCACAGAGGTTCGTCATGCCCATAGCCACGAAAATCGCCGGCCACATTTCCAAGTCGTCCTGGATTCGCAAGATGTTCGAGGAGGGGGAGCGGCTGCGGCAGATCCACGGCGCCGACAACGTGTACGACTTCACCATCGGCAATCCCGATACGGAGCCGCCCCAGCAGTTCCGGGAAGAGCTCCTCAACCTGGCCCGGCATCCCGTGCCCGGCATGCACCGCTACATGAGCAACGCGGGCTATGCGGAAACCCGCGGTGCCGTGGCCGAAGTCCTTTCGGAGGCAGCAGGGCTGGAGGTGAAGGCCGACCATGTCATCATGACCTGCGGGGCCGGCGGCGCCCTCAACGTGGTCCTGAAGACCATTCTGAACCCCGGGGAAGAGGTGATCATCCTGGCCCCCTACTTCGTGGAATACAAGTTCTACATCGACAACCACGGCGGGGTGCCGCGGGAAGTCTGGACCGACCGCGGGACCTTCCAGCTCGACGTGGCGGCCATCGAGGCGGCCGTGACCGCCAAGACCCGGGCGATCATCATCTGCTCGCCCAACAACCCCACCGGCGTCATGTATCCCGAAGAGAGCCTGGCGGCCCTGGGCGAGATGGTGGCGCGGATGGAGCGGCGCTTCGACCGCCAGATCTACGTCATCTCCGACGAGCCCTATGCCCGGATCAGCTACGACGGCAAGCAGGTGCCGAACATCTTCCGGTTCGTGCAGAGTTCCGTCATCGTCACCTCCCACAGCAAGGACCTGGCCCTGCCCGGCGAGCGGATCGGCTATCTGGCAGCCAATCCCCGTGCGCGCGGCGTGGAGCAGTTCATGGAAGGTGCGGTCTTCTCCAACCGGGTCCTCGGCTTTGTCAATGCGCCGGCCCTCATGCAGCGGCTCGTGGCCAAGCTGCAGCGGGCCTCCGTGGACATCGGCGAGTACCAGGCCAAACGGGACCTGTTCTACGACAACCTCACCGCAATGGGATTCAGGATGGTGAAGCCCGACGGCGCCTTCTACCTCTTTCCCCAATCACCCCTGGCGGATGACGTGGCATTCGTCACCATGGCCCAGAAGCACCGCATCCTGCTCGTCCCCGGTGCGGGCTTCGGCGCGCCCGGCTTCTTCAGGATCGCCTACTGCGTGGATCGGGGGGTCATTGAACGGAGCCTGCCCGCATGGCGGGAGCTGGCCCGGGACGCGGGGCTTTCGGGGGGATGCAGGTAGCCGGAAACCCAAAGCAATTTCATTATGAACCCTGCATCACAATATCCCCTGACTTGACTTTGCGGATTGAAATACGCTAAGGTCATGTCACTTTTGACATAGCATCAACACCTGCCGCAGATACACGACAATACTAAACCATCCGCGAGGATGGGACGGAAAGCCCACAGGGTCTCCCCGAGACAGCCGGGTCGCCGAACTATCGATACCGATATTCAGGCGGCCCGGTTTTTTGTTGTGGTGGCGAACAAGGAGACAACAGTATGACCATGGGGAAAAAAATACAGGAAATGGCGGTATGGATAGAATTTCTGGTTGGATCGGGTCTTGCGATCTTTTTCCACCTGGTGCTCCACTACGAGCAGGCCGCCTACGTGATCTTCGGCATCGGCATCCTGCTGGCCCTGGGCACCTACCTGATCCGGGAGGACATCGAAAAAAACCGTGCCCACTTGGTGGAGCAGTATCATCAGTCCCATGAGATACCCTTTGCCCTGGCCAGCATCACCGATCCCGAGTGTCTGGCAAAGGCCCATGAGTTGATTGCCGGTGCCAAGCGGAGCATCACGCTCCTCCAGCAGGGGTACATACCGCTCGACGAGAACGAATTCTATCTGGAAGGGGCACGGCTGTCCGACCAGGCGGTGCGCGAAATACGGGCCGTGGATCCGCTCACGGCAGGCTACTGGACCCGGGGGGCCCTGGTCAACTTCTACCAGGCAAACCTGCGCGCCTGGACCGGGGGGTGAGGATCAGAAGGATCTTTGTCCTCAACCGGGAAGAGCTGGCCGAGCCCGAGATCCAGAAGGTGCTCCTGGGCCAATACCGCGACGACATCGACATCAGGATCGTCTATCGGGACGAATTGCCGGCAACGGGCGACGCCATCGGCAGAGACACCAACAGCTCGTTCGACTTCGCCCTCTACGACGACCGGGTGGCCACCGACGTTTTCGCCCATCCGGGCAAGTACTACGGCAGAAAGACGGGACATCCCGTTGAAGTGGCCAAGTACCGGCACCTCTACGACCTGATCGAGCACAGCGCCCATGCGGTCTGCGAGGAAGGGGACCGGATCGCGCCGTCAGCCGGGGCCATGCCGTTGGCATCATGACCTGGTTGAAAAAAGGCCGTAACCCCCAGGAGGGTTACGGCCCTGTCACAGGGTAGCGGATCAGCCTATCCCCTGCCCAACGCCTCCAGCATGGCGACGCCCATCCGCGTGGGGCTGGTGGCCACCACCACCCCGCATTCGGTGAGGGTCCGGATTTTGTCCTCGGCCTTTCCCTTGCCGCCGGTAATGATGGCGCCGGCATGCCCCATCCGCTTGCCCGGAGGAGCGGTGACGCCGGCGATGAAGGATGCCACCGGTTTTTTCATGTGTTCCGTGATCCAGTAGGCCGCATCCTCCTCGGAGGTGCCGCCGATCTCGCCGATCATGAAGACCGCCTCGGTATCCTTGTCCTCGTTGAAGAGCTTGAGCACGTCGATGAAGTTCATGCCGATGATCGGGTCGCCGCCGATGCCGACGCAGGTGGACTGGCCGAGCCCCGCCTCGGTGATCTGCTTGACCGCCTCGTAGGTGAGGGTGCCGCTGCGGGAAACCACGCCGATCCTGCCGGGCTTGTGGATATAGCCGGGCATGATTCCCACCTTGCACTCGCCCGGAGTGATGACCCCGGGGCAGTTCGGTCCCACGAGCCGGGTCCGGCTCTCCTGGAGGATGCGCTTCACCGGCACCATGTCGCGCACCGGAATCCCCTCGGTGATGCAGACCGCCAGCTCCAGTCCCGCGTCGGCCGCCTCAAGGATGGCGTCGGCCGCGGCCGGCGGCGGGACAAAGATCATGGACGCGTTGGCTCCGGTGCACCTGACCGCTTCCTCGACGGTGTTGAAGACCGGAATCCCTTCGATGTGGATTCCCCCTTTGCCGGGGGTGACGCCGGCAACGATCTTGGTGCCGTAGTCCCGGCACTGCTGGGTGTGGAAGAGTCCGCTGCGGCCGGTTATGCCCTGAACGACTATTTTCGAATCGCTGTTGATGAGTATGGACATGTATGTTCTCCGTTTATCCCGAAAATGGAGGGCGGGGATATCCCGCGCCCGCACGCGTCAGCCGAGCATCCCCACGATCCGTTCCGCACCCTCGCCCAGGGAGTCGGCGGTCTGGACGTTGAGCCCCGATTCGACCAGCAGTTGCTTCCCTTCTGCCACCTTGCTGCCGTCCATCCGGACCACGATCGGCAGGGTGCAGTGCACCTCGCTGGCAGCTTCGATGATCCCCTGGGCGATCACGTCGCAGCGCATGATGCCGCCGAAGATGTTGACGAAGACCCCCTTCACGTCCGCATCCTCCAGGATGATCTTGAAGGCCTCGGCCACCTTCTCGCGGGTGGCGCCGCCGCCGACGTCCAGGAAGTTGGCCGGCTCGCCGCCGAACTCCTTGAGCACGTCGAGGGTGGCCATGGCGAGCCCCGCGCCGTTGACCATGCAGCCGATAGTGCCGGAGAGCTTGATGTAGGAGAGGTCATACTTGCCGGCATTGATCTCCAGGGTGTCGAGCTGGGAGTAATCCACCATGTCCGGGTATTCCCGGTGCCGGAAGATGGCGTTGTCGTCGAAGTTGATCTTGGCGTCCATGGCCATGAGCCAGCCGGCACGGGTGACCACCAAGGGGTTGATCTCGACCAGTGAGCAGTCCTTTTCCAGAACCACCTTGTAGAGATTGAGCATCAGCTCCACGCAGTCTTCGCAGAGGGTGCCGGAAAGCCCCAGGGCCAGGGCGATGCGGCGGGCCTGGAACGGGCGAAGTCCCGTGTAGGGGTCGATGGTGAGCACATGGATCTTGTCCGGGGACTTCTGGGCCACCTCCTCGATGTCCACGCCCCCTTCGGCCGAAGCGATGAGGCAGTAGCGGGAGGTGGAACGGTCGAGGGTAATGGAGAGATAGAACTCGCGGGCGATCTCCACGGCCTCCTCCACCAGGATGCGGCGGACCTTGAGCCCTTCGGGTCCGGTCTGCGGGGTGACGAGGCGGCGGCCGAACAAGTCCTTGCCGTAATCCTGGGCCTGTTCCGGATGATGGACCAGCTTGACGCCCCCGGCCTTGCCGCGCCCGCCGGCATAGATCTGGGCCTTGATGACGCAATGCCCTCCCATCTCCTTGGCCGCCCGCTCCACCTGGTCTGAGGTGAGGGCCACCCGACCCCGGGGAACCGGGATGCCGTAGGCGCTCAGTATTTCCTTTGCCTGGTACTCATGAATGTTCATGCCGCCCCCTTTAGTATTAATAAAACGGTTTTACGTATACCATACGCACGACAAGAGTGGTAAGACAAACTCACAGAGCCAACCTTAACTGTTTACTCCTGTCGTCAACGACTTATAATGATACCAGACTATGTCCAGGGAGGAAGCCGTGCCCGGAACCGATCTTCAGGAACTTGTCGCCCGCGGGATGAAGGCCGCCGACAGCGGCAGGACCGCTGCAGCACTCGAATGTTTCGAGCGGGTGGTAAGATTGCAGAGCACCCCTGCCAACTGGTCCTATCTCGCCTTCTGCCTTGCCCGTGAGCGGCGGCAGTTTGAGCATGCGACCCGGCTCTGCGAGGAAGCGGTCCGCCGCGAGCCCCACAGCTCGGTTCTCTATCTGAACCTGGGAAAGGTCCATCTCCTTGCCGGCCGCAAGGACGACGCCATCAGAACCTTTCGCCAGGGACTCCTCTACGAGCGCAATGCCTTGATCGAATCGGAACTGCGCAGGCTCGGGCTGAGGAAACCACCGGTCCTGAGCTTTCTTGCCAGGGAACATCCTGTCAACAAATATCTCGGCATAGTGCTGAAAAAGTTGAAGATACGATGAGCCACCCGGGGCGATTGAAAGGAGGGGCGCCATGATCAGGCACCTGGAATTCAAGAGCAGAGCGCGAACCGACATGATCGACATCACGTCCGCGGTACAGGAGCAGGTGCGGTCTGCCGGAGTCCGGAACGGCGTGTGCCATCTCTTCGTGCTTCACACCACGGCGGGAATCACCATCAACGAGGGGGCCGACCCGGCGGTCCAGCGCGACATGGTCAGCTTCCTCGACCGGCTTGTCCCCATCGATCCCTACTTCACCCACGCGGAAGGGAATTCGGACGCGCACATCAAATCAACCCTCACGGGAACCTCACTCACCATTTTCATCGTGGAGGGGAAATTGCTGCTCGGCAATTGGCAGTCGGTCTACCTCTGCGAATTCGACGGGCCACGTCATCGGCGGGTAGCCTCAAGGTGGTGAACGATCCCTGACGCATCCACGGCTCAGTCACGGATCCCGTTCCTCAAGTTTCCCGTTGTTTTGCCGATAGGAATACTCATGAAAGAGTACATACTCGATAGCACTCCGCCCCGGACAGGGGGACGGCCATGATCGGAGCCGCCGGATCTCTCGTGGCGGCCGGCCTGCTGCTGGGGATGATCGCGGGATTTGTCATGCACCGCTCCGATTTCTGCATGGCGGGCGCCTTCCGCGACCTGTTCCTCTTCGGCAGCCTCACCATGCTTCGGCCCGTGCTGCTCATGTCAGCGGCAGCCATGGTCCTGTTCGAGGCCGGACGCTTATGTGGCCTGGTATCGCTGCCCCCTTTCCCCCTTTTCGAGATCCCCTCCGCATCGAACCTCGCGGGAGGCGCCATTTTCGGCCTCGGCATGGTGCTGGCGGGAGGATGTGTGGTGGGGACCCTCTACCGGGTCGGGGCAGGAAACGTCGCCGCCATGGTTACGCTGGCGGGACTCGTGGCGGGGAGCGGGCTCTACGCGGAGATCCACCCCGCCTGGAAGCGCCTGGCCGATGCCACCGCCATGCCGGCCCTGGGAACGACGGTCCCGGCGTACCTGGGGATCGAATCCTATTGGCTCACGGTGCCGCTGGCCACCGGCGCCGCCCTGGTCTTCCTCCGCTGGCGGCGCCAGGGCAGGCTGACCCGCCAGGCACAGGTGGAAGGCTACCTCCAGCCGTGGCTGACCGCGCTGGTGCTGGCGGGAGTCAGCCTTCTGTCCGTGATGGCCACCACCATGCCGCTGGGGGTGACCACGTCCTACACAAAGGCGGGAGTATGGCTTCTCGACCGGCTCGCTCCCGGACACCTGGCCGAGCTCTCCTACGTCCGGACACTGCCGCTCAACCTAGCGGCGACAACGCCCCTCGGCGGCATTCCCCTCATCGGCGGGCCCGCTCCGGTAATGGACGCGATCACGCTTGTCCAGGTACCGGTCATCGCCGGAATCATCGCGGGCAGCGCGCTTTCCGCGCTCCTGCTGGGGGAGTTCGGCCTCCGCTACCGCATCCCGGCCCGCCAGTACCTGGCAGCCCTGGCTGGCGGGATTCTCATGGGCCTTGCCGCACGGATGGCCCCCTCCTGCAACATCTGGCACCTGGCCGGAGGACTGCCGATTCTGGCGTGGCAGAGCATTATCTTTACGGCAGGACTCCTGGCCGGCGCCTGGCTGGGGAGCAGAGCCATCGCCCGATGCCTTGCATGACCGGCCCCTGACGGGCTTCCGGACCATCCCGCGACAGAGGTGTATGCCATGACAACCATTGAATTCGACATCCGCGGCCAGATATGTCCCTCCACGCTGCTGACGGCGCTGAAGGAAATCAACCACCACCGCACCGGTCTCAAAAACGGGAACTGCATGCTCGTGTTCCTGACCGACAACCGGGATGCAACCATCACGATCCCGGAAACGGTGCGCAACATGGGATATGGGGGCCAGGTGGAAAAGCGCGACGGATACTACGTACTGACGATCTCACGGGCGGGCTGAAGCAATGGGCATCATTGATACCTTGAAATCATTTCTCGGCAACCTGTCCGGCAGGGACGAGATCCGCCGGCTCCACAGGGAAAACGAGAAGTTGGCCGAGCGGGAGCGCAAGGCGATCGCCTATATCCGGGAGAAGACGAACCACCTGCTGGCCACCATGGGCACCCTCCCCCTGCGCCACGAAGAGCTCGACGACCGCAGCCTGCTGGAAGTGGATCCCATCGGCATCGTCTGCAACTCCTTCGAGCAGATTCTCGAACACATGAAAGAGGTGAATGCCGAGCTGAAGCTGGCCCATGACGAGATTCAGGGGATCTTCGACTGCTCCGACGCCGCTATTTTCGTGCTGGACACCTCGAGGAACATCCAGGCGAGCAATTCCCAGGCCCGGAAAATATTCGCCTACGACGGCAACCCCGTCGGGAAGACCTGCGATGAGATGATCTGCCGCATGGAGCACCCCGACGACTGCATTTTCGCGAGCATCATGGCCTCGAAGCGCGCCGAGCGGCGCAGCGAGTGCGGCCGCGTCGGAAGATGGTTCAACGTCCACGGCGCCCCCATCAAGGACCGTTTCGGCGACATCACCCACGTGGTTCTCTTCTACACGGACATAACCGAGGAAAAGCGGGTGCTCGACACGCTCCGCGAACGGGAGGGGATGTACGACCTGATCCTCGACAACGCCAGCGACCTGTTCCAGAGCATAGCCATCGACGGCTCCATCAACTACGTGAACCGGGCTTGGCGCACCACCCTGGGCTACACGGACGAAGACCTCGCCACGCTCTCCATCTTCGACGTCATCCATCCGAAGTCCGTGGACCACTGCCGGGAAATCTTCTTGAGACTGCTGGCCGGCGCGCGTTCGGGGCCGGTCTCCTTCTCCTTCGTGACAAAACACGGCCGGACCGTGCCGGTCACCGGCTCCGTATCGTGCAATTTCCGGGACGGGAAACCCTATGCCACCTGTGGCATTTTCCACATCATGTCCGGCATCGGCCAGGACAGCGCCGCCCCCTGCCCCGGCACGGAGGACCGGGCCGACAGCCAGCGCGCCGGCTGATCCGCGGCCATGGCCAGCACTGCTTCCGGTTCCTGTTTCGCCCATTCCCCCGACACCCTCATTCACTATCGTACCCACGGCTGCGGCCCGGTGCACGTGGTCTTCATCCACGGCTTTGCCGCGGCCCTGACCACCTGGGACGACCTGGCCCCGCTCTTCCCCCCCGACCGCTTCACCCTCTACCTGATTGACCTGAAGGGGTTCGGCTTTTCGTCCAAGCCGCGGTGCGGATCGTATTCCCTTGAAGAGCAGGCCGCCGTGGTCACGGCCTTCATAAAGGCACAGGGGCTTCGGCAGGTAGTGCTCGCTGGGCATTCCCTCGGCGGCGGCATCGCGTTGCTGGTTGCCCTCCGGGCGGGTGAGCGGGGTGACGACGGACTGATCGGCCGGCTGGTGCTCCTGGACTGTGCCGCTTACCCCCAGCGGCTTCCCCGCTTCATGCGGCTGCTCCGGGTACCGGTGCTCGCCCGGCTCGGCATGGCCCTGATCCCGGTACGCCTGATCGTCAAGGCCACCCTCCGCGCGGTGTTCGAGGACCCAGCCGCCATCACGGCGGAACGCATCCTGCGGTATGAAACCTGTTTCGGCAGAAGGGGGATAGCGCGGGTGCTGATCCGGACCGTGCGGGAGCTTTCCCGGACCGATGCCTCAACCGTCATTCAGCGGTATGGGGCGATAGACATTCCCGCCCTCATCATCTGGGGAGAAAACGACCGCATCGTCCGGCCGGCCCAGGGCCGCCGCCTGGCTGAGGACCTGCCGTCGGCGCGACTGGCCGTCATCGGCACCTGCGGTCACAATCCCCACGAGGAGCAGCCACTCAGGACCTACGAACTGATGCGGGAATTCATCGAACAAGAAGAGGAGAAGGGCGAGGGTGCGGGCACCGCGCAACGCGGCAGATGGCCTGCGCAGTAGTTCTGCATCAGATGAGTATGGCTAAGGGGTGCGGCGGAGTCCGTCGACAAAGCGCCGGTAGCGCTCCTCGCCGGCTATGAACCGGATGATCCTGACTCCCATGCCGCTCTTCCTGACGAGATGAATGACCTGGGGAGGAACCTTTTTGGACCACCTGACCATCCCTTCCAGGAAGACCGGATCGCCATCGGGCAATTCCAGTTCGATCTGAATGAGGGTACCCGGCGGGCAGAGGTTGGTGGTCTTGACGAAAAGGCCGCGGGCCGAGACATCTTCGGTAAAAGCGAGCCGGCTGGGGGTATCGGTTCCGAACCTGAGCGACAGGCGCCTTTTGACTCTTCCCGCCTTCCGTTTCTCGGCCATGACCGCATCCTTTCCGTTTCAACCCTGATCTGGGGTTCTGGTGAGAGTTACGGGCAGCGACTGACCAAACGAGACACTGCCACGACCGCCCGATTCGCACACATAAAATGTATGCGGTCATGGGGACCGGCGGGCGGTGTCTCCCGTGGACGCGGAACCGCCGGTTACGGCAGGGTGAAGGTGAAGGTGGCCCCGTGGCCCTGCACGCCATGGGCGGTTACGGTGCCGCCGTGCCGCTCGATGACCCGCTGTACGGTGGCGAGCCCCACGCCGGTGCCCGGGAACAGTCCCTCGTCGTGGAGCCGCTGGAACACCTCGAAGATCCGTCCCACCGCTCCCATGTCAAAACCGGCGCCGTTGTCGCGGAGATAAAAGACGCGTTCGCCGTTGCGGTCGATGGAGCCGAATTCGATCCGTCCGCCATCCACGTTACGGGTGAATTTCCAGGCATTGGACAGCAGATTCTGCAAGGCCACGCGGAGCAGGGAGGGATCTCCCTCGGCCGTCAGCTCGGGGGAAATGACGAAATCGACCCGGCGGGCCGGGTCTGACCGGCGCAGGTCCAGGGCGAGCTGGCTGACCATGGCGCCCATGTCCACCGTCTCGCGACGGAGCTCCTTGCGCGAAACCCGGCTCAGAACCAGCAGGGCATCCATGAGGTCCTCCATCTGGACCCCTCCCTCGCTGATGCATGACAACAGAAACCGCCCCTCGTCGCCCATCCGCTCACCGTATAATTCCCGAAGCGCCTCCACGGCACAGGATATCTTGGTGAGCGGAGCGCTCAGGTCGTGGGAGAGGGAATGGCTGAACGCCTCCAGCTCCCGGTTGTTGGCCGCCAGGTCCCTGGCGCGGCGCTCCAGGGTGGCATTGAGGGACCTGATTTCCTCCTCGTTGTGCCTGCGTTCGGTCACGTCGCGCACCACTTCGACGCCGGCGACAATTTCGCCGGAGGCATTGCGCACGGGAGAGAAGGTGATCTCCAGGAAACGTGTCTCCCCCCTGCTGGTGAGCCGGCGGGTCCCCGCACGCACTTCGCCCGTCTCCATGGTGCGGGCCATGGGGCAGTCGCCGCAGGTGTCCGGGTCTTCGCCGTATGCCTCGGAGCAGAGCTCCCCCCCATGCTCGCCGATGAGGCGCTCATGGGCCCGGTTCTGGTAGACGATGCGGAAATCCCGGTCAAGCATGCAGACCCCGTCGCCCACCGCGGCAATGACGGCATCGGTCCTGGCCTTTTCGTCCAGGGCAGCGGCTGCCGCCGCTTCCAGCTCCCGGACCAGCAGCCGGCGCTCCCTGAACAGCCTGCGGACGAAGATAATGAGCAGCAGTTGGGCAATGAGGGGGATCAGGTGGAACAGGGAGGCAAGCAAGGCCGGCACGTGAAGGTGGCCACACTCGCATTCCACCTGGGGGATGACGGCATCGATCACCGCATCGACGAACCAGAAGGCCGTAAGCGCCATCAGGGCCGTGACAATGATCGATTCGGTACCGTTTTTCAGCGGGACATTCATTGTTTTCACGGACAAGACCTCGCGTCCCTGCGGGGAGTCATCTCTCAAACAGCATCGACATTCCACCAGTTGCGCCACTGTACAACCAAAGATCACAATACGTTGATTTTTTGATGCAAGGACAATACCCATAACGCGAGGCGTGATACACTTCCCTGTAGAAGGCCATGGGAGACCTATGATGCCACCACTCTTCCACCCCCATCTCGTGAATTGCCCGTTCGAGGACCCGGGCCTCTACGTCGATTTCCTGTTCGAGCGGCGGGCGGTCCTGTTCGACCTGGGCGACACGGCTCCGCTGCCACCCCGAAAGGTGCTCCGCCTCTCCCACATCTTCGTCTCCCACACCCATGTGGACCACTTCATAGGCTTCGACCGGGTGGTGAGGCTCTGCCTCGGCCGGGAGAAACGGCTTCACCTGGTTGGACCGCCGGGATTCGTCGACCGGGTGACAGCGCGACTGGGGGGATACACCTGGAACCTGGTGGGGACCTTCCCCACCGACTTCACCGTTGCTGCAGCCGAACTCCATCCGGACGGAAGCATCCACAGTGCGGAGTTTCATTGCCGTGCGGCGTTCTCGCGGGAGAACGAGCAGCGGGATCACGTCCACGGCGGAGTGCTTCTGGATGAAGAGGCGTTCCGGGTCAGGAGCGTCTTCCTCGACCATGGCATCCCCTGTCTCGCCTTTGCCCTGGAAGAGAAAAACCACGTGCACATCCTCAAGAACCGCCTGCGGGAGGCGGGACTGCCGACGGGACCGTGGCTGGCGGAACTCAAACGGGCGATCCTGGGCGGCAGGGACGACGGGGAACCCTTCACGGTCTGGTGGCGGGAAGAGGGACAAGAACGCGGGACGCGGTTTTCTCTCGGCGAACTGCGGGAGCGCTTCACCAAAACCGTGGCCGGGCAGAAGATCGTCTACGTCACGGACGCAGCACCGACCCCCGAAAACCGGCGGCGCATCGTGGAGCTGGCGGCCGGCGCCGATTACCTCTTCATAGAGGCCCCCTTCCTGGATGAGGAGCGGGAGCGCGCCGGCGACCGGTGCCACCTGACCGCCCGCGTTGCAGGCGAACTGGGCAGGGATGCGGGCGTTGCGCGGGTGGTTCCGTTCCACTTTTCACCCCGTTACACGGGGAGGGAGTCGCTGCTGCGGGAGGAGGTGGAGCGGGCCTTCAGGGGGTGATGTCGAAGCAAAAAAACCGCGGCGCCGAAAGAGCGCCGCGGTCACGGTCAGACGGCTGACAAGATCAGACGCCGCAGCACTTTTTATACTTCTTGCCGCTGCCGCAGGTGCACGGGTCATTGCGCCCCACCTTGGCGCTCACGGCGGGCTGGGGCTTGATCCCATAGCCGTCGGTAAAATACCAGGCATCATCGACTTTGCGGAACTCGGCCAGTTCGTGGTGGGTGCGGCGTCCTCCGGCGTCGCGGTAACGGGCGATGAACTCCACCCGGCCCTCGGCGTCGGCGGGGCCTCCGCCCGCGGTGGCAACGATTTCGAGCCCCTCCCATCGGGATGATTCGGCCCACTCGCGGGTTCCCTTCTCGTCGAAATCGGCCCGGTGGTCCGGATGCGTCGTGTCGTGGATATAGCCTATCTCCGCACGGGTATAAGCGGTGTAGCGCGAACGCATCAGCTCTTCGGCGGTAAGGGCGGCGCGCGCCCCCGTGACGAGGGGCTCACAGCACTCGCCAAAGCTTTTGCCGCTACCGCAGGGACAGAGGTTGGTCATGGGTGGCTCCTTGTGGCGTGTAAATCGGCCCCGCTGCCATGGGTTCGGGGGGCCTCCTGAAAGCCATTACATACCTGCCCGCGCTGTCCGTGTCAACTGTTAAGGAGCCGCTACCGGAACGGGATGACGAACAGCGCATCAAGGAAGGCACCAACACGCTCCCGGTCTGCCGGAGTCAACGCGCTCACCGGTACCGGTGTGCGGAAGCGCCTCAAAAACCGCCGGTCGGCAAAGCCGAGCACGGGATTCTCGATGCCGAGACGGGGAGGTACGGCCAGCGGCGCGAGACGGAGAGCGCCCACATCGTGCCGGAGGGCAGGATTGAGCATCAGGAGCGCGTCCGGGGCGAGGCCGCAGCCGCCCCGGGGGTCGCGCCCCAGGTAGAGGACGAAGTTGGGCACCGGTCCGCCGGCCTGCTCCAGCCCGCGCAGGCGCGCCACCTCGGCCGCCGGCTCGGCAAGGGCGCGGGAGTGGGCGAAACGGAGCGGCACCAGGCCGGTCTCCCCCACCATGGCCATGAGCCCGTCGATGCCATAGGCACAAGCCCGGGGATGAAGCAGGGCGTCGGCAAGCCCCGCGTCCCCTCCCCCTTCGCCCGAGGCCTCCACGGCATGGCCGAGTCTCGACCCGGGCGGGGAACGGCGCAGGAGAGCCTTGAGCCGCGCCATGTCCCGTACGCCGGCGAGGCGCAGGGCCCGGCGGGCCGATTCCACCACCCGCCGGGCGCCCCGGCTGTACACCATGAGCCGGAGGATCCCTCCCGGCGCCAGCCGCCGCTCCAGGGCCCGCAGTCCCTCCAGGGGGTCTGCCAGGTGGTGGATAACGCCGAAGGAATCGATGAAGCCGTACCCCCCCTGGGCCGCGGCCGGGTCCATCAGGTCTCCCTGTTCGAAGGAAATGCCGAACCTGCCGTGCATCCAGGCGTGGAGCCGGGCCCGCCTGAGATTCGCGGCGGAGAGGTCCAGGGCGGTGACCGGCACGCCGGGGTTTGCCACTGCCGTGGGGTACGGGGAAAAGCTGCCGCAGCCGGCAAGGAGGATGCGGCGGGCCGCAGCCGGCGGCAGCGTGCCGTTGAAGCGGGCGTAGAGGGCGTCGAGGTTCAGGGCATAGGTGTCGCTCCGTCGCACCGACGCAGCGAGCGGATAGCGGGGGTAGACCCAGGTCTCGTAGTGAAGGCGGACCTGATCGTTCATGGCGCCGGGGTTTTCCGCAACCGGAATTTGCGCACCAGTTCCACCGGGTGGTAGGAGAGCTTGGCGGTGCGCAGGCCCGGCTCGCCCAGGTCCTGCTCGCGGTTCACGAAGGTGCAGTCGGTGAAGAGGCGACAGAACTCCCGGTTCACCAGTTGGGAAATCCCTTCCATGAAAGGGTCGGACTTTTCGAAGTGACAGACGGCCGTCTCGCGGTTGAGCCGTTCTCCCAGGGCAAAGGCCCCCACCCTCTCCGCCACGGCAATCACCACCCCTTCGAGCCCCAACTCGGCGGACAGAGTCACCGCTTCGGCGGCAGCGGCCGTTTCCGGGTCCAGCGACATGCTGCCGGCGACATCGCGCACCCGGCGCCACTCGTCGAGCAGCGCCAGGCATCCCTGGCGGTGGTCCGGCCCGAACACCCGCACCTCGAAGGGGTGACGCGCGGCAAAGTAGTTGATCCGGTTCTTCTTCTTGTGGAAGCGGTTGCCGGGAAGATCGGCCAGGTCCGACCGGAGATAGAGGTAGTCGAAGCCATCTCGGTCTTCTTCGGCCTGGATGTCCGCATCCGCCCCATGGCGCTCCAGAAAGGCGTCATCGGCCCCATAGATGGTGAGGCCGCCGGCCAGAAGCGCGCGGAGCGCCCCCTTCACGTCGCCGGAGAGGGGCGGCAGGGCGTACGCCTCGCCGCCGTAGCCCCGGCCGAGCACCACCAGCGCGTCACCCAGCCGGGTGAGGCGATAGTCGTGGACCCCGCGGAACAGGTAGAGATTGGCGAAGGTCAGTTCGGACACGCGGGGCTGAAGCTCGGCGAACAGGGCGTCCAGCAGCGGCTTGTCCGCCAGGGCAAGGGGGCGGGAGTCGGGGTGGCGGGGAATCTCCATGGCGTTCTCCACCCTAGAGCAGGATCACCAGCACCACCCCGCCGGCAATCACCGACAGGTTGCACGCCGCTGAAATCCCGTGAAGCTTCGAAAACTCGCGCCTGAGAGGATGATCCTTGGTGGTGGTTTCGAAGGAGGGGATCTGACGCTTGAGCTCCGCGGCCTTCGGCTCGACATGGAATGCCTGGAATGCCGTGACGGCAAGCATCACCACCATCAGGCCGCGGCCGGAATCCAGCTCTTTCCCCTGACGACCAGGAGCGCCACCAGGGCCACGGCGCCGCAGGCGAGCCCCCAGCGAAAGTAGCCCGGGAAGAGATAGCCAACGATGCGCCCGGCCGCGTCGCGGCTCTCGGAACGGAAGATGATCGGGGTCAGGATAAAGGTGAACAGGGCGGCGCCGCCGACCCACAGGGCGACGGCCAGGCGGCAGAGCGCGGAAACAAATGACACGGTAAACCTCCCTTACGGTGCTGGTATGCTTTTTCGGATCCCGAATCCCGAGTCCCTGCCTTTCACGGCGTTTCCCGGTCCCCGAGGGCGAAGCGCTCGATGATCCACCGGGCAATGCTGCGGTGCTGTGGGAGCGAACCGGGCATCCGGTCCACGCTGAACCACCTGGCATCCTCGATTTCATCGGGATCGACCCGGATCTCGCCGCCTGCGTATTCGGCCACGAACCCGGCCATGAGCTGGCTCGGGAACGGCCAGCACTGGCTCCCCACGTAGCGGATGCCGGCAATCTCAACCCCGGCCTCTTCCCGCACTTCGCGGCGGGCACACTCCTCCAGGGATTCGCCGAAATCGAGAAAGCCGGCCACGAGGCTGTAGCGCCCGGGCGTCCACTCGGGCTTGCGGACCAGGAGGAACTCGTCTCCCCGCCTGACAAGGATGATGGCGCAGGGATGGATGTGGGGAAAGTGCTCGGTCCGGCACGAGGGACAGTGCTTGCCCCATCCGCCGGCAAGGCGTTCCGTGGCACCGCCGCACCGCGGGCAACGGGTGCTGGAGCGCTCCCAGTGCAGAACCTGCTGGGCAATGCCACCCAGGGTCAGGGTCACGTCATCCAGACACTCCCCGCCTGCGTTGAATGGTTCAGCAGCCAGATGCGGCGGCAGCTCCGTCCGGGCGCCGACGCGGACGGCCCTGACCGGCATCCCCTGCCAGCGGCCCATGAGAACAGGCTCGGACTCGACAAAAAGCCCCTCCGGCAACGTCCCGCAGGGAAGCGCCAACCGGCCGCCCTGAGCGGCAACGACCAGCGAACCTCCGCGCAAAATGGCCCAGATGCCCGGTGAGCCGTCATCGGGGATGCCGGGATGGAGCATGTCGAAGCTGTCGCCGAGGACCGCCGCGTTGAAGGGGAAATTGACCGTATCGGGATAGCGCATGGGGCCTCCGGAGGCTGTAGAAGGGGGCGTCTCCGCAACCGGCGCCGTGACGCGGGGACTGGTGGCGCGCCGTCTGCGCCCCCGCAGACCGTTGCCTGCGAACAAGCTCTAATGATACCTGCCCCGCCGCGCCCGCGCAACCGTGAACTGTGCGGGTTGTTTCGCCTCCTCAGGGATTTCCTGGCTTGCGCGGCACGACATGGAGCCGGTATACTTCCCCTACGCCACCCACTAAACACTTTGGCAACAAAAAAGCATCAAGCAACTATGGAAATCTCCATGACCGAAAACAGGAACACGTCCGAAACCTTGCCGTTGCTGGTCATAGGGACGGGAATCCTTGCCGGGCTCTACCTGACGAGCTTTTACAGCTTCATTCTGTTCCATGTGCTGGTTGAGCTCTTCTCCGTGGTCATTTCGGGCGGGATATTCGTCATTGCCTGGAACTCGCGCCGCTTTGCAGCCAACGGGTATCTGCTGGCCATCGGCATCGCCCACCTCTGCGTCGGCGGCATCGACCTGCTGCACACCCTCGCCTACAAGGGCATGGGGCTCTTCCCCGGCTTCGACGCCAATCTCCCCACCCAACTCTGGATAGCAGGACGCTACCTGCAGAGCGCCTCGTTCCTGCTGGCCCCCTTTTTCATCGGCCGCCGGCTTCTGCCGCACACCCTGCTGGCCGCATACCTGGCCGTCACCTCGCTGACGCTCGCCGCCATCTTCGCCTGGCAGGCCTTTCCCGTCTGCTTTGTGGAGGGGGTCGGCCTCACCCCATTCAAAAAAGTCAGCGAATACATCATTTCCGCAACCTTCGTGGCAGCCCTGGCCCTGTTGAGGCTCAAGCGCAGGGCTTTCGACCGCCGGGTCGCCAATTATCTGTCAGGGGCCCTCGCCCTCATGGTGGGAGCCGAACTGGCCTTCACCTTCTACATCGACGTCTTCGGCCTGAGCAACCTGGTCGGCCACCTGTTCAAGGCAGCGGCCGTGCTGCTCATCTACCGGGGACTGGTCGAAACGGCCCTGACCCGCCCCTACGACATCCTGTTCCGGGAACTGGCGGAACGGGAAGAGGCCGTGCGGGAGTCCCACCAGCGCATCTCCGCCATCCTCGAAAGCATTACCGATGCATTCTTTTCACTGGATCACTCATGGTGCTTCACCTACCTGAACGGGGAGGCGGAACGGCTGCTCGGGCGCACCAGGGGAGACCTGCTGGGGAAGAGTATCTGGGAGGAATTCGCAGATGCCTCGGGCACCAGGTTTGACGTGGAGTACCGCCGCGCCGTGGCGAGCGGAGCGACCGCCACGTTCGAGGAGTACTACTCTCCCCTCGCCCGCTGGTTCGAAGTTCACGCCTACCCCTCGCGGGACGGGCTCTCGGTCTTTTTCCAGGACATCACCACCCGCAAGCGGGCCGAAGCCGAACTCCGCGCTTCGGAGGAACGCTTTGCCAAGGCCTTCAACACCGCGCCCACCATCATGATCATCGCATCCCTTGCCGACGGACGGTATCTGGAGGTGAACGGGGCGTTCGAAAAGGCCCTTGGCTGGCGGAAGGAAGAGGTGCTCGGCCGCACATCGTACGATCTCGGCATCTGGATTGACAAAGCCGAGCGCGAAGATGTGCTGCGCGAGGTTACCGGGCAGGGCTCGGTCCACGACCGGGAAATCGTGTTCCGCAACAGGAACGGTGAAACGATCATCGGACTCTACTCGGGCGTCATTATCGAACTGAACGGCGAGCAGTGCCTGCTGAGCCTTGTCCGGAACATTACCGCCCGCAAGCGGGCCGAGCAGCAGGTCGTCATCCTCAACAAGGAATTGGAGGCCCGGGCGGAGGTGCTGGAGGAAACCAACTGCGAACTGGAGGCGAGCGTCGAGCAACTGGAAGCGGTAAACCGCGAACTGGAGGCCGCCAACGAGGAACTGGAGGCGTTCAACTACTCGGTATCCCACGACCTGCGCCGCCCCCTCACCAACATCAACGGGTTCTCCCAGCTCATTCTGGAGTTGTACGGCGGTCAACTGGAAGATCAATGCCGCGATTTCGTCCGCAGCATTTACGACGAAACGCGCAACATGGACCATCTCATCGGAACCCTGCTCAACTTCTCCCGGATCACGCGCTGTGCCATGAAGCCCGAAACGGTAAACCTGAGCACCATGGCCCGTCAGATAGCCGAAACCCTGAGGATGGGCGAGCCGGAGCGCAGGGTCAGCTTCCATCTGACCGAAGGGGTGACGGCCCGGGGGGACGCGGGGCTACTCCATGTCGTACTGGACAACCTGGTGGGAAATGCATGGAAATACAGCAGCAAGCGCGCTGATGCCCGCATCGAGTTCGGCGTGACCGGCAGAAGCGGCGCCGCAACCTACTTTGTTCGCGACAACGGGGCCGGCTTTGACATGGAACTGGCGGAACGGCTCTTCGCGCCGTTCCAGAGGCTCCATCACACCGACGATTTCGAAGGGCACGGCATCGGCCTCGCCACGGTGGCGCGGATCGTCCAGCGCCACGGCGGGAAGGTCTGGGCGGAAGGAGAGGTGGGACAGGGGGCCACCTTTTACTTCACCCTCTGCTGAAGATAGGACACGAACGCCCTGTCCATGCCGCAGACATGGTCCACGAGCCACTGGAACAGGGCCCGGACGGTTTCGATCACCAGCAGGTTGGTTGCCCCCTGCTCAGCGAGCGATTCCCTGAAGCCGCAGAGCTGTTGCCGGAACGTCTCGTGGGCCGTGCGATGGGAATCGGCGTCGGGATAGTGGCATTCCCGCAGCAAGGTTTCTTCCTCGCAAAAATGCTCCTCGGCGTATGATTCGAGGAATACTATTGTTTCCTGCAACTCGTGCCTTGCGGTCCCTCCCGTGAGGGCATCCATGAGCCGATGGAACCGGTCGAAGAGCTCGCGGTGCTGCCGGTCCACTTGCTCGACCCCGATCAGGTACTCATCCTTCCATACAACCATCAAATTCTCCCTTCTCTATTTGTACTGCAAAGGTCGGCGCCTTTCGCCGGCCCTCCGCCATGCCGCGCGGAACCGGCCCGCGATGTCCCGGAGATTTTCGGAGAACGCCGAGAGGGGGTGGGCCGCAGTGGCGGCCTCCTCCGAACCGCGGGAGGACGCGTCGATCGCGTCCGAGACCTGCTGGAGGTTCATGGTGATCTGGTCGGTGGTGGCGTTCTGCTGCCCGGAGCCGCCGGCGATCCGGCTCACCAGCTCATTTGATTGCGTGCTCATCCAGCTTGCGGTAAATGGTCCGGCGGCTCATGCCGAGGAGCTTCGCGGCCTTGGTCTTGTTGCCGCCTGCCCGGACGAGGGCATCGCGGATCAGGGCTGCTTCGTCCGTTACCCTGGCCGCCCGGGGTGCCGGAAGACGCGGGGCGGCCGGAGCCAGGTCGGCGGGCAGGTGATCGGGCAGGATGACGTGCCCTTGGCACAGGATCGCCGCATGCTCCAGAACGTGTTCGAGTTCGCGCACGTTGCCGGGCCAAGGATGGGACATCAGCGTGTCCAGCGCCTCCTGGGAGATGGTGAGGGGGTTCCTCTCGAAGCGGGCGGTCAGGCGCCCGAGAAAGTGCTCCACCAGCGGGGAGATATCCTCTTTGCGCTCCCGGAGGGGGGGGAGTTCCAGGTGCACGACCTTGAGCCGGTAATAGAGGTCCTCCCGGAACCGCCCTTCGCGCACCAATTGCGCCAGGTCGCGGTTGGTGGCCGCCACGATCCGCACGTCGACCCGTATCGGTGTCGCATCGCCGACCCGTTCGAACACCTTCTCCTGAAGCACCCGCAGCAGCCTCAACTGCATGGCGGGCGATACGTCCCCTATCTCGTCCAGGAAAATCGTTCCGCCATCGGCCTTCTGGAAGCGCCCGTCCTTGTCCCTGAGCGCGCCGGTGAACGCCCCCTTCACATGGCCGAACAGCTCGCTCTCCAAAAGAGTTTCGGGAAGTGCGGCGCAGTTGACCGCCACAAAGGGCTTGTCTGCACGGCGCCCACCCCGGTGGAGGGCATCCGCGGCCAGTTCCTTGCCGGTTCCGCTCTCACCGGTGATGAGGACGGTGGTATCCACGTCCGACAGGGCCTCCAGCAGCGCATAGAGCCGCTGCATCGACGCGCTGCCGCCGACCAGCGACAGGTGCGAACGGCGCCCCGAGGCCCGGCGCTCCAGGTGGTCGAGACGGGTTTCGTCCCGGGCCACGAGGACCGCTCCGTCGAAACCTTCCAGTTGATCCAGCAGGGGCGACGTGGCGGCGGCGATCACACGATCGGGCTGCCCCTGCCTGCGGCAGACGAATCGCTGCCCTTCGATGGGCCGGCGTTTGACGAGGGTCTCTTCCAGAAGTTTCAGGCACTGGTGCTGGCAATCTTCGGGGCAGAAGAGCTCTTGAGCCTCGACCTTGCCCTTCGTGATACCGCAGAGGGTGGCGGCGGCAGTGTTACAGGCGATGAGCCGCATTCCCCGGTCAACGGTGACGATGGCATCCTTGACGCTGCGGAAGATCGCCTCCAGGTTGGAGCGGTACTGGTCCTTCTCCCTGGAGACCAGGTGGTGGCGGATCGCCATGCGGGCGACCCGGACAACGGTCTCCTGCTTCACCGGCTTGGGAATGTAGTCGTAGGCGCCGAGCCTGAGCGCTTCAGAGGCGGTATCGATGTGGGGATAGCCGGTCACCATGACGAAGGGGACGTCGAACCCGCGCAACCGTGCCTCGCGCAGCAGATCGACGCCGGTCCAGCCGTCGAGGACGATATCGGCAAAGACGAGATCGAACCCTGCGGGCAGGGCCGCCAGGGCTTCTTCGTAGTTCGATGCCACCGCCACCTCGTAGCCCTGGTGCTCCAGGAAGCAGCGGAAAGTATAGCGGAGGCTCTCCTCGTCGTCTACCACGAGAATGCTGTATGTCATAGCACCTCCTCGGAGGGAAGGTCAATGCTCACCAGGGTGAATTCCCCTTCGCGGCTCTCGATGGAGAGCCTGCCCTCGTGGTCGCGGACGATGTTCTGGCTGATGCTGAGCCCCAGGCCCGTCCCCTTGCAGGTGGGCTTGGTGGAAAAGAACGGCGTCATCACCTTGTCCTTGATGGCGTCCGGGATGCCGGTGCCGGTGTCTTTGAAGCCGATCCGGATGTACGGGCGGTCGTCGATGAGCACGCGTTCGCCCCGAATTTCCAGGATCTTGGCGGAATGGAAGCCGCGGAACTTCTCGTTGAGGGCATAGCGGGCGTTGCTGATGATGTTGAGGAAGACCTGCTGGAGCTGCTGATGGCTGGCCCTCACGCGGCCCAGGTCCGCCGGCACCCCGACCTTGAGGGTGATGCCGTCCTTGCGGATCTGGGCCTCGGTGAGGGTGAGCGTATCGGTCAGCACCTCGGCGACGTTGCAGGGCAGACGAGCGCCCATGCCCTCCCGGGCAAAGAAGAGAAGCCCCCGGACGATTCCCGCCACCCGATCCCCCTCCCGGATGATCCGCTCGGCGATATCGCGCTCCTTGCAGGCGGACGGCAGCCAGTTCACCAGCAGTTGCGCATAGTTGATGATTCCGTTGATGGGGTTGTTGATCTCGTGGGCCACGCCGGCCGCCAGTTCGCCCAAGGCGGCCAGTTGCCCCGACCGGAGGGCCTCTGCCTGGAGGGAGACCATCTCCGTCATGTCCGAGGCCAGTTCGATGATGCCGCGCACGGTGCCGTCTTCGCCGCGCACGGGAAAGTATCTCATGTCCCATATCTTGCCGCCGGCGGATGATACGCGCTCGTAGAAGGGCTCGCCCGAGCCGAGCGACGTGCGCACGGCAAAGGCGTCCGACGGTATGCCCCGCGCCCCCTTGAGGGAGACGAACTCCTGACCCGTGAGCCGCTCGACGTAATCCCCGTAGAGGTGCTCCGCGCTCCGGTTGGCCCAGAGCAGTTTCAGGTCGGTGGAAAAGAGGACAAGGCTGTCGTTGATGGAGTTCAGGAGCGCCATCAGCTCGCCCGAAAGCAGACGGCTGGTGGCCTCGCTGCGCTGGAGGGAGACAAAGGCGTCCCGTGCCCGCAGCAGGTAGGGGAGGCGGTGGTTGAGGAGCATCCAGTTCACGGGCTTTTCGATGAAATCGGTGGCCCCGGCGTCAAAGGCGCGGCCGATGGAACTCACGTCGTCCAGGGCGGTCATGATGATGATCGGGACATGCTCGCCGCCCGGCAGGCCGCGGATCGCCGCACAGGCACCATACCCATCCATGACCGGCATCATGATGTCGAGGAGGACCAGATCCGGCGAGTGCTCGCGATACATCTCGACCGCCCGGGCACCGTCCTCCGCATCGGCCACGCGGTAGCCCGAAAGCGTGAAGAGATTGCGCAACATCTTGCGGGTCACCGCATCATCGTCCACCACGAGGATCAGAGGAGGCGCATTTTCCAGGGGACATTCATCCATAACATGTTTCATCCGCAATTGAGTGATCATACTATACCGTATCGGTCATAAGTATCGGTGAATTTAGATTTTTTTCAACCTCTCTCCGGACCGGAAACATTTTTTTGTCATGGTTGGCTGTTTGACAGAAAAAAAGGCTGCGTCTGCCGCAGCCCCATCGTTCCCCTTCCTTTCATAATGTTCAGCAGTTCAGCCGGCGTGCCGGCATCATCGCCCCCGCGCCATGGCACGCGCGGGCGCGTCGCGCCATCTACCGGCCCGGAGCATCAGGCTCGCCTCATCGGGGGCCACCGGCTTGCCGAAGAGGAACCCCTGGGCCTCGTTGCAGCCATGGGCCAGGAGGAATTCAGTCTGGCTATGGCTTTCGACCCCCTCGGCCACCACCTGGAGATTCAGGTTGCGCGCCACGGCAATGATGGCCTTGATGATCGCCGCGTCCTCGTGGGGCGAATCGATTTCCCGCACGAACGAGCGGTCGATCTTGACCGTGTTCACGGGAAAGCGCTTGAGATAGCCCAGCGAGGAGTAACCGGTGCCGAAATCGTCGATGGAGATCCTGACCCCCATGTCCCGCAGCTCGGAGAGGGTCCGCATGGTTTTGTCGGTCCGTTCCATGAGGATGCCCTCGGTAATCTCGAATTCGAGACAGGAGGGGGGCAGTTCCGTCTCGTCAAGGACCTCTTTGACCAGAGAGGTGAGGCTGCCGCTGGTGAACTGGTGGCTTGAGAGGTTGATGGCCATGCACAGATCGGAAAAGCCCTCGTCGATCCACACCCTGGCCTGGGTACAGGCGGTTCTCAGCACCCACTCGCCGATCCGGACAATCAGACCGTTCTTTTCCGCCAGGGGGATGAAGGTCTCGGGGGGAATCAGCCCCAGCTCCGGGTGGCGCCAGCGGGCCAGGGCCTCGAAACCGGTAATCTCACCACAGGACAGGTCCACCTTGGGCTGGTAGTGGACGAAGATCTCACCCCGCTCCAGGGCCTTGCGCAGGCTGAGTTCAATGGCGAGACGCTGCTGGGCGGCTTCGTTCATGCCCCGGGTGAAGAAGCGGAACGACGGCCCCCCTTCTTCCTTTGCGGCAAACATGGCCATGTCGGCGTTCCTGACCAGAGAGCCGGTATCTTCGGCGTCGTCGGGATACATGGAGATGCCGATGCTCACCGAGACGAAGATCTCATGGCCGTCGATCCGGAACTCCCGGGAAAACTCGTTGGTAATCCGCTGCGTCACCGCAACCACATCGTCGACGGAGTCCAGGTTCCCCAGCGACAGGATGAACTCGTCGCCGCCGAAGCGGGCGATAGTGCCGCACAGGTCGCTCCCTGCCCCGCTGGCCACGCAGTCGCTGTCCCGGACACACCCCTTGAGGCGCTGGGCCGCTTCCCGCAGCAGGTGGTCGCCGGCGGCGTGGCCGAGGGTGTCGTTGATGAGCTTGAAGTCGTCAAGATCCACGAAGAGAATGGCAACCTGCTTGCCGTCGCGCCGGGCGCGGGACAGGACGAGCTCCAGCATCTCGCCGAAGAATATCCGGTTGGGCAGTCCCGTGAGGCTGTCATGATGGGCCAGGTAGCGGATCATTTCCTCCGACTGACGCCGCTCCGTCACGTCGCGCACGATGGCGAGCACCGTGCCGGTGCCGTTGGCGACGATCCTGGCCTCGTGGGTATTGAGGCCGCCGGGGCCCTCCAGCTCATACTCACAGACCATCATGGTTCCCGTGGCAAGGGTGTGCCCGATCTGGGCCATGAACTGGGCTGCCGCACCCGGGGGGAGGAGATCCGCGATGGTCCTGCCGCGGAGATTTCCCCCGAACGCCGCATAGGCGCACCCATTGCCGGCGCGGAAATCGAGGATGGTCCCCTCGCGGCAGACATGGAGCATCATGTCCGGAATTGCGTTCAGCAGTGCCCGGTTTTGCGCTTCGCTTTCATGGAGTTCCTGAAGGACACGGCTTGATCTGACGAGGTAGGTGAGGTGTTCGGGGAGGGTTGAGACGTTGATCGGCTTCTGGACGAAAAAGGTGGCTCCCGCATCGAACGCCTCCCGGACCGCATCCGAATCGCCCAGGGCCGTCATCATCACGACGGGGACCCGCTCGCCCCCGGGCATCTCCCGCAGGACCCTGCACACGGTCATGCCATTCATGTAGGGAAGGATCACGTCGAGCAGCACCACATCGGGCCTGACCCTGCCGAACTGGACCACGCCTTCCCGGCCGTCACACGCCTCCACCACCACGAATCCGGCCTCCTTCAGCACCTCCCCGGCAAGGCGGCGCACCTGCCGGTCGTCTTCGATGATCAGAACGACCGTCGGCCGTTCCGGCACCCCGTCCTTCATGCCGCACACGGCATCAAACCCGGAAAAGCAGCGCTGTTGCCCGCCGGTGGAGGGAAAACGCTGTTCTTTCTTCTTGCGTATGTAGTGGCGCACGGTCCATTCGGCCGGCGGACCGGGCACTGGCCGGGCATCGTCGTCCGCGGCGGGAGGAGCCGGGCGGCCGCCAGGGACGAACGAGGCGAACGGCGCCGTTGCATCCGGGTCCGGTTGGCTCACCAACCGCATCACATTCCGCTGCCGCGTACCTTTGCTCTCCCTGCCCATTGGACACCCTCCCCGATATCATGACGTCATGCAGTGCGAGCTCCTGCCAATCAGATTACAAGTGTCGTGCCGCCGTGAGCGTAATAACCGTATCGGAATAAAAAGCTGACACCTCCTTGAAAACATCAATGATTCACTATTGATACATGTCCGTTACCCGACCGATGGGCAACCGGCAACGTCATGACCTGCCGTATCTACACACTGTCAAGTGTGCCGTGGCACGATAGTGTGACATACAGGTCTGTACCACGACACACTCGTGAGGAGGTCCATCGGAAAACCTGGCCGGCGGACAACAACTCAGCGTCGAATAAAGTTATTTTTTAGGTTATACTCAATGAGTGCCATCTTACCCGTACCTACGGGGTCACAGACAGGATTCATTTCAGCGTCAAACTGCGCAGAATCGATGGGGCCTTACATGATTCAGGGCGATCACGCCAAAGACGGCACGGCATCTGCAAGACAGGGGGACCCCCTCGTGCGGGCCCTGGTGGTTGCGGTGCTGGTCTTTGCCGTGAGCGCGACGATCGTTACCCTGATGGAGCAGCGCTATCACCAGGAACAGCGGCACATCGTGGCCGAAGTGGCCGCCGGGGCGGCCCATTCCCTGGACCGGCAGCTCTCCCGCTCCCTTTCCCCCACCTACGTCCTGGCCTCCATTCTCCGGGCCTACGGTTCCATCAAGGATTTCGACAGCCTGGCAGCCGACATGATAACGCAGTACGGGGGCATCAGCGCGCTGGACCTGGCCCCCCACGGCAAGGTTTCGGCCGTCTATCCCCGGGCGGGCAATGAAAAGGCCGTCGGCTTCAACCTGCTGGACGACCCGACACAACGGGCCGAGGCCCTGCACGCCATCAACAGCCGCTCACTCACCCTGGCGGGTCCCCTGGAGCTCAGGCAAGGGGGAACGGCCCTGGTGGGCCGGTTGCCGGTTTTTCTGGAAACGGAAGCGGGACCGGAGCGCTTCTGGGGATTTGTCATCGCGGTCCTGCGCCTCCAGGATTTTCTCCCGGCAACCAACCTGGGCAGCCTGGCCCAGAGTGGTTACGATTACGAACTATACCGCTCCCACTCTGAAACGGGAAAGCGTCAGAGCATTGCCCGCTCCACCGACTCCCCCCTCCCGGCCCCCGTCACCCACGTGATAGAGGTGCCCAACGGCCAATGGGTCCTGGCGGTGGCGCCCCGGGGGGGCTGGCCGTGCTCTCCCCTCTATGTTCCCGGCTACGGGCTGGCTGTGACGGTTTCGCTGCTGGTGGGGGCCTTGTTCTTTTCCACCCAGCGCCAGCCGGCGCTGTTGCGTCGCCTGGTGGCGGAAAGGACGAAGGAGCTGGAGCGCACCAACCGGGAGCTCACCACGAAAGTTACCGAGGTGGAGCAGGCGCGCGCGGAAATCCGCACCCTGAACGACCAACTGGAATTGCGGGTTGCCGAGCGGACGGCCCAACTGGAGAACGCCAACCGGGAGCTGAGTTCCTTCAGCTACTCGGTCTCCCACGACCTGCGGGCTCCCCTGCGCCACATCGCCTCCTACGCCCAGGTCCTGCTCCATGAACAGGGCGACAAGCTCGATGGGGAGGGAGTGGAGATCCTGGGCCGGATCCATGCGGCGGGAGCCGGATGGGGGAATTGATCGACGCGCTGCTCAATCTCTCCCGGATGTCCCGGGACGCCCTGCGCTGCAGACCGGTCGATCTGGCGGCACTGGCCCGTGAGATCCTTGACGAACTGAACACGGCGGAGCCGGAGCGCCGCGTGTCGGTCACCCTCCCCGACCGGCTGGAGTGCTGCGCCGACCCGGACCTCATCAGGTCGGCGCTACGGAACCTGCTGGAAAATGCCTGGAAGTACACGGCCAGGAACCCGGATGCAGCCATCGAGTTCGGCGTGACCCAGGATGCGGGCACCCCGGTCTATTACGTGAAGGATAATGGAGCGGGCTTCGACATGAGGTACGCGGGCAAGCTGTTCGAGCCCTTCCAGAGGCTCCACGGCGAAGGGTGGTTCGGCGGAACCGGCGTGGGCCTTGCCACGGTGGACCGGATCATCCGCCGCCACGGGGGCAGAATCTGGGCAGAGGCGGAGTTGGAAAAGGGGGCTATCTTCTACTTCACGCTGAGCGGAGATGAGGACAACCTTGCGGAGGAGAAGTGACAATGCCGGGAACTCCCGGCATTGTCGGCAACATCTGGCGGACAACCACTACCCGGCGGCCCTGAACCGCCCCGCTGCGGCATGCTGCTCTTCGGCAAGGCCGGCAGGTCCAGCGGGATCAGTTTGAGGGACAACGTCAGTGCTGCCGGCCGTGCAGGCATTCTCATCCCTATCCTCCCGAGCACTCATCCCGACAGTCCACGCCGCCCTATGCCGCCAGCCGAAACTGCCCCACCAGCCGCTGCAACTCCTCGGCCTGGCGTTTGAGCCGCTCCGCAGCCAGGGCCGACTCCTGGGCGCCATGTGCCGTCTGCTGGACGACATCCGTAATCTCCTGCATGTTGCGGCTGATCTCATTCGTGGTCGCGGTCTGCTGTTCGGCGGCGGTTGCGATCTGGTGCACCTCGTGGACCACGTCGTTGATCCGCGAAAGGATGTCCTCCAGCGCCTCACCCGACCTGGCGGCCTCGCCGGTGCCGCTTTCCACGTCCCGCACGCCTTCTTCCATGGAGCTTACCGCATCATGGGTTTCCGACTGGATCGCCTTGATCATGCCGGCAATCTCGCGGGTCGCCCGGGTGGTGCGCTCCGCCAGGGCACGCACCTCATCGGCCACGACCGCGAAGCCCCGGCCGGCTTCCCCCGCACGGGCCGCCTCGATGGCGGCATTCAGCGCCAGCAGGTTCGTCTGGTCGGCAATGTCTTCGATCGTCTCGATGATCTCCCCGATCTGCTCCCCCCGCGCCCCGAGCTTTTCCACGGTACGGGCCGCCGCGTTCACCCGCTCGGCAATGCGCCCCATGACCCGCACGGTGGACTCCACCACGCCGGCCCCGTCATCGGCCGACAGGGAGGCACGGTTCGCCCCCTCCGACGCCAGGGAGCAGTTCTGGGCAATCTCAGCGGATGTGGCGGCCATCTCTTCGCTGGCCGTGGCCACGGTGCCGGATTGGGCCGCCACCTCCTCGGCGCCGGTGGCCATCTGCTCGGCCGTATCGTAGACATGGGCCGCCGCCGACGCCACCTCGGCGGTGGTCAGGGCGACCCGGGAAATGATGCCGTGGAGCTTGTCGGTGAAGGTGTTGAACCAGGCGCTGATCTCGCCCAGCTCGTCGGTCCTGTCCGCATTGAGGCGCTTGGTGAGATCGCCCTCCCCTTCGGCCATGTCCTTCAGCATGGCAAGCATGGTCCGCAAAGGGGCCGTGATGCTGCCGACGAGAAGGAGCCCCCCGGCGAGTGCCAGGACAAGAAGCACCAGGGTGATGACTCCGTCGCGGACAATGGCCGTTGAAGCGGCAGTGGCGAGCCGGTCAGCCGTTGCCATGACCCCGGTCGAGAGGTGGTCCTCCACCTGCTTCATGGCATTGATCTTCTCGGTAATGGTCGTGAACCAGACCCGGGGGTCCACGCCGAACGCTCCCTCCCGGTGCCGCTCAAGTGCCCTGCTGCGCATTTCATCTACCGTGGCGGCGGCGGGGCTGGCCATCTTATCCTTGAGCAGAGCCACGGCCCCGTCGCTCGCATAGGCGGCGAAAAGGCGGAGGTAGGCGTCCTGAGCCGCCAGGATCGAAACGAAGCGGCGATAGGTCTCGTCATCGAAGGAACCGGCCGTGAATACGGCATTGAGGGTTGCCCGCTCGCGCCCCGCCTGCTCCTTGGCATTGATGAACGCGGCATAGGCACTGATCTCACGGGAAAGATCGTGGTGGGAACTGGTGCGGGCGATCCGCGTAACGAGATCGGTAAAGGAGCCGATGAGCCCCGAATAGAAGGCGAACGAGTCCTTGCCCGCCAGGTGGAGCGACGTGGCCGATCCGCGGATGTCGCCAAGCCGGCCCAGATCGGCCATGGCCGTGTCCAGTGCCGCGCGCACCGGTGCAAGCCCTTCGCCGTTGGCCGCGACAAACGTCTTGAGATCGTTGATCCGGCTGTCGGTTTCGTTGCGCTGGCGGTTCAGCTCATCGCCGAAACGGGCCCCTCCGGACGCCAGGAACCCGGCGGTCATGCCCCGCTCCTTCTGCGCCTCGTGAATCATGGCGCTCGCCTTGACCGCCAGTTGCGTCAGGGTCCTCACGCTTCGTGCGCTTGCCATGGCGCGGTAGTTGCCCGCCATTTCCATGGCGGCAAAGTAGACAAGGCCGAGCAGGGGAAAGAGAAGGATACAGAGCATCTTTGATCTGATCTTCATGGTGACCATCCGCGTTAACTCCTTCGCATCGAGGGATGACAGCAACCGGCTACTCCGGCGGATCGCACCATATCCCACCCACCAGGGTGTCACGATTCGTTGCAGGCATTACACTACTCCATATCGGGATTTTCCCGATTGACTTTAGGTAAAATACAATTTGTTACAAAAAAGCCGGCAACAGGCGCGGGCTCTTACAAAGCCAGGATCGGCAGCACAGCACCTCAGCCGCCATTCCGTGAACGTATACGCACGCCGGGCACCGGACAGCGTATACGTTTGCCCTCGCGAGACAAAAAAAGGGCCGGTCGAAACCGGCCCCTGACAGGGGGGAACTGATGGGGTTTTGCGGATATCAGACGATGCTCAGGCGAGCTTGAACTTGCACACCAGGCCCTGAAGCTCCTCGGCAAGTTTCGCCAGTTGTTCTGCGGCCTGGGCCGACTCCTCGGCGCCTCGCGCGGTGAGTTGGACCACCTCGGTGATCTGCTGAATGTTGTTGTTTATCTCCCCCGTGGTTGCGGTCTGCTCCTCGGCGGCGGTGGCAATCTGGCTCACCTGCATGGTAACGCCGCCGATCTGCTCCAGGATCGCCTGCAGGGCCTCGCCCGACTTGGATGCGTTGGAAGTCCCTTTTCCCACCTCCCTGACCCCCTCTTCCATGGAGATCACGGCCCCCTTGGTTTCCCCCTGGATCGCCTTGATCATCTGGGAGATCTCCTTGGTGGCCTTGGTGGTCCGTTCCGCCAAGGCCCGCACCTCGTCGGCGACCACGGCGAAGCCGCGCCCCTGCTCGCCGGCACGGGCCGCTTCGATGGCAGCATTGAGAGCAAGGAGATTGGTCTGGTCGGCGATATCCTGGATGGTGCCGATGATCTCGCCGATCTGGTCGCTCCGCTCACCCAGGGATTCGACGGTGTGCGCTGAATCCTTGACCCGCTCGGCAATGTGGTTCATGACGGTGAGGGTCTCCTGGACCACATCCGAACCGGTCTCGGCCCGGTCATTGGCATGGCGGGAGCTCTCGGCGGCCAGGGAGCAGTTGTGGGCGATCTCGGCCGAGGTGGCGGCCATCTCCTCGCTGGCCGTGGCCACGGTGGCGGCCTGCTGGGCCACTTCCTCGGCGCCGGTGGACATCTGGGTGGATGTGGCATGGAGCTGGGTCGCCGCGGCAGTCACCTGGGAGGCGTTCTGGGCTACCATGCCGATGATCTCGTTGATCTTGGTCGCGGTACTATTCACCTCGCGCGCCAGCAGCCCCATTTCGTCGGCACTGTCGACGTCGGCCCGGGCCGTCAGGTCACCGGATGCCACGCTGGTGAGAACGTCGAGCACCTTGTTGAGCGGGGCACTGATGGAACCGGCGATGGCCATGCCCGCAACGGCGGCAAAGCCGACCACGGCCAGCACGATCACCACCATCACGATGAACGAACGCCGGTACGAGGCCATGTCCGCTTCGTACATCCGGTGAGCTCCTGCGATATTTTCCTGCACCATCGATGCGATGATCTTGCCGGGGTGTCGTAGAGGGGGGCCACGCTCTGGGTGGCAAAGGCCACGGCCTCGGCCCGGCCCGCCTCATCGCCCTTGGCGGCAGCGGCCTTGATCTGTTCGGCGAGTCTCGTCCCCTTCTCCATGTAGGATTCAAAACCGCCCCTGAACTCGGCAAGGGATTTTTTGTCACCATCCGTCAGTTCCTGCTTGCCCAGATCGCCGAGGATCTGCTTGATCCTGTCGGCGGTCTTCAGAAACTCCTGTTCCTTACCGGCAATCTTTTCCGCATCTTTCATGGCGAGCATGTAGACGAGCGCCAGCCGCATCTCCAGGAAATCGCTCTTCATGCCGGAAAAGCCCGCCACGCGTTCCATGCCGGTGTTGGCCTCCTTCACGCTGTTGCTCAGGGCGCGCATATTGTTGAGTGCCATTGCTCCCAGCACCACGAGCCCCAGACACCCTGCGGCCACCAGGGCGAAAATCTTTGTCCTCACTTTCAAGTCCCGCCACGCTTTCATCGTATCCAGTCTCCTTCCAGAATAAAGATAATTTCCTAACTCGACATAACCAGCTAATGTTATTATCATTTACATAAGCATATCGGCACGATCCGACCAAACTTTAGAAAAAAGCAATTCAATACCAAAACAGCAACAATTCCATGTCAGTTCAGAGAACATGAATATTTAACAACGATTACACAGCCCTGGTATCGGAAATGATCCATTGCATTCCGCCCCCGATTTCCCTAGACTTATTTTTTTAATCCCATGCCGTCAGGAAGTATCGCCATGACCATACGCCTCCCCGCAGAGTGGGAAGAGCAGGACGGGGTGCTCATCGCCTGGCCCCATCCCGACAGTGACTGGCACCCCTGGCTCCGGCTGGTGGAGCCGGTCTTCGCCCAGATCGTCCGAGAGATCACCCGGTTCGAGACCGCCCTGGTGGCGGCGGCCGACGGCGAGCGGACCGCCGCGCTCCTGGAGGCCGTGGGCGCCCGCATGGACCGGGTAACCATCGTGGAACTTCCCACCAACGATACCTGGGCCAGGGACTTCGGCCCCCTTACCGTGGAGCGGGACGGTCGTCCCGTGCTGCTGGATTTCGGTTTCAACGGCTGGGGCCTCAAGTTCGCCGCGGACCGGGACAACCTGGTGACCCGCCGCCTTGGCCACCTGGGCGTTTTCGGCCATATCCCCACCGAAACGGTGGGGCTCGTCCTGGAGGGGGGAAGCATTGAAAGCGACGGCCGGGGCACGATCCTCACCACTGCCGAGTGCCTTCTGAATCCCAACCGCAACCCCCACCTCTCGCGGACGGAGATTGAGGAGGCTCTTGCCTGCCACCTGGGGGCCGAGCGGGTCCTGTGGCTCGAGAACGGCTTCCTGGCCGGAGACGACACCGACTCCCACGTGGACACCCTGGCCCGCCTGGCACCGGACGATACCATCGTCTACGTCCGCTGCGACGACGCCGCTGACGAGCACTATGCGGCGCTCTTCATGATGGAGAAGGAGCTGGCGAACCTGCGCACCCGCGAAGGGAGCCCCTACCGGCTCATCCCCCTCCCCTGGCCCCGGGCCTGCTTCGATCACGAGGGACAGCGGCTGCCGGCCACCTACGCCAACTTCCTCGTCATCAACGGCGCCGTTCTGGTCCCGGTCTACGACGACCCGGCGGACGAGGCGGCCCTGGAGGCCATTGGCCGGGCGTTTCCAGACCGCGAGATCGTCGGCATCGACTGCCGGCCCCTCATCATGCAGCACGGTTCCCTCCACTGTGTAACCATGCAGTTGCCCAAAGGAGTTCTGTCATGTCCAAACTGAGCGTCGCCCTTGTCCAGCAGAGCTGCACCGCCGACAAGGATCTGAACCTTGCCAAGAGCATCGAGAACATCCGCAAGGCGAGCGTCCTGGGCGCGCGGCTCGTGGTGCTCCAGGAACTGCACGCGGGGCCCTACTTCTGCCAGAACGAGGATACCGCCCATTTCGACTTGGCCGAGCCGATTCCCGGCCCCACCACGGAACTGCTCGGCGGCGTGGCCAAGGAATTCGGCGTGGTGCTCGTCTCCTCGCTGTTCGAGCGGCGGGCTGCGGGGCTCTACCACAACACCGCCGTGGTCTTCGAGAAGGACGGCTCCATGGCCGGCACCTACCGGAAAATGCACATCCCCGACGACCCGGGCTATTACGAGAAGTTCTACTTCACCCCCGGCGACCTGGGCTTCGAGCCGATCCGGACCTCGGCGGGGAACCTCGGGGTCCTGGTCTGCTGGGACCAGTGGTATCCCGAAGCCGCCCGGCTCATGGCCCTGGCCGGCGCCGACCTCCTCATCTATCCCACGGCCATCGGCTGGGACCCCCGTGACGAGGACGGGGAAAAGATCCGCCAGAAGGATGCCTGGGTCACCATCCAGCGAAGCCATGCCGTGGCCAACGGCATCCCGGTGGTGAGCGTCAACCGGGTGGGGCATGAGGCGGACCCCTCGGGAGTTCTCCCCGGCAGCCAGTTCTGGGGCTCCAGCTTCGTGGCCGGCCCCCAGGGCGAGATCATTGCCCAGGCATCCAACGACGGCGAGGAACTGCTCATCGCCGAACTGGATCTGGCCCGCAGCGAGGCGGTCCGGCGCATCTGGCCCTTCCTGCGCGACCGGCGGATCGACGCCTACGGAGACCTGCTGCGCCGCTACCGGGACTGAGAGGCCCCCATGCTCCAAGACAAGGAATTGCTCGAAGCGCTCTCCGGCGCCCGAGTGCTCACCTCCATGATCACGCCGGCGGTGCTCATTTCCGCCGCGGGCACCCTCATTTTTTCCACCTCCAACCGGCTGGGGCGCGTGTTCGACCGGGTCAACGGCCTGAAAAGCGAGATCGAGTCGGTCCTTGCCGGAACGCTCCCCTTTGCGGCGGAACGGATGGCGTTCCTGAGGGTACAGGTGCAGAAACAGCGGGTCCGCGCCCGGCTCATCCAACACGCCCTGGCGGCCCTCTACACGGCAACGGGCCTCTTCGTGGCATCGAGCCTCGGCATCGCCTTCAACGTGGCCTACGGCAGCAGCGACACCAGTTGGATCCCCACCGCCCTCGCCCTGGCCGGCGGCCTCTTCCTCTTCGCCGCCAGCGCCATCCTCATCTACGAAAGCCGCCACAACCTCACCTTCATCAACCGCCACATCGATTTCGTGGAATATCTGGAAGAGCAGTACGGCAAGCAGAACGGAAAACCCGCGGACGACATTTGAAATTCGCTTTCAATTTGTTACACTACTCTTTAAAAGATGGACATTTTCCCTTTGTGAGGAGGTCGTGTCATGGTCGGAGGCATCGGCATGGGTGGAGTCGGCTCACCGCATTCAGCGGAACGGGACCGGCGCAACGACGAACTCCTCCGCGGAGCGGAGCGAAAGGGTGACAAGGACGTCCGGAACGAGGTCAAAGACCGGGTAACTATCGGCGAATCCCCCGGGGAAACCAGGGAGGTCACCTATGGCAAGCCGCTGGACCGGGAGCAGTTCCTTGATTCGAAGTTTCTCATGCTGCGCGAGCTGGTGGCGAAGACCTTCACGGAGCAGGACATTGCCACGGCCATCGATGCGGGCGGGGGGAAAACGGTAAACCTGGAGGACCTGACCCCCGATGAGGCGGCAAAGCTGGTGGCGGACGACGGTTACTGGGGGGTTGAACAGACGTCGGACCGCATCGTGGAGTTTGCCGCCTCCCTGGCCGGAGGCGATGTGGCCCTCCTGGAAAAGATCAAGGAAGGTGTCGTGAAGGGCTTCGACATGGCCAAGAAGGATTTCGGCATGGAGTTGCCCGAGATATCCCGGAAAACCTTTGAAGCCGTCATGCGAAAGCTGGATGAATGGGCGCAGCAGGCAGGCGCGAAGCCGGAGGGAGAGGAAGCGGCCACCTGAGACGGGTGCCGGCAGCCCTGCCGGCGCGGGTAACCGGCAGAACAGCGGAGGTGGGCCGTTCGAGCGCAGCAAGGATTCCGGCACCGGCCTGATAACTAAAGAAAAATGTGTGGTGCTCCTTGCAAAGGGGCCGTGTCCCCGTACAATTGGGGGCAGACTTTCGCACTAAAAGGAGGAGCGCCATGAAACGACTGATAGCAGCCGCACTACTCACCCTGTTCTGTGCCGGCCTCGCCGTTGCCCACGACACGGTCGTGGTCCTGGAAGCAAAGAACGGCAACGTCACCTTCGACCACAAGAAGCACGCCGGGGTGAAGGGCGAATGCAAAGCCTGCCACGAGACCGAGGCAGGGGGCAAGATCGCCGGCATGGGCAAGGACTGGGCCCACAAGACCTGTACCGGCTGTCACAAGGAGATGGGGAAAGGCCCCACCAAGTGCGGCGAATGCCACAAGAAGTAACAGTTGATTCCTGGAGAAAAAAGGGGGATGGCCACTGGCCATCCCCCTTTTTCATCATCCCCCGAAACGCCTGACAAAGACGCCCACGCCGAGCCGTTTGCGCAGCGCCCGGAAGTAGAGCTCCTCATACGCGCCCGCCGAATCCTCCCAGGTGAACCGTTGTGCCATGGCATTGCCGATGAGGGCTGACATGGCGTCCTTGCGGTGGTACCAGGTATGGACCGCCCACCCCACCGTGTCGAACAATGAGTCGGCATCGTGGCTCCAGAACTTGAAGCCGTTGCCGGTCAGGTTCTGCTCGTCGAAGTTCTCCACGCTGTCGTCGAGTCCCCCGGTGGCCCGGACAACGGGAAGCGTGCCGTAGCGCAGCGAGTACATCTGGTTGAGCCCGCACGGCTCGAAGGCCGACGGCATCACGAAGAAGTCGCTCCCCGCCTCGATCCGGTGGGACAGCCCGTTGTTGTAGCCGATATATAGCCCGAACTGTTCGGGACAGGCGCTCTTCACGTCTCCGAAGTAGAAGTGCGACCAGGGCTCGCCCGCCCCCAGCATGACGACCTGTACGTCCAGGGCGAGGATGCGGGGAATCGCTTCGGCCAGGATGTCGATCCCCTTCTGCTTCACCAGCCGCCCCACCATGCCGAACAACGGCACGTCCTCCCGCTCGGGCAGGCCGAAGAACCGCTGCACGTCACGCTTGCACAGCTTCTTGCCCGACAGGTCGGCACTGGAATAGTTCGCCACGATGTGCGGATCGGTCTCCGGGTTCCACTCGTCGTAATCAACGCCGTTGAGGATGCCGACCAGATCGGCGGCCCGTGCCCGCACTACGCCGTCGAGCCCCCACCCGTACTCCGGCGTCTGCATCTCCCGGGCGTAGCCTCGCTCACGGTGTTAAGGACCGTGGCGTGATAGATGCCCCCCTTGAGCAGGTTGGTCTGGTTGTCCTTTTCGAGCCCCAGAAAGGTGAAGTGCTCCCAGCCGATGCCCAGGACCTCCATGGCGCCGGGGTAGAAATTCCCCTGGTGCTGCATGTTGTGGATGGTGAGCACCGATGCGGCACCGCCCACCAGGGGGTCGTCGCGGTAGAGGGTGTTCAGGAATACGGGCACCGCGGCCGTGTGCCAGTCGTGGGCATGGAAGACATCGGGCGCGAAGCCGATCATCCTGGGCAGTTCCATGGCGGCCCGGGAAAGGAAGATGAACCGGTTGTCGTTGTCCATGTAGCCGATGTTGTCTTCCTCGTAGAGCCCTTCCCGGCCGTAGTACCCCTCGTGTTCGAGGAAATAGACCGGCACGTCGGAGCCGGGAAGCCGCCCCTCCCAGACGCCGCAGTACTGGTTGCCCATGATCCCCATGGGGACCACGAGCACGCCGGGAAGCCGCGTCAGTCCGTACCGCTCCGGGTCGATCCGGTAGTAGCGCGGCATCACCACCCGCACATCGTGCCCCATGCGGGCCAGGTATCTGGGCAGCACCCCCACCACGTCCGCAAGCCCCCCCTCCTTGGCGAAGGGGACGCACTCGGATGCAGCCATGAGGATGTTCAGTCGTGTCATGTCGAATGCTCCGTAATGTGGAAATGGAAGTCAATCCGGGGAATTGTAGCCCGAACCCCCGGCGGCTCAAAGCAAAAATTCCATGCAGCGGCAATCTCTTCGTTCCTGACGGGCCATAACTTGTGATAGGCTCATGAATACCATCGTCACCCCTCACAGGAGAACCAGCAATGACCGACCTGCCCCAATCCTCCGGCGAACGCCATATCGAACGGATCATGGAGGAGCTCGACCCCTCATCGGAGCGCTTTCAGGTACTGGAAACCGCGAAAAAGTTCAAATCATCCTGGGTGGAGCTGGGCGACCGACTGCTCGGCGTGAACAACCGCAATCTCTACCGGGACTGGGGATACGGCAGCTTCGAAGAATATTGCACCAGGGAAGTCCGCATCAAGAAGGAAACGGCCCGGAAGCTGACGCTGGCCTATCGCTTCATGGAGCAGCACGAACCCCAGCTCCTGGCCCGGCGGGAAGAACCCCGTCCCCTCCCCGACTACCGCTCCATCGATCTCCTGCGCCAGGCCCGGGAGGAAAAGGGCTTTTCAGAACAGGAATACGCCGACCTGCGCAAGCGGGTCGTGGAGGAGGAGCGGAGCCACCCCACGGTGCTGAAGCAGTTCAAGGAGGTCGCCGGGAGCAGGCAGGAGCCGGTGCGTGACCCGGCGGTCGCGGTCAAGGGCGCTCTTGCCGCGGCGCGGCGCCTCGAAACCGCCCTGGCCGGGGTGGACGGGCTGTCGGACGGGCATCGGGAAGCGGTGAGAGGGCTGGTTACCCACCTGGAGAATGAACTGGAGGAACTGGCCGTGACGGTCGAGCACGGCTAAGGTTTCCCGCCCCGACGCAAAAAGGCCCGCCACCATGTGCGGGCCTTTTTGCGTCGGAGATCCGCCACGCTCACATCTTGGGGAAAAAGACGAACAGCAGCACCGCGAGCCCCGCCAGCACCCACATGCCTGCAGAGACCTGGTGCCTCTTGCCGGCGGCGGTCTTGAGCAGGGGGTAAGTGAGAAGCCCCGTGCTCATGCCGACCCCGATGTTGTACGTGAAAATCATCAGCACAATGGTGAGGAAGGCTGGAACCAGCTCGGTAAAGTCCTCGAAATCGATCCGGCGGAGCGGCTCGATCATGAAGGAACCGATCACGATGAGGGCGATGCCGTAGGCATGGGGAGGCACGATGGTGAAGAGCGGGGCGAAAAAGAGGGACAGCAGGAAGAGCCCCGCCACCACCAGGGCCGTGAAGCCGGTGCGCCCCCCCTCCTCAATGCCGGTGGCCGATTCGATGTAGGCGCCGGTAGTGGAGGTGCCCAGCAGCGGCGCCACGGTAGTGGCGAGGGCATCGGCCAGCATCGGCTTCTCGATCTCCGGCAGGTTACCCTGCTCGTCCAGCAGATCGGCCCGCATGGAAAGGCCGATGAGGGTGCCAACCGTATCGAGGAACGCCATGATGAAAATGGTAAGGACCACGGGGAAGAAGCGGATGTCGAGGGCATCGCCGATGTTGAGCTGAAACAGGATCGGCGAGAGATCCGGCGGCATGCTCACGAATTCGGTCGGCATGGGCGTCACTCCAAAGGCCACCGACAGGACGGTGGTGGCGACGATGCCGATGACGATGGCCCCGTGAATCTTGCGCGTCATGAGAAACACGGTGAGGAGATAGCCGAAGACCGCCAGGAGCACCGACGGTGAGGCGATGTTGCCCATCTTGACCGGCGCCCCCGGCACGCCGAGGGTAACGAGACCGGTTTCGTTCAGGCCGATGAAGGTGAGAAACAGGCCGATGCCCACGGCAAAGGCGCATTTGAGCGAGAGCGGGATCGCCTCGGCCAGCCAACTCCGCACCTTGAAGACGGTCAGGACCGTGAACAGCACGCCCGCCACGAAGACCGCACCCAGGGCAGTCTGCCATGAATAGCCCAGCACCTTGACCACGGTGAAGGCGATAAAGGCGTTCTCGCTCATGTACGGGGCAATGGCAAAGGGGCGGTTGGCGTACAAGGCCATCACCACCGTGCCGAAGACCGCGGCCACGATGGTGGCAGTCGTGGAGGGGCCCCGCGGAATGCCCGCCGCTTCGAGAATGGCGGGATTGACGATGATGATGTACGCCATGGTCAGGAAGGTGGTGATGCCCGCCACCGTCTCCCTGCGGTAGGTGGTGTTGTGGCGGTCGAAGTGAAAAAAATGTTTCATGGACGCCTCAGAAAAGTGGATATGGGTTTCGGACGGCGCTCGGGGTACCAGGGGGTCAGTCCCCTGTTCTGTGACGCCGCTCACAGCAATACCATGCTGCCACAGACTAAAATTGCCTCAACAGATCCATAATCCGTTACGCACTGTTTTCGAAGAGGTAAACCCCGGGCAACCGGGGGGCACAAAGCTGCGGGTCCCGCCGGTAATGGCGGGATAGCCGGGTTGGCGAAGAAACAGTTCCGCGTCCCTCAGGGGGCAGGCTGTTTCTTTTTTTTTGGCCGCGCCCACCACTCACGCACGAAGGAGGAACCATGAAAGCGGCAGTATTGAGTCTCGCCATCCTTCTCGCGGCATCGGCATCGGCCCTTGCCCAGCCGTTGCAGGTGGTCCTTGCAACCACCGCCACGGCCCTTACCGGCACCGTCATCAAGCCGGCGCCCACGGAGTTCTACGGCCTCGAAGTCGTGCTGCAGCTCCCCGTGGGGATCACGCCGAAACTGGACCCGCTCACCCCGGCAGGTACTTCCTCGATCCGGCAACGGTCGTCATGGTGGACAACAGCATGCTGAACACCGGCACGCTCGTCTCATCCGCCCTGACCCCCTCGACGGACCCCACCGTGGGCGACACCGTGAAGTTCCTGCTCGTCAATCCCTACGGGGTCAAGTTCGGGACGTTCGGCTCGCTCTGGTTCGACTTCAAGCCGGGATTCGTGCCGAACTACAACGCGACCACACAGAATGTCAGCAACGCGGACTTCAAGGTCTTGAGCTACCGAGTGCTGGACGTCTCGGGCGCCGAGATTTCCACTGACCAGGCCGCCGCAAGCATCAGCAAAACCTACGTATGGAAGCAACCCTAAGTGGTGCCCGAGCCGTTCAGGGCGTACCGGGGCAATCCCCGGGCCCGCCCTGAACGGCTAATACCCCTTCACCGCATAGATCCCCGGCGCGTTGCGCCAGTATCCCTTGTAATCCATGCCATAGCCGAAGAGGAAACGGTCCGGGGACACAAGCCCCGTGAAGTCGGCTTTCAACCCCGGCCGGGCCTTCCGGTCATGCTCCTTGTCCACGAGCACGGCGGTGAGGACCTCCGCCGCCCCCTCCTGCCGGCACCATTCGGCAATGGCGTCGAGCGTTGCCCCCTCGTCCAGGATGTCATCCACGACCAGAACCGTCCGTTCTCTCAGGTCCACAGCGGGCCGCACCCGCCAGTCAAGGGATTTGCCGAAGATGTGGTGCCCGTAGCGCGTGGCATGGAGGTATTCGATCTCCAGGGGGAACCCGAGCCGGGGCAGCAACTTGCCGGTGACGATGAGCCCCCCGTTCATGACGCAGAAAACCAGGGGATTGGCCTCGGCCAGACGTTCGGTGACCGCGGCGGCAAGCCGGTCGATGGCGGCCTCCACTTCTGCTTCGGAGAAGAGACAGTCGGCCTCTTGGTAGACTTGCTTGATTTCATCGAGAGTTACGGACATGAAAGACCTCGCGGGAACATGACGATCGCAGGCCACAGTAGCCCAAGGCGCTCGCCTTGACAAGCAGGTTGACATGAAAACGACCAGGCCACTTTCACCATGCCCCGCCGGAAGCGGCTGAACCCGGCAGGACATCACATGAGCATCGTAAGCAGTATCTGCACAATGAGAATCTTGCTGATGGTGGCCACGGGATAGACCGAGGCATAGCCGATGTTGGGAAGATCGTTGCCGGTCTGCTCCAGGGCATAGCCGAGAACGGCGGGCTGGGTCTGGAGGCCGGCGACCATGCCGATGAGGATGCTCATGGGAATGTTCATGAGTCTGTGGCCGATCCAGAGGGTGGCAAGGGCCGTAAGGCAGGTGACCACCGCTCCGGCAGCGAAGATGGCCAATCCGCCACCCTTGGCAAGGGTGGTGACGAAGCCGTAGCCCGCCCGCGTGCCGACTCCGGCAAGGAACAATACCAGGCCGATCTGGCGCAGGGTCATGTTGGCGCTGTAGGGCAGGCTCCAGACCATGGAGCCCGACCGGCCGATGGTGCCGAGGATCAGCGCCACTATGAGGGGTCCGCCGGCGAAACCGAGCTTGAGGGTGATGCCGCCGGGCAGGGGGATGGGGATGATCCCGAGCAGAAGTCCCAGGGCCAGCCCCAGACTGAAGGTGAGGATATCCACCTCGCTCACGGCCCGGTAGGAATCGCCGAAAAAGGCCGTCACTTCCGCCATGTGGTCGCGGTGCGTGACGACGCGCACCCGGTCGCCCAGTTCGAGGACCATGTCGTCATGGGGCAGGAAATCGTCGTCGCCGCGCCGGACCCGCGTGATGGTGGCACCGTAGTTCTCGAACAGGTTCAGCTCTCCCAGCTGCCGCCCCGCCACCCGGGGATTCGAGACAAAAATCCGCCGGTAGTCGTACTCGCTCCGGTCAACGGTGATCTCCTCCTCACTCACTTCCCCCAGAAAGGCGGCCACCCGCCGTAATTCCGTCTCAGTCCCCACCGCGGTGACGAGATCGCCCGGCTGGAAGCGGACTTGGGGGCCGGTGAGAAGATATGAATCCCCGCGCCTGATCCGGCCGAAAATCACGTCCCACTTCTCATGGCGGGCCAGTTCGGCCACGGTGTGGCGCCCCGCCCCGGGCCAGGCGATGCGTACCGTCATGCTCCGCAGCGCCTCCGACGCGGTTCCGGCAAGCCTGAGCCGCTTCCCTTCCTCGCCATAATCGATTTTCCAGAGCTTCTGCACCAGGCTGATGGCGAGCACCACCCCCATGACCCCCATGGGGTAGGCCACCGAGTAGCCCACCACCGGTTCGGCCAGCAGCAGTTCACGCAGTTCCGGCGAAGCAATGTGCTTGACGGTTTCCAGGGCCCCGGCCAGGGCGGGGGTATTGGTGAGGCTGCCGGCGAAGAGGCCGGCGGTGACGGTGCCCGTAAGCCCCAGGAGCCGCTGGGCTCCCACGGCAAGCCCGGCGGCGACCAGGAGCATCCCGATGATCAGGGCGTTGTTGCGGACCCCCTCCCGCCGCAGGGACGCCACGAATGCGGGTCCGCTGGAGAGGCCGATGGTATAGACGAACAGGGCGAGGCCCAGGACATAGACGATTTCGGGAAGCTTCAGCTCGGGATGGAGCGATCCCATGGCCAACCCCACGAAGAGCACGGCCGCAACCCCGAGGCTCGATCCCCGGATTTTGATCCTGCCGAGGGGATAGCCGATTGCCGCCACGAGAAACAACACAAGAAGAGGGTTTTCAAGGAGGATTGAAAGCATGGGAGCGGGGCTCACATCCGGAGCGTGGGCTTGATGGTGTCGGGAATGAAGCTCTCGGCCGTGCGCCACCCCTTGCCCGGCACGTGAACGGGCTCGAACCGGTAGGCGATGAAGCGAGAAGGTCAAAGGGAGGCGGCATGTCAGGGTCGTACCGGACCACCTTGTAGCCGATCAGGTCGCCGACGGAGGGAGCGCGGGAGGACTCCTTGAGGGTGCACGCCTCGATGGCCTGGCCGCCATGGCGGTTGGCCAGACGGATGCGGAAGTAGCGCTCCCCCTCGGGACTTACGCGTACAAATTCCTCCACCAGGGCGGGAATCACCGCTTCGAGGAGAATGCGGTTTTCCAGGTTCCGGCAGGCGTAGTCGAAGGCGGCTTCGGCGCTGTCGAAGATGGCGGGATCAGCCTTTTTCCGTTTGAACAGTCCGAACACGACCGCCTCCTGACTGATCCGTGATTACCGCTCGTGTCTCGTGTGGTTAGCCCTTGGAAGCACTTGCGAGGTATTTTGCCTGCTGCCACGGCGCGGCGACGCAGGCCTGGCCCGGCTACGTCAGGGAGCCGTAACGACGGCAGCGGTCAAAAGGACCACAATTACGAGAAATTACTGGCCAATCGGGACACTAGCCCGCTTTGACTCTCATCGTCCGGAGAAAAACAACCACTGCGCCGCTGCCCCCCATGTCCCGGGGGGCCGGCGCAAATTCGGCCACCATGCCCTTGCCCCGCTCCCGGAGCCAGGAAAGGACCGCTCCCTGGAGCACCGGCTCGCCGGAAGAGTTGTTCCCCTTTCCCGTAATGACAAGGACAGCCTTCTGGCCCCTCCGATGGGCACCGGCGATAAACCGCTCCAGGCTCGCCACTGCCTCTTCCCGGGTGAGCCCGTGGAGGTCCAGCTCAAGATCGATCCGTATCTGGCCATTTTTGAGCTGGCGCAACCGGCTCACCGGGCGGGGAGCACCGCTATCGCCCGGCAGGCTTTCGCGAAAATTCACATCGAGCTTCAACCGCGCGATGGCTTCGGCAAAGGCCGCCTGGTCGGCAGCCTCCAGACTCTTCGCCGGATCATCGCCAGCGCCCCGTGCCGGCCCGGCCGGCTCCTTCCGTTGATGCTGCGCCGACTGTCCCTTGTCCGGCCGATCCATCCGGCGCACGCCGGCCATCTCCCTCAGGAAAAGATTCAGATCGTCGGGCTCCGCCATGCTCCGGGGCGGAGGGGGGGCAACCGTCGGCGGCGTTTTCTCCGGGGTGGCCGGCTCGGGACGGAAACCCTTGAGGCCGCTGAAGGGACTGGGGGAGAACTCATTCTTTTTCTGTCCGGATTGCGGACTTTTCTTCTTCATGGACATCGTGCGTCAGGGTGCGTCCTTGGGCACGAGGATGATCTCGATGCGCCGGTTTTTAGCCTTGCCTTCATCGGTGTCGTTGGGAGCCACGGGATGATACTCCCCATAGGCCACGGCAGACAGCACGGCCGGGTCAATCCCCCGGCTCTGGAGGAAACGGGTCACGTTGATGGCGCGGGCCGCGGAAAGCTCCCAGTTGGTGGGGAAGCGCTTGGCAAGATTGCCGACGATCTGGACATTGTCCGTATGCCCTTCGATCCTGATGGCCTTGTCTTTCACATCCTTCAGGATCTCGACCACCTTCTGGAGGATGTCCATTCCCGCCGGCTTCACCTCGGCCTTGCCCGAGTCGAAGAGAATGGCGTCCACCATGTTCACCGTCAGCTTTCCCTTGAGTTCGGAAATGGTCACCTGTCCCTGGGCGATCTCGCCCTTCATCTTGTCGAGCAGGTCCTCGTAGGTCTTGCTCACCTCCCGTACCTGCTCCTCCTTGGCCTTCTGGGTCGAGGCGATGTCGGCCTTCAGGCGGGCATTCTCGGCTTCCAACTGGCTCACCTTCTGGCGCAGCTCCACAATGTTCTGGGAGAGCGAGTCCGATTTCGCCTGGAGCACGCGAGACCGGCAGCCTCGTCCTTGAGCTTGGCAAGGGCACCCTTGAGCCCTTCGTTCTCCGAGGACAGGGCCGTATATTTCTCCTGCAGCGTTGCCAACTCCTTTGACAGGTTATCGGCTTCTTCGACTTTTTTCAGATACTTCCCCTCGCCGACAAGGCAGCCGGACAGCATCAGGGACGAAAGGGACAGCATCGTCAGGATCAGCATTCGTTTCAGCATGGAACCCTCCTTTTCGCTCTGCAACGACTGGCACGGCCCGCCGCGACGAACATCAGCAACGGGCGGCAGTGTCGCGTGTTGAATCATTGGAAAATATACACCGGCACCATGGCGGCCGCAAGCACAAGGGCCTGAGGAATCCACAACCTGTGATAGACTCTGGACATATCCGCCCCGAAATACTCGCGCGTCAGGACGAGACACAGATGGACCGGCGAGATCATGACCCCGGTAAACCCGCTTCCGAACGCAAGCGAAAGCAGCCCCAAAGACGGGGCATCGCCCCCCATCAGCGGCATGAGAATCGGAAAGGTGATCCCCACGAAGGCCACGGTGAGGCCGGTCATAACCCCCGCGAGAAATGGAATGACCGTGATGATGAGCACTGCCGGCAGGCCGCTCTCGGCGAAAAAGCGCGAGATGCCGTCCAGTGCCCCGGTCAGACGCAGAGTCTCCTGAAAGATCATGATCCCGAAGACGAGGGTCATGGCCTTGGGCGATATGCTCTCCCTGAGCGACCGGACAATGGCGGCCGGCGAATACCGGTGGGCCAGGTACATGAGCACGGTCACACCACCCATGACCGGGACCGGATTCACCCGGAAGACCACCACCAGGACCAGGGCTGCCATAATGGGCGACACGGCAGCGAGAAACATCCGCAGCGCCTTCCCCCGCCCCACGGACGTGCTGCTGCCGGCCGGAGTCGGGCCAACCCCCGCGAAGGCGAACACACACCCCCAGAGCACCACCGACAGGGCATAGGGAAGGTTCGCCAGGACGATCTTCTGATAGGGGATGTGCGCCAGTCCGGCCACGAGAATAATGCCGGGATAGAGGGGGGAGACGTATTCCCAGATATGGCGATACCAGTAGTTGACGAACGCCTTCTGGTCGGCGGGGATCGACAGGCGGGACGCGGCCTCGCTCACCATGGGCGCCGAAAAGACCGCCCCGCCCGGAGAGGGCAGCATTCCGATCATTGCCGGCATGGACGCCATGATGAACCGGGCGTCGGGGAAGACCTCGGACAGGCTTTCCACCATCCGCTTCAGGGTACCGGTGGAGCGGAGAATATTCTCCATGATCATGGTGAAAATGAGGGTAGCCGTCATCTCCAGCGCATTGGGAGAGGCCAGCGCCACCCAGGCCCCGGCGAGGAAATCGAGCGGCGGCGTCAGATAGAGAAGCGCCAGGGTCGCCGCTCCGATGAGCATCACGAGTCCCAGGTGCATCGTGCGCCGCAGCAGGAAGACCACCACGACGAGGACGACGAGGGTTCTGAGGAGATCGTTCATGTCCGGCCCGGAAAGAGGCTTGGGTTACCTGCCCGCGAATGAAAAAAGGGACGGAGCCGCCCCTTTTCGTACTGCAATGCGTCCGAGGACGCCGCCTATTTCCGGATGAACCGCCGCTTCATCCCCATGGCGGCCGCCTGTTGCTTCATGACGACGCTCTGGCGCTCCAGGTGAAACTGGAGCCACATCTCGCCGTAGTTCTTCATCTTCATCTTCTTCCCTTCCTTGAGCGCCTCAAGGCTGGCGGTCAGCTTGTCGTCGCCCGGGATCTTCTTGAGGCCCCGCTCCAGGACTTCCCTGGCCTGTCCCATGTCCTCGCATTCGGTCCAGCAGTAGGCATATACGCTCCAGAGCAGCGACTCCTTGGGGCTCCACTGGACCGCCTTCTCAAAGGTCTCCTTCATTTTGTCCCGCTTGTTCCGCTTCATGTAGGTGATGGCGAGCATGGCCATGGCAACCCAGTTTTTGGTGAAGGCCTTCTCAAGATAGGGGAACGCGCCGGAGAAATCCCGTTTCAGGTAGTAGATGATGCCGATCTGGGCGTTGATCTGCCCCTCCACGTAAATCTGCCAGCGGGAGTAGCGGAGGCCCTCTTTCAGGTCGCGGATCGCTTTTTCCACCCGCTGGGCCTGGATATCCCGGGATGCGCTCTCCATGAGGGCCAGAACCTTTTTCATGACCACGCGAGAGATGAGGAGGAATGAGCCGCCGAACAGTGCCAGCCCCACCAGGATGGCCCACCACCAGGCCGAAGTGCCGGCGGCGAGGATGACGACGACAATGGCGATAAGGGCGATCGCGCCGGAAATCAGGAAGTTGTACATTGCAGATGAAGTCCTTTCATTCGTGTGTGCAGTGAGGGATGGCGAGTATTAGCTGTTCTCTCCGCCGTCTACCGGCACCATCGCCCCTTTTTTCTCCACATACTTGGCGACGATGATCCGCTTGCCGGGGTGAAGGGCCATTTTGCCCTTCAAGTTGTTCCACGCGGCCAGAATCCGTTGGGAAATATTGAATTTCTTCGACAGTGAGGCCACGGTGTCGCCCCTTTTGACCGTGTAGTACTTGTTGAATTCGCGGGACTGGTCCTTCTGCGGCGACGCTTGGCAACGGCCCTTTCCGCAGTATCCTCCGGTGCTGCCGGCACCGGCACCAGCAGGGTGCGGCCCCGGATATTCGAGGTCGGCTTCAGCTTGTTCACCTCGGCCAGAGCCCCGGCGCTGGTGCCGTAGCGCCGCGCGATCGCCTGCAGGGTATCCCTTTTCTTCACCCGGTAGCGGCTGTACACGATCCGCTCGATGTAGCGCTGGTCAGGGGGAATCTGGGCGTACGCCTCATCAAAGGATTTTCGCTTTCCCTTGGGGATTTTGAGCTCGTAGTCGGGATAGTCGGGGGGGGTGCACCAGCGGCGCAGTTCCGGATTCAGATCCTTGATGGTCTTGACGTCCACCTCGCAGAGCTTGGCCACCAGGTCCAGGTCGGTGCGCGAAGGGATGGCAACGGAGTCGAATTCGACGGGGGGAAGATACGCCACATCGGCGAAACCGTAGCGGGCCGGCTCCTTTGCGATGATGGCGGCGGCCAGGAGCTTGGGCACGTAATCCTTGGTCTCCCGCTTGAGGTACGACCCCTTGGATATCTCCCAGAAGTCCCGCGTGTTGTATTTGTCGATGGCGCGCAGGATCTTGTTTTCGCCGGCGTTATAGCCTGCCGCGGCCAGATACCAGTCCTGGTTGAAGAGGGAGTAAAGCTCCTTCAGGTACATGGCGGCGGCCACGGTCGACTTGAGGGGGTCGCGCCGTTCGTCGATCCACTGGTCGATCCTCAGGTCATAGCGCTTGCCCGTGCCCGAGATGAACTGCCAGGGCCCCACGGCGCTCGCCACGGAGACGGCGTGGGGGGTGAAGCCGCTCTCGATCATGGCCAGGTAGACCAGGTCCTCGGGAAGCCCTTCCTTCCTGAGAACCTCGCGCATCATGGGGATGTATCGTTCGGAGCGGGAAAGCCAGCGGGAAAAGGACTTGCGGCCGGAGGTCTGGAAATAGGTAATGAAGTACTCTACCTTGCCGTTAAGGGCAAGCGGGATGTCCGACTCGGGGAGGTCCTGGCCGGGGAGCTGCAGTTCGAAGTCATCGACCGGGGATGCCTCGTCCTCCACGACGATGAGCTCTCCCATGGCCGGCTCCAGCGGATTCGCCCGGCGCCCCTCGGCAAGGGGGGCAGCCTTGGACCGCGCCGCTCCCACGCGGGGCAACACTCCCGACAGATCGGCCTGCAACGAACCGTTCCCCAGGGAGGCCAACTCCCGAAGGGGGTTCGCGTGGAAATCGGATGCCTGGGCAATGGGTGTGAACAGCAGGACTATGGCCAGCAGGAAAAAAGATCGATTCATGGGAGCCCTTCCGCGCACTTTCGCGAGGGAATAATGTGGGAAGTCCGGGCCATGCCGGATGCGGCAGTATAGTCGTATTTCACCAACCTGTCAAGATTAGGAGGTTTTTGGGTGATAACCGGTTGAAGGGACAGGCGTTTCGGCTCAGGAGAGGTCGGGCGGCGCATCCGGCCCTGCCTCGTCGGGCCAGAAACGCCGCTCCATCTCCAGCAGGAGCGGTTCAAGGCTCGAACGGTCCACGGCGCTGATGGTGATGGCCCCATGGCGGCGGGCCAACTGGCGGATTTTCATGAATGCCAGGGGACTCTTCCGCTTCAGCTCGGGCACCAGGTCTCCCTTGTTGAACACCACCAGGCGCGGTTTGTCGCCGAGCTTAAGCTCTTCAAGGATCTTTCCCACCTGTCCGATCTGCTCCTCCATGCGGGGATTGGAGCAGTCCACCAGGTGAAGGAGGAGATCCGCGTCCTGGAGCTCTTCCAGGGTCGCCTTGAATGCCCCCAGCAAAGACGCGGGCAGGGAGCGGATGAAGCCGACCGTATCGGTGATGATGACCTCGCGCTCCCGGGGGAAACGGAGCCTGCGGGTTGAGGTATCGAGGGTGGCGAAAAGGAGGTTTTCGGTAAAGACGTCGCTCTTGGTCAGGGCGTTGAGCAGGGTCGACTTCCCCGCATTGGTGTAACCCACGATGGAAACGATGGGAAGGCCGGCCCGCACCCGCTTCTGGCGCCGCTGCTGGCGACCCCGGGAAAGCTCCTCCAGCTCCCGCTCCAGCTTGGCGATGCGGTCCCTGATGCGGCGGCGGTCGATCTCCAGCTTGGTCTCGCCGGGCCCCCGGCCGCCGATCCCCCCCATCAGGCGCGACATCTGCACCCCCCGCCCCGTGAGGCGCGGCAGGATATACTTGAGCTGGGCAAGCTCCACCTGGACTTTGCCGTCGAGGCTCGTGGCCCGGCGGGCGAATATGTCGAGAATGAGCTGGCTCCGGTCTATGACCTTGAGTTCGGTCAGGGCCGAGATGGAACGGACCTGGGCCGGGGAGAGCTCCTGATCGAAGATGAGAAGCGTCGCCCCGAGCTGGAGCGCCCGAATCAGGACCTCCCGCGTCTTGCCCTCCCCCATCAGGTAGCGGGGATTGAACTGGCGGGGACGCTGGATCACGGCATCGAGAACTGCCACGCCGGCGGTGCGGGCCAATTCCCGAAGCTCGTCCATGGAATCCTCGGCCTCCTCCCGGGGCTGCTTCGTGACCGAGATGAGGATGGCCCGCTCCTGACCAGCAGCGACTTCCCGGGACTCGGTGGCAACGGCCTTTTCCAGAGAACGCTCGAGGGTCGAAATGAAGGCGCCGAAATCCATCCGGTGGGCGGCCAATGGCTCGGCTGCCTCCACGCGGTAGGGATGGGCACTGTCATCGGAGGGATTGAGCGACGCGGTCTGGATGGCGAGCCGGCGGTCGTCATCGTGGACCTGGATGACCGCCATGAGGTCGAAGCGCAGGAGCGCCAGGTCGGTGAGGTCGTCCTCGGAAAAGGAACCGCCTCTCAGGTGAGTGTGGATGTAGCGGAGCCCCCGCAGGAGCCGCCGGCCCAGGGGATAGTCGGACAGGTCGGGGATGAAGAGCTCCCGTTCATCGCCGATAATGACATACTCGACTGAGCCGTGGCGGTTGACGAGAATTCCCACCCGCCGGCGGATGTCCCGGGTGATGTCCACCATCCGGGCCGCCAGTTCTGGGGTGATCAGTTCGTCGGGCGGTACCTTGCGCCGGTAGAGCCGTTCAAGGGCCGCCACCTGGCTCGGCTTGAGCCCCATGAGGTTGCCGTGCAGATGTTTGATTGAAAACTCCTTGGCCGGCAGCGGCCCCGTTGGTCAAAGCCCTATGATATTATACCCGCTGTCGACGAAGTGCACTTCCCCGGTCACTCCGCTCGACAGATCGCTGGCCAGATAGAGGGCCGCTCCGGCCACCTCGTCCTGGCTGATATTGCGGCGGAGGGGCGCTTTTTCGGCCACGTGGCCGGCGATCTGGTTGAAGCCGCCCACCCCCGCTGCGGCGAGGGTTTTCAGGGGACCGGCAGAGATGGCGTTGACCCGGATGCCATCGGGACCGACGGCCTCGGCAAGGTACCTGACGCTCATCTCCAGGGCCGCCTTGGCGACCCCCATGACGTTATAGTTCGGGAACACCTTCTGTCCGCCATAGTAGGAAAGCGTGATGATGCTCCCCTGCCGCTCTTTCAGGAGGGGATGGGCTCCCTTGGCCAGGGCGACGAGAGAATAGGCGCTGATGTCCATGGCGAGGGAAAAGCCTTCCCGGCTGGTGTTGAGAAAGGACCCCTTCAGTTCGTCCTTGTTGGCAAAAGCCACCGAATGAACAAGGGTGTCGAGCCCTCCCCACGAACGCTCGACCCGGGCGAAGACCGCCTTGATGTCATCGTCATCGCGAACATCGCAGGGAAGAACAAGGCTCGCCCCGACGCTTTCGGCGAGCGGAATCACCCGCTTGGCCAGGGTTTCGTTGGCATAGGTGACCGCCAGGTCGGCGCCTTCCCGCCGGAACGCCTGCGCAATGGCCCACGCGATGCTTTTCTCGTTGGCGATGCCGAATACGATCGCCTTCTTGCCCGTCAATAGACCCATGAATCCATTCCTCCCACCTAATGCTGTCGACTGTGCCGAGCAGTCCGCTCGGCTCGGTACAGGGGGATAGTAATACAAAAAAACCCCATCGTTGGCAAGACATATGGCGATTTTATGATACAAGTGTGGATGGGGAGGACGCCATGACCGGCACCTACACCGAACTCTTGGAGGGAAGCGAGCGTTTGAGCGGTCTTGCCGACGTGGACGAGGTAATCAAAGCTCTCTCCCGCCTCCTGCGCAAGCTCGTCAAAACCCGATGGATCGCCGTCTATTTCTTTGACCGCGAACGGAGGGATTTCGCCCCGGCCCGCAGCACGGGGCTCCCGGCCCGTTTCGTTCCCGTGTTTCGCGAGATGCCGCTGGCGCCGGACAAGATCCCTCTCCTGAAAGGCATGCTTCGCAAACGGCAGCACCTGATGCTCACGGACCCCGGCTCCTCGGACCTGCTCACCCCGAAGCTCCGGAAACTCCTCCGCAACCTCTGCGTGCTGGCGGTCCCCATGGTGGTCAGGACCCAGGTCATCGGTGCCGTGGTCATGGCCCGCACCCGCGAGCTCCCTCCCTTTTCCGCCGCTGAAACCGCCATCATCCGCGATCTGGTTTCCCACGCGGCACTGGTGGTTTCCCACATGCAGCTCTTTGACGAGTCCCTGGACATGGCCCTGGACCTGGCGGGGCGCATCGACGTGATCCTCACCATCGACGAAATCAACAAGGCCATCTCCTCCTCCCTCTCGCGGGAGAGGATCATGGAGACGGCCATGACACAGGTGGAGCGGATCACCGGCTGCGAGCTCGTGGCGATCCTCCAGGCTGAAGGAGGGGGGCTCACGGTCATGTCGTCCCATGCCTCGGGACTTGAAATCCCCGCCCCCCTCCGCCCCGGCGCGCCCCTTTCGCTGGCGGGCTGTACCGCCTGGACCGCCTTCCGCACCGGCCGCAGCGCGAGCATCGCCGACCTGGCCGACGCCAGGAAGCCCGGCACCGTCTCCCGGACCCTCCTGACCGCCGGTATCCGGTCGCTCCTGGCCATTCCCCTCATGTCGCGCGACCAGGTCAAGGGGGTGCTGCTGTTGGGCGACACGGAACCCGGCACGTTCGCCCGGGGCGAAACGTTCACCATCGAGAAGATCGCATCCCAGATGGCGGTGGCACTGGAAAACGCCCGGCTTTACGAAGACATGCGGAGCCTGTTCTTCAACACCGTGTCCAGCCTGGCCAATGCCATCGATGCCAAGAGCCCCTGGACCAAGGGGCACTCGGAACGGGTCATGCACATCTCGACCCGCATCGCCAAGGAGATGGGTCTTTCGGAACAGGACGTGGAACGGATCCGGCTCGGGGGGCTGCTGCACGATATCGGCAAGATCGGTGTCATCGAGGCGCTTCTGGAGAAGCCGGCGCTCCTCTCGGAGGACGAATTCCCCCCCATGAGGCTTCACCCGGAAAAGGGGGTTGCCATCCTGGCTCCCATTGACCAGTTAAAGGAAGTGCTTCCCATTATCCTCTACCACCACGAGCGGCTGGACGGCTCGGGCTATCCCGAGGGGCTCACCGGCGACCACATCCCCCTGGGGGCGCGCATCGTAGCGGTGGCTGACTCCTTCGACGCCATGGTGTCGGAGCGGCCCTATAAACAAGCCTGCACCCTCCCGGAAGCCCTGGAAGAGCTTCGCGCCGGCGCCGGCAGCCAGTTCGATCCGGCCGTGGTCGAGTGCTTCGGCAGGTACGTCAAGCGGGTGATGGGCAGGGGCGGCGGCACCACGCCCGGGGCGCTCTGGGAGGTCGCCTAAAGGAGCGGTAAGGAGAACCGCGGCGGGCAACGGCCAGGGGCCACTCGTAACAGGGAGTGCCCGGATGTTACGACGGATATGGCAGGGCTGCCCGGGTGGTGCCGCAGGCGCGGCGGGGCTGTGGAGGGGCATTCAAATGGCGTGAGCAGAAGATGTGAGGCAGCGATCAGGGGCGGACGGATTCCTGCCCAGTCTCCTCCGGCGGGGCGGCAGGGGTGGCACTCGCCGGCTCGCGGGCGCCACGCGCTTCTTCCAGCCGCGCAAGACGTTCTTCCACGCGGCCGAGGCGCTGCTCCACCGACTCGAGAAGATCCAGCGCCCGTTCCATCTTCGCCTTGACCGCAAAGACCGCAAAGGGGAGCACCAGCCAGACGGCCACCACGAACAGGCCGAGAATCGCCATCATAACCATCATGCCGCCGAAAATTTCCATCTTCCGCTCCCTGGGCGCTGTTGAGCGATCTCATTCCCGTCGCAGGGTACCCCTCACCCCCTTAAAAGTCAATCACGCCGGAGGGCTGCCCCCTCGGCGGCGCCGGCGCAACACCAAAAAAATGCTTGCGTTTTTCCTGCCCCATGCTACCATGCCTAAATTTTAAGCAACAGGCTCACACAACCGTCAACACATGATCCGTTCTCTTGCCATAGGCTCCCTGACCCTGGGAAACAACCTCATCCTCGCCCCCATGGCCGGGATAACCAACCTTCCCTTCCGCCTTCTGGCCCGCGAGCAGGGGGCAGGTCTTTGCTTCACCGAGATGGTGAGTGTGAACGGACTCGTCCGGGAAGGCAAAAAGAGCTTCGAGCTCCTGCGGAGCGTGCCTGAAGATCGCCCCCTCGGCATCCAGCTTTTCGGCGACGATCCGGACGTCATGGGCCGGGTGGCGGCCATGGTGGAGGAATACGGGGACCTCATCGACATCAACATGGGATGCCCCGTGAAGAAGGTGGTGGGGACCGGCGCCGGGAGCGCCCTCATGCGAGAGCCGGACAAGGTGCGGGCCCTTGTCAGGGCCGTCCGGCGGGCCACGCGGCTGCCGCTGACCGTGAAGATCAGGAGCGGGTGGAGCTGCGAAGACGCCAATTTTCTCCAGATAGCCCGGATTGCCGAGGAGGAGGGATGCGATGCCGTTACGCTCCATCCCCGGAGCAGGGCGCAGATGTTCGAAGGCACGGCCGACTGGACGAAGCTCGCCGAACTGAAGCGGGCCGTCGCCATACCGGTCATCGGCAGCGGCGACCTGTTCAGCGCGGCCGACGTGGCCGCCATGCTCGACCGGACCGGCTGCGACGGGATCATGATCGCCCGCGGCGCATTGGGAAATCCGTGGATCTTCAGGCAGGCCCTGGACCTGATGGCCGGCCGCGAGCCGTCGGTCGCCTCCCCGGCCGAACGATTGGCAGTGGCCTGGAGGCATCTGGCCCTGTTCATGGAAATGGCCGGCGAACGGGTAGCCGCGCGGGAGATGCGCAAGCACCTGGGCTGGTACTCCCACGGACTCCCCGGTGCGGCGCAGTTCCGGAAGGAAATCAACGAGATTGAGGGCAATGGCGCCCTGATGGAGGCGGTGAGCCGCTTTTTCACGGCCGCGGAGGCGCCATGACCCCCGAAGAAAAGAAAGAGGAATTCATTGGCACCGTGATCGACAGTGTCGGCGACGGCGTCATCGTCATCGACCTGGACGGACGGATCGCCCTCATGAACCCCGCTGCGGAGGAGATCACCGGCATTTCGCGACGGCAGGCCCTGGGACATCGCTTTGACCTGGTCTTCCATCGGGAGTCGGTACTGCGGGAAATGGTCGGCAAGACCGCTGCCAGCGGCATGACCATATCCGACCACGAAAACATCGTCATCCGGAAACTGAAGCAACTGACGCCGGTTTCGGCAACCACCTTCCCCCTCATGCTCCCCCATGGCGAAACCATCGGGACTATCCTGGTGGTGCGCGACATCACCAGCATTCGGGAACTGGAAAATGCCGTCCGCAACGCCGACCGGCTCTCAACCCTGGGGACCCTGGCAGCGGGGCTGGCCCACGAGATCAAAAACCCCCTGGGGGGCATCAAGGGAGCGGCCCAGCTCCTGGAGCTGGAGCTGCCCGCCGACAGCGAGCTGCGCGACAACGTCCGGATCATGCTCAAGGAGGTGGAGCGGGTCAATCGGATCGTCGAGGAACTGCTGGCCCTTGCCTCGCCCCGGGGGCTGCAACTGGGCAAGGTGAACCTCCACAAGGTCATCGGCGACATCCTCACGCTCCAGAAGCGCTCGACCGAAGGGAAGAACGTCGCCTTCCAGCAGCAGTTCGATCCCAGCATCCCGCCCATACTTGCCGACGAGGGAATGCTGACCCAGCTCTTCCTGAACCTCGTGAGGAATGCGGTCGAAGCCGTGGGTGACGACGGTTGCGTCCGGGTCGCCAGCCGGGTGATATCCGACTACTCCATGACCCAGAAGGGTGAGCGGCGTTCGCGGATGGTGGCCATCGACGTGGCCGACAACGGCCCCGGCATCCCGCCGGAGCGACTTGGACAGCTCTTCACCCCCTTTTTCACCACCAAAGCCAAGGGAACGGGTCTGGGGCTGGCCATCTGCCAGAAAATCGTGACTGAGCATCGGGGGATGATCAAGGTGGAATCGGCCCCCGGCAAGGGCACCACCTTCACGGTGATGCTCCCTCTGATTCAGTAGCCGGGAACGTTCCCTTGCATGTTCACCCCCATATCCACAGTTCGAGGTCTGCAATGGTACTGAACCGCATATTGGTTGCCGACGACGAAGAGAGCATGCGCTGGGTCCTCTCGAAGGCCCTGCGCAAAAAGGGATTCACCGTGGACCTCGCCCGCGACGGGGAGGAAGCTTTGCGCCTGGTCCAGTCCAACGAGTACGACCTGGCCATCCTGGACATCAAGATGCCCGGGTTCACCGGGCTGGAACTGCTCGACAAGGTGCGGGAGCTCAAGCACGATCTCCTCATGGTGATCATGACCGCCGAGGCGAGCATGAAAAACGCCGTGGAAGCCATGAAGCGGGGGGCCTACGACTACATAACCAAGCCCTTTGACCTGGACGTGATCGATGCCATCATCGAAAAGGTGAACAAGGCCCGGGAGATCACCTCCCAGATGACCATTCTGCGGGAAGAGCTGAAAGAGCGCTACCACCTGGAGAAAACCGTCATCGGCAATTCTCCTGCCATGCGGGAGGTCTACAAGACCATCGGCAAGGTTGCCCCCAGCGACGTGACCGTTCTCGTCCAGGGGGAGTCGGGAACCGGCAAGGAGCTCATCGCCCGGGCCATCCACTTCAACTCCAAGCGAATCGGCAAGCCGTTCATCGCCCTCAACTGCGCCGCCATTCCCAAAGAGCTGCTGGAAAGCGAACTCTTCGGTTTCGAAAAGGGGGCGTTCACCGGCGCGGTCGAGCGCAAGCTGGGCAAGTTCGAGCAGGCCAACGGCGGCACCATCTTTCTTGACGAGATCGGCGACATGCCCCTCGACCTCCAGGCCAAGATCCTGCGGGTGCTCCAGGAGAAGGAAGTGACCCGCACCGGCGGCAGCCAGAACATCGCAGTGGACGTGCGGATCGTGGCGGCCACCAACCAGAACCTGGAGGAACTGGTCCGCAAGAAGCAGTTCCGGGAGGACCTCTTCTACCGGCTCAACGTGGTGCCGATCCAACTGGTGCCGCTGAGGGAGCGAAAGGAAGACGTGCCCCTCCTGGTGGCGTATTTCCTCCAGAACGCCTGCGCGGAACTGGAGGTTTCATCAAAGAAATGCTCCCCCGAAGCCATGGCGCTCCTCACCACCCACAACTGGCCGGGCAATGTGCGGGAATTGGAGAACACCATCAAGCGGGCGGTGATCCTCTCGTCGGATCCGCTCCTCATCACCTCCGACTTCCCGGGGTTGTGTTCCCGCCAGGCAGCAGGCGAAGCACCCGCGGCGGACGATCTCTCCCTGGAGGCACTGGTGGACATGAAGCTGCGGGCGAGCCTTACCAAGCTGGACAAAATGGAGAGCGGGGATATCTACAACCTTGTCCTCAAGCAGGTCGAGCGCCCCCTCATCCGCTTCGTCCTGGAAAAGACCCGGGGCAACCAGGTGAAAGGGGCGGAGATCCTCGGCATCAACCGCAATACGCTGCGCAAGAAGATCCAGGAGCTGGGGATCGAACTGAGAAAAGACTGAAAGGAGGAAGCATCTGATGAAAATTATGGAGAAATTCTTCCTCGACCGGCAGCAGGCAGTGCTCGTGGTCATCGACGTGCAGGAAAAGCTCTGCGCGGCCATGGACCCGGAGGTTCTGGAACGCCTCACGAAGAATACCGGCATTCTGCTGGAGGCGCCCAGGAGCTCGGCATGCCGGTGGTTGCCACTGAACAGTATGCGAAAGGCCTCGGCTGCACCCTTCCGGTCCTGAAGGAGAAGATCGAGGGAGACGCCTGCGAGAAGATGACCTTCAGTTGCTGCGGCGACGAAGCGTTCCTGAACCGTCTCGCGGCACTGGGACGCAAGCAGGTCATCATCACCGGCATGGAAACCCATGTCTGCGTGCTCCAGACGGTTATCGAGCTCCTGGAGCGGGGCTACCACGTCCACCTGGTGCGGGATGCCATCATGAGCCGCCGCAAGGAAAACTGGTTCGTGGGCATGGAAGTGGCGCGGGACGCCGGCGCGGTCATCACATCCACTGAAACGGCCCTGTTCCAGCTCCTCCGCGTGGCCGGCACCGATGAGTTCAAGAAACTGTCGAAACTGGTGCGCTAGCGGATCGCTATCGCACGCCACCCATGGGCCGTCCGAAGGGGACGGCCTTTTTTTATTGTTGAATGCGCCGGGCTTCCCGGCATCACGGATTCGGGGAATAAAAAAGCCCCCTCTCCCAGGAGGGTAGGACGAGGGGGCACCAGAACGGGAGAATGGGTTAAAAGAGGAAGGTTACCTTGACGGAGAACCCGTTGATGAGCGGGTCCAACTGCCGGGAAATCCGCTGGCTCTGCTCGCGGATTTCGTCATGGGGTGCCAGGTCAGCGTAGCCGATTTCGATGGGAACGCCGCCGCAGTTGAGCGTCACATCGCCGGCGGGGCTGGCTGATATGCTGAAAAAGGTGGCATCAGATCGGGAGACGGGTGAGGCGGGAGGGGAAGAAACGATGGCCGATGAATCATGCCGGCGGCCGATGCGAGGTAGGCGGGAATCGAGTCCGCCAGTACCGGCGTCGCCGCAACAGCCACAACGAACAGTACGGCCGCACCAACGGCCGTGCCCCATCTGCGACAATACTCCCGAAAAACTCCCATTGCTCGTCTCCTTCCGGCACCGGATAAAGAACAAGCCGGGGCCGAACGTCGTCGTGCTGACATTTCGGCATCCCGGCTGTCTCAGAGAGACCCTGTGGGCTTTCCGTCCCACCCTCGCGGATGGTTTAGTATTGTCGTGTATCAACAATATGCGGTTTGCATGTGTAATGCAAACCGCATACCACCCAAGTAACGCTACTGTTCCCCTTTTGAAACCCACCATTAAAGAGAGCGCGCGACGAATCGAAACGACCGTGCGGTGACCTTTTCCGTCGTCCGATGACGAAAAAGGTCGCGATCAGGCGGCAAGCTCCGTGCAATCACGTCGTGATTGAGCCACAGCACCGGAGCCTGGGGCACCCAGGAATGATCGAACATGAGGCGCCCCACCGCCTGGAAGACCGACTTGGAAAGCTCTGCGCAGACGATGCTCCTGGGATCGGCGTTCACTCCCTCCTGATTTTGGTTGCATAAAATCACCGTGTTTTGTGGGGTCACATCGAATTTTCGGCGTTTTTACCACACAATAACTGCTATTAATATCAAGAATATCAACAAGTTATACTTTTTTCAAGGTATGACTATCCTACGGCTGAAGAGAGACGGCTACAACCCCGGACCACTTGCTGGTAGTCCCGCTCCAGGTCACAGCGGTGCTGCCGACATAGCTGTCGCTGGCGGTATGCATCACCGTGACGAAAGTTCTGCTCGTTTGCACATTGTGTGTAGTGCTGGTAATCACCAGACACTTGGCCGTTTATAAGGGGTGGCCATACCGCCCTTGAATGGATTAAAGATGAAGTTGCTCAGACAACATCTTTCCATCAAGGAGGAACGGTATGACCACCGCAGAGAAAGTAGCACGAAGAAAGCTCAGTTTGCTAGACCTTGCCGGAGAACTTGCCAACGTCAGCAAGGCATGCAAGGTCATGGGCTATTCACGGCAGCAGTTCTACGAGATCCGGCGCAACTATCAGACCTATGGTGCCGTCGGTTTGCTCGACCGCCTGCCCGGTGCCAAGGGACCGCATCCTAACCGGGTCGATGAGGCAGTGGAAACAGCGATTCTGGAGCACTGCCTGAACCACCCCGGTCATGGGCCGTTACGGGTTTCTCAGGAACTGTCCCTGAAAGGGATTCAGGTCAGTTCTGGCGGCGTGCGGGGTGTCTGGAGTCGGCACAGCCTGTTGACGAAGCAGGAACGTATGCTCCGGCTCGAAAAGAGTGTCAGAGAACAATCTTTCGAACTTTCCGACGAACAGATTCGGCTCTTGGAGCGTTTCAGCCCGGAGTTCCGAGAGCGGCATATCGAGACGAAACATACCGGCGATCTGGTGGCCGTGGACACCTTCTTTGTCGGCACTCTCAAGGGCGTCGGCAAGATCTACCTGCAGTCGGTGATCGACTGCTATTCCCGCTATGCCTGGGGCAGGCTCTACACTAACAAGCTGCCCCTAACCGCCGTGCATGTTCTCAACGAAGACGTGCTACCGTTCTTTGAGGAGCACAACGCCAGGATCAACACCATCCTGAGCGACAACGGCCGGGAATTCTGTGGCAGGCCGGACAACCATCCCTACGAGCTGTTCCTGCAGCTTGAAGAGATCGAGCATCGTACCACCAAGGTCCGGCGGCCCCAGAGCAACGGGTTCGTCGAACGGCTTCACAAGACCCTGCTGGACGAGCATTTCAGGGTCATGGGACGCACCAAGTGGTACGAATCTATCGAGGAGATGCAGGCCGATCTGGACGACTATTTCCGGCACTACAACCATGAACGCCCGCACCAGGGACGCAACATGAACGGCAGAACGCCGTACACCGCCTTCATAGAAGGCTTGCCAATGGACGAAGAATCGGATACTGAGAACTCGAATCTGGCAGCGTAAATCTGAAACCCATTCAAGGACGGACTGTCAGGTGATTACTGTCTCTGTACACTCTGCTAGTAATTTATCTAGGTATATAGCATTATCTAGTCGCATTTATGTAAATAGGTCACTGAGTCATGTCATTGCAACGAATTTCTTTCAATATCACTCAGACCAGTAAAAAGGTTACGCTTGTGATCAAACTCCATGTTTCTGGTGTAATCAGGATTCAAGAAATATTTAAAGCTGATTTCTGCAGTTTTATTGCCTTTTGGTTCAAATGTAATATCTCCATATATTTTCCCATACATGGCCCTTACTAGATTGCCATTCTTCACATCTGAACGAATGCGGAAATAATAATTATTATCTTTGTCAAAACTATTTTTGTATACATTTATAGGCGCAGCATTATTAAAATGTGTCAATTCGCTTACATATCCTTCTTCAGGAGCTAAACGACCTAATTTAAGTCCAGTGCCAATTCTGAGCTTTTGCTTTACCAGTTGTATTCCATCAAATTTATTGGCAAATGAAATAGTCAATTTACTCTTATAATTGTCCCAACCAAGGTATTGCTTCTCAAGTTTAAAGATCATATCTGAATGAGTTCCACCTCCATAAGGAGGCACCCAATCAAATTTGATAAGATCAAAACCTATTTTCTTCCCAATCGCCGGTATTTCAATCGGAGAGAATTTTGTGTTTCGTGCATACACAGGAACAAGATTGCCAATTTTATACAGTACAATCTTGACTTGTGGATTCCAAGGCTGCCAAAACTTGAATTTTACATCCTTAAAGGTATAACCCAACCCATTAACATAATAATTGTCCTTAGCTGCAGTTAAAGAATATTGATTAGTACCACTCAGAGTAGCAGAATAATTCCCATTATCATCAGTATATCCACTAACTGATTTTTCTCTATTACTTCCGACTCCAGTAAACGAAGCAATAGTTACTGTTGCAGCATTGATAGGTTTTTCTTGTTCATCAACTACTTTAACTGTTATTTTCCCTACATTTATATATTGATTACTCAATATACAACCACTAATAAATATAATAATAACAAACATCAAACAATACTTGATCATTTAAAGCCTCCATTGGTTACGAAGGCATCGAACAAAGAGTAAATATATAGATATGATATATCTATTATATCGCTATGAAGCCAAACATCATTATATTCAATATCTCGTCTTGGCCAAACAATACCGTCTCCTACTCTTTTGATGAAATCCATCTGCATATCAAAATTATGGCGTATATCCCCAAGCATCTTTATTGGATTCCTTCCTGCCGCGCCCGTTCTTGCCGGTATAGCTTCCGCCAAGAGCCTGTCGCGATTTATTGTCGCATAATCACTGCCAGTTAATTCATTGATTAAGGAGCTGTCACTCTGCTTGATATTGAAAAATGGTTTTGTTTTTAATTCATTTTCAGGAATATTATTTGCCAGGAGAGATGAAATAGGCTTTCCAAACGAAGCTGGTTCTGAATAATCATTCAAGTTAAATCCCCAGCCTCCGTAGGTACTGCCGGTATATCCTTCGACTGCCATACGCCCTTTCAGCTTTTCCTGAAGTGACCACGAATATGTGCCAACATACAAAATATTAAGCACCTTTCCGCTATTGATATCTTCTAAGCCAGGCAAATCAGGCGCTCCAAACAAATTTTCTTGATTTGGATGTATTCTAAATACCTGATCGCCTGAAGAGTAATAATTGTAAAGCCTATCCTTTGGAATATCTGTAAAGCGATTACGCCATGTTAGCTTTGATCGCCCATCTGGTGTCGTAAATTTCGTGTGCCATTCTGAGGCCCAAAGCCTTTCATTGTAATTGCTCCAGTCAAGATGGACCATATTTGGATCTTTCTCTGTATCGCCATACGCTTCAAGGGCTACTGCCGCATTAACCAAGAAGTATTTACTGATGTTGGCTTTCCAATCATTCATGGCACTGGAAACAAGCATATTTCCAAGGCTGTGAGCTGCCACAACCGTATCACTTCCATCTCCGCTAACTGTCCAATTTATAAAATTGGCAAATGTGGGTGCTGTTTTAAAAGCATGCTGAACATTGATGTGATAATTTCCCGTGCGATTCCCCCAAGGCCCATATATCCCTGACTTTCCCATCCATACCAAGATACGGCCCAAAACCTTGACTTTGAGCCTGACCAGTACAACCGTTTGAACATCTCGGCATGGAATCCCCTGGCCTCCTGACCATCAACGTTGTACCCATGCAGAGCAACAAGATTAGAGTCCGCGTTGCATTCGGAATCGGGGAAGTTCGCTGGCTGCTCACTCGGCAAAACAAAGCGATCCGGTTCTCCACCTGATTTTGAGTTGTGTTCAGGGAGAGGCCCATTGCCACCTTTTGCAAATTGAATTAGGTTCTTATGCCTGAACATCTGCTCCACGCCGTCAATGCTCAGGTTCAACTCTGTACTGAAGACTACCTTACTTTCAGTATCGTATACCTCGAGGAAGAGGGGGCCGCTGCTTTTGCCAACCCCTTCGATCAGAACGATCCCGTTTCCGAGGGTCGCTGCATTTGTAATAAATGCTGAGCTGAGCGTATTAAAGCCAAACTTTGTCCAAGTGGGTGGCGAAAACGGCCCCGGAAGGGAAAATCGTAAGGATCATAAAGATGATTAGAATTGTATTTTCTTTCATTGGTTGCTCCATTTGGACAGATTACGGCAGTCCAACCCCTTCTCCCTCCGACAAGTTGGAAAAGAGATTCCTTTTCGGATCAAATTCAAGGTTACGAGTGTAATCGGGATTGAGATAATAATGCATTTCGACCCCCCCATTCCCACCTACTGGACCAAATCTGATATCACCCAATATTTTTCCGTACATAGCACGCTTGAACTTTCCATTTTCAGTTTCAGAACGCACCCTAAATATATAGTTATTGTTATCCTCTTTAGCCGCTCTCGACCCATAAATTCCTGACGATACCCGCTTCGTCATTTTGGGTTGGTATCCTTCTTCTGGAGCAATACGTGGCAACTGAAACCGACTGCCTACACTAAAATCACCACCACGATTGTCTTTGATTAGCAGAATTCCATCATGCCTATTGGGAAAAGTGATCGTCAGTGTTGCATCAAAATTATCGCTATCCTTGTAAATCCTCTCAACACGGAAAATCAAATCGCGATGGACTCCTGCTCCATAAGGTGGCACCCAATCCGCCATCATAAGATCAAAACCAAGATCTTTATTAATTGCAGGAAATTGAAAGGTACGATTTCGTACATACATGGGCACTGGTTCGACAATAGGACGAAGCACTATCTTGATATTCTTGTTCCAAGGTTGCCAAATTCCTATGCTTCTTATGAAAAAGTCATGGTGGAATACACTGTTGTAATATCCAGCCTTTTTTACAACTCCTCCTGTGACACCATCACTTGATGATCCTAAGGAGCTAAAAGAACCATTTTTATCAGTTGTTCCCTTCGTTGCATCTTTTGTTAGGCAACCGCCGTAAAAACATAATTCGATATTTGCACCATCAATTGGCCTTTCTTCCTCATCAACTACCTTCACCGATATCTTTGCTACATGTACAAACCTCGCAATCAATGCCCAAGCAACAAAAACAACAACGAGGAGACTAAGAAAATAGCGTATTTTCATTGCAGCTCACCACCATTCATTACTTTGACCCAATCGTCGTACATTAGGCGAACATACGATTGTTTTCCTTGATGCGCTGAAAATGCCATCGGGTCCGGTCATCCCCTTCTCTGTCACAACTTTTTGTTGTCCTTTTCCGTCCGGCTCTCCGAATGAAATGCCTGCATTTACAGCCTCCATAGGATTCCCTTTTTCATCGACAACCTTTATAGATATTTTGGCTTCAGGAAAATCAAATGCTCGTGAACAACCCAGCAGCAAGACAAAAAAAAACTGACATCACATATACTGATAATCTGATCATTATTTCAGTCCTCCTAACGAGACAATGGTATCGAACAAGTTATAGATAAAAGGATATGCGACAGCCTTAAGGTCGCTATGCCGCCAGTTTCTTTCAAATCCCCTGACAGCAGGCCAATCCTTATTGTAGTTTTTGAACTTTTTTTCCATATCGAAATTGTTAGGCTCTTTTAGTGCGGCAACCAAGGAGTCTGCAAGAACAGATCGGGCCATCAACAGCGCAAGGACTATAACGATGATGATAATGTGCTTATTTTTTATTGACTACCCTATTTGGCTAGTTGTTTGATTTTAATTTTTAAATGCGTCGCAAAACGTAGTCTAATTTGTTAACAGTGGCCACTTAGCAGGCTGTTGAAATTCAAATAGAGAAAACAGCCGTTTTATGGTAGTTTATCGCGCATAACACTTTGCAATTATTGAGGAAAGTTATGCGCGGTTTTGACAGCAACACAGAAGCACTTTTTACCTATGTGACTCCTGAATCCTTTGTCCCGAAGGACCACCCCTTGCGGGCCATTCGTAAAATGGCTGACGAAGCCCTGGCAGGGATGGACAAGCTCTTTGACAGTATGTATGCCACAACCGGCAGATCGTCGATCCCGCCGGAGAAGCTCTTGAAAGCCCAACTGCTGATGATTCTTTACTCCATCCGTAGCAACCGGCAGCTGGTGGAGCAGATCCACTACAACTTCCTGTTCCGCTGGTTCCTTGGTATGGGCCTGGATGAGAAGGTCTGGGACCATTCCAGTTTTACCAAGAACAGCGAACGGTTGATCGGTTCCGAGGTTGCTGCCGAGTTTCTGTCACGGATACTGGCTCAGGCGGAAAGAAAGCGCCTTTTGTCACGCGAGCACTTCACGGTTGATGGCACCCTCATCGAAGCCTGGGCATCCATCAAGAGCTTCAAGCCCAAGGATGGTCCACCGTCAGCTGGCGGTGGAGGCAGAAACGAGACCGTGGATTTCAAAGGGCAGAAGCTTACCAACGAAACCCATGGTTCTGTTACCGATCCCGATGCCCGTCTCTACCGCAAGGGAAAGACCAAGGAAGCCAAGCTCTGCTACCAGGGGCACACCCTGATGGAGAACCGCAGTGGCCTGATTGTCAGGACCAAGGTAACAATGGCATCCGGTTCCGGCGAACGCGAAGCGGCAAAGACAATGGTGCAGCGTCTCCCCCGGACCACCCGCCGCATATCGCTTGGCGGTGACAAAGGCTACGACACGGAAGCCTTCGTCAGAGAACTCCGCCGGCTCAGGATCACACCGCACGTGGCGCAGAACACCACGAACAGAAAGTCGGCCATTGACGGTAGAACCACCAATCATCCGAACTACGCCATCAGCCAGAAGATCAGGAAACGGATCGAAGAAGGCTTTGGCTGGATGAAGACCGTAGGCAGGTTACGCAAAACGATGTACCGGGGAATCGAGAAAATCGCCATGCAACTTGACCTGCACGCAGCGGCTTACAACCTGGTTCGGATGAAAAACCTGGGCCTTGGTGTCACCTGACAGGGGGAACATCCCTCGAATCAGGCAACAACAGCAGCATATGAGGTTGATAAAGAGCAAAACGGCGGACTGAAACCCGATAAAGCGCTCAACTGATTCAAAAAAATCGAACTAAAAGTTCTTCAATCTCAAATAGGGCCGATTTTCAACGACCTGTTAGAGATGTCATTGCAGCGAATATATTTCAGACCAGTAAAAAGGTTACGCTTGTGATCAAACTCCATGTTTCTCGTGTAATCAAGGTTCAGGAAGTACTTGAAAATTATGGCAGTCCAACCCCTTCTCCCTCCGGCAAGTTGGAAAAGAGATTCCTTTTCGGATCAAATTCAAGGTTACGAGTGTAATCGGGATTGAGGTAATAATGCATTTCGAATCCGCCATTCCCACCTATTGGACCAAATCTGATATCACCCAATATTTTTCCGTACATAGCGCGCTTAAACTTTCCATTTTCAGTTTCAGAACGCACCCTAAATATATAGTTATTGTCATCCTCTTTAGCTGCTCTCGACCCATAAATTCCTGACGATACCCGCTTCGTTATTTTGGGTTGGTATCCTTCTTCTGGAGCAATACGTGGCAACTGAAACCGACTGCCTACACTAAAATCACCACCATGATTGTCTTTGATTAGCAGAATTCCATCATGCCTATTGGGAAAAGTGATCGTCAGTGTTGCATCAAAATTATCGCTATCCTTGTAAATCCTCTCAACACGGAAAATCAAATCGCAATGGACTCCTGCTCCATAAGGTGGAACCCAATCCGCCATCATAAGATCAAAACCAAGATTTTTATTGAGGGCAGGAAATTCAAACGTTCTGTTTCGAACATACATTGGGACAGGTTTAACAATGGGCCTAAGAACCACTGTTATTTCCTTATTCCACGGTGATAAATAAATTGTTTTTCTCGGATAAAACATGTACCCGAATGCGCTGCCATAATAGCCTGCCTTCGAAATTCCGCCACCGACATGCCCATCTGAACACCAACCCATATAACTAAATTTGCCGTTACTGTCGGTGACTCCTTTGATAGCTTCTTCCGTCAAGCAACCGTATTTAAAACAGAGTTCAATATTTGCATTTTGTACTGACAATCCAGTTTCATCTATTACCTTCAGGTTAACCTTGGCGACTGGTGGCAATATTTTCCAAAATATCCAGGCCACAGATATAACAATCAATATAATAATTATGTTCCTTTTAATCATTGCAAATCACCAGTGTTTAGTATTTTTACCCAGTCATCATATATTAGCCTGACATAAGGATAGGCAACATAGTAGAGATCATTATGCTTTCAAATATAATATTGGGTGTTTCTCACCCACGGTGCATTTAGACGGTCTAATAGATATTTTTTCTGTATATTGACGTTTCTCTTCAAAGTCCCCTTATCAAAAACACTTACTCCATCATGCCCAGCAGCAAAGGTGAGCGCAGGAATTTCATTGGCAAGTAATTGTTCTTGCTTTGCAATTGAAAGCATGAAACGTGTTACAAGCTGATCTGAATACAAAAACCCATTATCAGCATCTTTTTTAAAAAATGGTTTTGTTTTAAGGACATTTTTATCAAGTGCATTAGCTTCTGTTGGCTGAATAAGGCCACAGATCCCAACCGAATCAATGCATGAAATGTAATACCCGTCATCCTTGTTGAATCCCCAACCACCATAGCTCATTCCGTCATTAATCATCCGCCCTTTTGTCAGTTCCTGAAATGCCCAGGGATAAGGTCCGAATTTCTCGGGATAAAAGCAGGAAATTTCGAAATTCAAATCCTCAAGCCCCGGTACATTATCAATATTTGGCGGATACGTCGTAGGTGTGCCCACAGAGGGAATAACATAATCAAAAGGCAAAAAAGCTTCGTCAGTGGGCGCAAAGAAGACGAAAGTCTTATTGCCCGGGTTCTCTCGGACTCTGCTAAAATAGTCTCGCCAAGTCAATTCAGCTCGAACGTCTGGCGCCAGGAACTGCTTGTACCACTCCGAGGCCCACAGGAATGGTTTATACCCTACCTCGTTATTATCTTCGTGCGGGTAGCGCCATCTGGGGTGGAACATGGGGGCCTTCGTGTTTTTATACCAATCAGAACTGGAGTCATATGCCCCATTCGCCCCTTCATAAAAAGATGTTTTGGGGGTGTACGCCTCTGCGGCCACGGCAGCATTAATCATGAGATAGCGGTAATAATCCATCCCTTCCTGTATTGCAGTGGAAAGGACCATGTTCCCTAGGCTATGTGCCGCAAATACTGCATTTCCTAGCCCTCTATCTCTGACAAAGCCTTTAACCAGCATTGAAAGCATGTCTAACATTTACATGGTAATCTGGGGAGCGTTGGCCAACACACGGCAGAGGAAGGGGCATTTGTGAATCGTACCCATACCAGGTTAGCCGACGCCGAACCCGGTTCTCTCGCTGGGTAGCTGAGATTCTTGTACGGAAGTGCACCAAAGATTGGGCGCTTTTTCTGGTGCACCATCCGATCGAGACTATCCCTGAGTTCCTCCAGTTCTGTACCGGTGAGAATTCCATCCTCCAGTACCGCTTCAATCTTGGACAGATACCGCTCCACTTCCGTAGCGTATCTGTCGGCCATCGCGTCATGTCGGTCAACTGCCTTACCTGATACAGACATGGCATGTTCTCGCCGTGCTGTGAACCTCTCCTTGAGAATGAGATGGGATGCCCTGACTCTTTCGGCAATGACACGAAATCTAGCAACCTCTTCAGAGGTTGCCTCTCACTTCTTCAGCCTTTGCGCAGTTCGCGCCAAAATATCACTAGTTTCTCTGAACTCAGCGGAAAGCTCTTTTTCTACATCAACCGCGCCTGCAAACGCTGGGATAAATACAGAGGCAATTACATAAAGAACAAGCCGTACATACCTTTTCACGTTTCCTCCATCGATTAGTCATAGAAAATCTATCCGGATGGATAGGATGATTACCATCCGCTGTCTATAAACTGGGCCTTAGAGTTTCAACGTTGATTTTGCAGGAGACGGCCAAAAAGCTAAAACTCAAATAATTTTAACAATATAGCACACAAAGCGGGCGAGATGCTGACTCAAGCCGGGTTCGTCACGCAGGCTTGGCTCGCCATAAATCCGCTCCGCCACTGGACTGCATCAAAACGATGTTTAGTGGATAAATGTGACACATTTAATGTAAGTGGTCTTATCTTGTCAAGCACTTTATCACCACGAACACACTGCCTAACCCACTGTAAATTAGCGACGAAACCAATATCGCACCAATATATGTTCGTGCGGCGAGCCTGATTTAGACGCAAAATATCACGTGTTTTTTTGAAAACCCGGAGACCTTCAAGTAAGCAGCCGGATACGAAAAGAGCCGCCCCATGGGGCGGCTCTTTTTTCGCGTACCGAGTACCCTTCAGACAATCAGGCAACGAGCCGGCGGGCGATGATGTCATGGTTCAGCCACAGCACCGGAGCCTGGGGCACCCAGGAATGATCGAACATGAGGCGCCCCACCGCCTGGAAGACCGACTTGGAAAGCTCTGCGCAGACGATGCTCCTGGGATCGGCGTTCATGGCCATGAGCGCGTCCGACGCGGTGAGCATCAGGGCGGCCTGCTCCGGCGTGTTATGGCGGGGCCACTCTTCCAGCTTGCCGAAGGATGCCAGAACCGGCGAAGCAAGGTAGGCATCGGCCTGGGCCAGCACGGCGTCCATGGTTTCCCCTTCCTTGAGCAGCGCCTGGCAGGCGGCGCGGATGCCGGCTGCCGCGGAGGAGCCACCTTCCCGCGCAAGGGCGTCCAGCAGCGGATACAGGGAAAGTTCCACCCCGAGGAACAGGGCGCTGGAATTCGTCTGGATCTCCGGCGAATTGTAGACCGTGGCCTTGACACCCTGCTGCCAGGCCCGGCAGGCCCATTCCTCAAGGCGGATCTTGGCCCACCCCTGCAGATAGGGGGTGTAGGATTGCCACCGGTACTCGCCGCCGACGAGCACCTCGCAGCCATGGTAGCCGTAGGCTGCGTAGGAAACCCTGGCGCCGGCGCCTTCCGCCCGCGCCCGCAGCGGAGCGGTGGCATCCACAAGGGCACCGAAGGTGTCGGCGGTCACCTCGTCGAAGGACAGGCTGCACAGCCGCCCCACGTCGGAGTTCCAAAAGAGCTCCGAGGGGAGGAAGCGGTCTCCCTGGCCCTTGAACACGCGGTTGAGAAGCGGCATGAGGGTCCGGGCGCGGGGAATGCCACCGGCCATGGTGTGCACGATCAGGAGATTGGCCCCCGCCGGGACGAGCCCGTCGAGTTCCCGCGCGAACTCGGCCAGGTTGCTCCGGAAGCGGGCGAGCCCCTTCCGGCGCGACTCTTCGATGGCGGCCATGTCAAGGGCGGTTGTGGCTACGGTCTCGGGCTTCACCCCCTTGAGCCGGTCGACCGGGGTGAGCCCATCGCCGGCAGGCTCCAGATCGAAACCGGCTTCCAGCGGGACATTAATGATCTTTCCCCCCAGGTTCGCCTCGGCTTCGGCCAACTCTTCGGCAGTAAGGGGGCGCACCGGCCCGTTGTTGTCGCGGCGGCCCACCGTGGCGCCGACAATGGTCATGCCGGCCTTCCGGGCCTCGTCAACGATGCCGTTGGCGTAGCCGCGGCCGAACAGCTCGCCGAAGAGGACGAAAACATCGCCGGGGCCATAGCCGGCAGCGGCGGGAACGTCACGGAGCGGAGTGTATGTGGTCATGATTGATTCCTCGATTCGTAATGGTACTGACGGCCGGCCACCGGGGCCGGCCGGTTCCGGAGGATGAGCCGGGCTGCAGAGCGGGCGGCACGCTACTCCTTATCCTCCACATCCACGATCAGGCCGCGACCGAAACAGACGCCGCGCTTGGCCGACTTGATGAAGTCAATGAGGTAGCGGACATCGTCGGTGATGTGGAGGGAGCGCTCCACCTCTGCCAAGGCGTTCTGCATGTTGAGACCCGAGAGGAACAGGAGCTTGAAGGCATTTTTGAGCGCCCGGACGCGGGACTGGTCGAAACCGTTGCGCTTGAGGCCCACCAGGTTCAGGGCCTTCACCGTATGGGTGTCGTCCATGATGCAGAAGGGAGGCACGTCGCGGGACGTGCGGGACAGCCCCCGCATCATGGCAAAGGTACCGATGCGGCAGAACTGGTGCACAACGCTGTTGCCGGAGATGATGGCCCGGTCCTCCACCACCACGTGGCCTGCCAGCAGCACGCCGTTGACCAGGATGATGTTGTTGCCGAGCACGCAGTTGTGCCCCACGTGGGAGTTTACCATCAAGAGATTGTTGTCGCCGACCACCGTTTTGGTGCCGGGACGGTTCCCCCGGTGAATGGTGACGTGCTCGCGAATCATGTTGCCGTTGCCGATGATGGTCCAGCTCTCCTCCCCCTTGTAGCCGAAGTCCTGGGGATCGTGGCCGACGATGGCACCGTAGTGGATAGTGTTGTTCTCGCCGATCTGCGTCCAGGGGCCGATGACGGCGTTGGCCATCACCCTGGTGCCGGCGCCGATGGAGGAGTGGTCCCCCACGATGACGTTGGGGCCGATTTCCACGCCAGCGGCAATGGTGGCGGAGGGGCTTATGTGGCGGTCGGATGAATGTTAGTAGTCATGATGCTTCTCCAGATTCTCGAACTTGGTGAATTCGCCGTTGAACAGCAGGTTGACGGAGCCTATGGGGCCGTTACGCTGCTTGCCGATGATGATCTCGGCGTCCTTCTCGTGCCCCTTGGTGCAGGAGCCGTCGCGCTTCTTGCAATCATCGCAGTAGACGGCGTCGCGATACACGAACATGATCACGTCGGCGTCCTGCTCGATGGCCCCCGATTCCCGCAGGTCGCTCATCATGGGGCGCTTGTCGGTGCGGCTTTCCAGGCTCCGGTTGAGCTGGGAGAGCGCCACCACCGGCACCTCCAGCTCCTTGGCCAGGGCCTTGAGGGAGCGGGAGATTTCCGAGATCTCCTGCTGGCGTGACTCCTGGCTGGAGCCGCGCATGAGCTGGAGATAGTCCACCACGATCATGCCGAGGCCGTTCTCCGCCTTGAGACGCCGGGCCTTGGCCCGCATCTCCAGCACCGGAATGGCCGGGGTATCGTCGATGTAGAGCCGGGCCTTGGCAAGCTTGTCGGCCCCGTGGGTCAGCTTGTGCCAGTCGGTGTCCACCAGGTGGCCGGTCCGCAGGCGGCTGGCATCCACTCGCGACTCGGAGCAGAGCAGACGCATGACCAGGGATTCCTTGCTCATCTCCAGGGAGAACACGGCCACGGGCAGGGGCGAATCGGCATGGGCCGCGGCATACTGGGCGATATTGAGGGAAAAGGCCGTCTTGCCCATGGAGGGACGGCCGGCAATGATGATGAGATCGCCCGGCTGGAAACCGGCAGTCATCTTGTCCAGATCGTAGAACCCGGTGGGAACGCCGGTTACGTGCTCTTTCTTTTCGTAGAGGGTCTCGATCCTTTTGAAGGTATCCTTGAGGATGGTGCCCACCGGGGTGAAGGCGGGGCGGAGCTTGTTCTCGGAAATCTCGAAGATGGTCTTCTGGGCGCCGTCCAGAAGCTCGTCCACCGTGGTCTCCTCGTCATAGCCGCGGGTGACGATGTCGGTGGCGGCGGTGATGAGGCGCCTGGTGACCGACTTTTCCTTCACGATCCGGCAGTAGTAGGCGATGTTGGCGGCAGTGGGGACATAGTCCACCAGGGTGGCGAGATAGGCGCCGCCCCCCACCTCATCCAGCTCTCCCTTGCGCTTGAGCATGTCCGTGAGGGTGATCAGGTCGCAGGGCTCGCTCCGGTTGGACAGGTCGATCATGGCCCTGAATATCTTGCGGTGGGACTCGCGATAGAAATCGTCGGCCTCGATCAACTCCAGACAGCGGTTGATCGCCTCGTTATCGAGGAGCACGCCGCCGAGAATCGACATCTCGGCCTCAATGCTCTGGGGGGGAACTTTTCTCAGATCGACCGCGGACATGACCTGCCTTGGGAAGAAACGCTGGATGTGAGTCGGAGGAAGGGGTACTATACCCCGCGCCGCCGGTCCGGGTCAACCGTTTTGACCGGGCCGGCGGCGCGCCGGAATAATGCGGATCAACGGGAGGGTACATGCCGGAGTTGCCGGAAGTGGAGACAACCCTGCGGGGGATAGCGCCCCATGTGACCGGGCGGCGGGTGACGGCGGTCACGGCCCGGGCAGCCAAGCTGCGGTTGCCGATTCCCCCCGAGTTGGGCGAGCGGCTCACCGGCAGGGTCATCGAGGGGGTGGAGCGTCGGGCCAAGTATCTCCTCTTGCGCTGCGGCGACGGCACGGCCATCATCCACCTGGGGATGACCGGCACGCTCCGGGTCGCTCCGGCCGGCAGTCCGCCGGGAAAGTACGACCACCTGGACCTGGTCCTGGACGACGGCCGCACCCTCCGCTTCAGGGATCCGCGCAAATTCGGACTCGTCCTCTGGACCGGCAGCGACCCCCTTGCCCACCCGCTGCTGGCACAACTGGGGCCGGAGCCCTTCCCACCCCTGTTCAATGGGAGCTATCTCTTCGCGCGCAGCCGGAAGCGGAATACCGCCATCAAGCTTCTGCTCATGGACAACCGGATCGTGGTCGGCGTGGGGAACATCTACGCCAACGAAGCCCTGTTCCGGGCGCGCATCCATCCCGAACGCGCCGCGGGGTCACTCTCTGAGGAAGACTGCGCCACGTTGGCAACCGCCGTCGAGGATGTGCTGCGCGACGCCATTGCCGAAGGAAACGCCACCCTCCACGAATTCATCGCGGCCGAGGTCCCTTCGGGGTATTTCCGCATCGATCTGGCCGTCTACGGGCGAACCGGCAAAGTCTGCACGGCCTGCGGCACTCCCATCGCCCGGACCCGGCTCGGCAACCGCTCCACCTGGTTCTGCCCCCTCTGCCAGAAATGAGCACCACCGGCTGCGCCGGCTCGGCCGGGACGCAACGGGCGGACGGTCAGTTACAGTCGTCGCGCCAGAGACAGCCGTCCTGGCCGCACGAGTCGGCGCGGCCGGTCCCGTAACACGCGTCGTTCCCTTCATCCGACTGGATCGCCCGGACGAGTTCCGCCTTTTTCATGGAGCCGGCCTTGATCCCCCGCTGCTTGGCAATCTCTTTGACTTGCTGCATGTTCATCACTCTCATCCTCCCCATGGGCATGTTGTTTTCACCGCATTACATCACAGTACCAGCCGTGTATTGCGGCACCATCACAACGTGATAACGATATCAGGAAATCAGTCCGCTGCAACCGCGGCTCAGCGCCCCCTGTTTCGCGGGCAGGGCGTCGATCTCCTGGGAAACCTTATCGTCACATCTGAAAAAACATTTAATTGTTTCATGAAAAATTCCGCATTTTACTCCCTTGCACTTTCTTGCTCGACAAACTGAGAATTTTTCAATAAAATCCCGCCGTATACTGTATACACTTACGCGGACCACATGGCCCGGGGCGCATGACGATTCCCGCCCGACCCTGCATTCCCGGCCGTCAGCCCATGATCGAAAGGAGAGCACGCGATGTCCACCAAGCCGTTCGTCTACCAGGACCCTTTCCCCCTCGGCAAAGATGAGACGAAGTACCGCAAGATCGAGGGATCCGAGAAGCACGTCACGGTCGAGCAGTTCGCCGGCAAGGAAGTGCTGCGGGTCTGCCCCGAGGCGCTGTCCATCCTCGCCAACGAGGCGATGCGCGATGTATCCTTCCTGCTGCGCCCCGAGCACAACGAGGCAGTAGCGAAGATCCTGCGCGACCCGGAAGCGTCCATGAACGACAAGGGCGTGGCCCTCGCCTTCCTGCGCAACGCCGAGATCTCCGCCAACTTCGAGCTTCCCATCTGCCAGGACACCGGCACCGCCACCGTCATCGCCAAGAAGGGCCAGCAGGTCTGGACCGGCGGCAAGGACGAGGAGTATCTCTCCAAGGGGGTCTACAAGACCTACACCGAGGAGAACCTCCGCTACTCCCAGACCGTTGCCCTCAACATGTACGACGAGATCAACACCGGCACGAACCTCCCGGCCCAGGTCGAGATCCAGGCCGTGGACGGCGATGCCTACAAGTTCCTCTTCATGGCCAAAGGCGGGGGCTCCGCCAACAAGACCATGCTTTTCCAGGAGACCAAGGCGCTGCTCACCCCCGAGAAGCTTGAAAAGTTCCTCGTGGACAAGATGAAGTACCTGGCACCGCCGCCTGCCCGCCCTACCACATCGCCGTGGTCGTGGGCGGCTGCTCCGCCGACCAGTGCATGAAGACCGTCAAGCTTGCCTCGGCCAAGTACCTGGACGCGCTCCCCAGCCAGGGGAATGAGCACGGCCAGGCGTTCCGCGATGTGGAGCTGGAGGAGAAGCTGCTCCAGGCCGCCTACAAGCTCGGCATCGGCGCCCAGTTCGGCGGCAAGTACTTCGCCCACGACGTCCGGGTCATCCGGCTTCCGCGCCACGGCGCTTCCTGCCCCGTGGGGATGGCGGTCTCCTGCTCCGCCGACCGCAACATCAAGGCGAAGATCACCAGGGACGGCCTCTTCGTGGAAGAGCTCGACCGCAATCCGGGCCGCCTCATCCCCGAGCAGTACCGCGGCAAGCACGAGCACGGCGTCAAGATCGACCTGAACCGCCCCATGAAGGAAATCCTCGCCGAGCTCAGCAAGTACCCGGTTGCAACGCCGCTGCTCCTGAACGGTACCATCGTGGTGGGCCGCGACATCGCCCACGCCAAGTTCAAGGAGATCATCGACGCCGGCAAGCCGGTGCCCGAGTACCTGCTCAACCACCCGATCTACTACGCGGGACCGGCCAAGACCCCGGCCGGCAAGCCCTCCGGCTCCTTCGGCCCCACCACCGCCGGCCGGATGGACTCCTACGTCGATCTCCTCCAGTCCAAGGGCGCATCCATGATCATGATCGCCAAGGGGAACCGCAGCCAGCAGGTGACCGATGCCTGCCAGAAGTACGGCGGGTTCTACCTGGGCTCCATCGGCGGCCCGGCCGCGGTTCTGGCCGAGGAGAACATCAAGAAGGTCGAGTGCATCGACTTCCCTGAACTGGGGATGGAAGCGGTCTGGAAGATTGAAGTGGAAAACTTCCCGGCCTTCATCCTTGTGGACGACAAGGGGAACGACTTCTTCAAGCAACTGGGTCTGTAAGCACTGAAGCCCACCACGCCCCCGGCCTCCTGCGGCCGGGGGCGTTTTTGCGCGTATCGGTCAATGGTAGCGGGCCCGTGTGCCGGGGCGCCGGACGGACGCAGACAAAGGATCAGGAACCATGCAAGTCATCGACGACGGCCGCTGCTTCATCTGCGGCAAGGACAACCCCATCGGACTCAAGGCGGAATTCGTCACCGACCCTCACCAGCGGCGCGCCGAGACGCGCGTTCGAATCCCGGAGGTCTTCCAGGGATGGCAGGGGGTGACCCACGGCGGCATCATCTCGGCCCTGCTGGACGAGATCTGCGCGCAAGCCTGCATGGCGAGCGGACTCCAGATAGTGACCAGCGAACTGCGCCTCCGCTACCGCGAACCGGTACCCACCGGATCAGAGATAACGGTAATCGGCCAGGTGACGGGCGAGCGGCGCCGCCTGGTGGATGTGAAGGGGTGGGTCGAACTGGACGGACGGGTCATGGCCGAGGCCGAAGTGACCATGTTCCGGGTGGGGTAATCTCTCCGGCCGATTACTCCTTCAACTGTTTCTTCAAACTGTCGCGGTGTTTCTCGTACGCTGCGATGTGATCGCCCTTCTTGATCTCCGACTTCTTCCAGTAGATGGTATCTTCGGCGTTTCCATCCAGAACCGGATTTTTGAAGAATATCCTGGCCGTGGCAGGTTGCTTGTCCTCTTTACGCTTCTTGTCGCTCTCCGCGCGGACCGCCGCGATGGCTGCCTTGAGCGTGGAGCCCGAGCTGCTGTTTTCAGATCCCCGGAGCATCCAGTAGTTTTCGGTCTCGTCGTCCCCCTGGAGCTGGTACTCAACAATGTGATCGATGTGGAACGTCATCTTCTCGCCGGCCCGATTGAAGCGGGGGCGAACGATATCCCGGTCGCTCATGCCGAGATCGGCGGCCTTCTTCCTGAGGGGCTCGCTCAGGTTCTGCCTCGCCCAGGATTCCCACTTGCCGACCTGACCTGTTTTGCGGTCCCTTTTTTCATGGAACAGCTTATCGGCCTTGGCCCGTCCCGTATAGAGGGTCTTGTGCTTTGCGCCCGCCCCTGCGTGCTCCTTGCATGAAGGGATGGGGAACGGCTTTTCATGGTAGAGGTCCCCTGCCCCGGCAGCTTTCCCCTTTTTCTTGACCGTCTTGAGATCCTGGGTGGGATTGAGGGTAGCCGCCACGATCCAGTTCTCGCCGCCGTCCCGGGCCTTGAGGTCCTTGAGGCCGTACTCCTTGCGGCGACGGATCGATTTCAAGACGGTATTGAGCTCGTCGAGGCCGATCCCGGTCTTTTCCGCATAGGCCAAGGCCTGATCCAGGGCCGTCTTTACCCGCCCCATGCGCGCGGCAACGTCGGTTGCAGGCTTGTCGGCCTTCTTTTCCGGCTCCTTCGTTCCCGGCTTCTTCCCCCTTTTTTCTGCCTCCGCCTGGTACTGCCGGACCGTTTTGCCATCGGCGGTCCGGGCGTTGGGGTCGGTAGGCTTTTTGGCTTTTTTGGGTCCTCCAGGCGTAACCCTGGCCTTTGCCGGAGATTGCTTCGGCGCCTCTCCCTCCTGGGCCGCCCCCTTCTTCGCCTGCTTTGGCGGTGGCTCCGCCGCCCTGGTATTCTTTTCCTTCCACGCCCCCTTTTTCTCCCCCTTGTCGCCGGAACCTCCCGTGGCCTTGTCGCTGTAGAGATCGGTCATGAACTTCTCAGCGGAAAACTCCACCGGCTTGAACTCGACAGAAGGTGCCTGGCCGGAGCCGAAGACGTAATCCACCGTGGCGCCTACGCCGAAACTGCCGCCCATGGGCCATTCCTTCCCCACCAGGGGCCAGGTCCACCGCTTGTCGGGCACAGGGGACCACCACGGGGCGTCGATCTCCACGAAAAGGTCGCCCGACAGACCCAGGAACGGCTGGGCCGCGATCTCCATGTCGCCCCGGATGAAGAACTCCCCCTTTTTATCCTCTCCTTCGGCACCTTTTTCCCGGTAGCCGATGACGGGTGTCGCCTCGGCGTACCCCCTGATCCCGGCCAGGGCGTTGACGCCGGCCCCGGCCTTGATGTCGTGGGACAGGATTTCGAGGCCGGCACCGGCCTCGCCCCGGAGCCGGAGACCGGCCGCGGCGGAGATATTGAGACTCCCCTGGACAGTGAAGTTCTGAGCCTTTTTCGGATCGGTGGAGTAGGTCCCCTCCACCACGATATTGTAGAACTTGGCCGGACCGAGCTTGGCAAAGGCACCCATCCCCACGTTGGCAAAGATGAAGATGTTTCCCACCACGGGAATGCCATAGGAGGCCCGGGCCTCCACCTTGAAGAGGTCCTTGTTGAAGTCCTTCTGGGGAAAGAGGATGAATTCCTTCTGGGGAGTGATCTTGCCGATTACGGTGAGGTTTCCCCGAGGATCAACGATGACGTGGGCTGTTCCGTTCAGCCAGTCGGTAAAGGCAAAGGTAAGGTCCCCCTCGCCGAAGACCACGTAGTCGACCTTGTCGCTACGCGGGCCAACTGTGGCCGCCGGTGCAGGTGTTCCCTCCCGGGCCGTGCCGGCGGCTTCGAGTCGGGCCGCCGCCCCCTTTTCCATGAGACGAAGGAGGACCTCGCCGGAAAACTTCTCCCCCGTGTAGCCGACCTTACCCTCACCCGTAATGGCCCGGCCGTCCCAGCCCACTGCCACGTTGCCGGAGAACCCCTTGGGCAGGGTGAGCCCCACCGTGGCCATACCGGTGACGATCCCTTCGGTGGACCGTTTCAACTCCAGGCTGCCCGAAGCGAGTCCCCGCACGGTCACCGCCGCGCTCCCTTCGAAGGTGATCGCCTCGTTGACCGCCTCAAGGGTGAGGGTACCGGTAAACGCCCCTCCCATCCGGATCTGCGTACCCTTGATTCCCAGGTGGAGGGCACCGTTCTCCAGGGTATTGATCGCTGAGCCGAGCCGGCTCAGGTCCAGGGCGCCGAGCCCCACCAGGTCGGGAGTCTTCCTGATCAGGGCGGCAAGATTCCCCTTCTCCCCGTCAAAGCCCACCCGGCCCCTGATCTTTCCGCCGTCGCCGACCGCCACAATGAGAGAGGGGGCGAGAGCACCCGTGAACAGTGGGTGAGTCAGGGGGATTGCCTGCTCCTGCACGGAGTAGCGTTCCCCGGCCCGGCGGACCTCCAGCGGACCGGCCGCGAGGCTGCCGAACCGGACATTGACGTTCCCTCGCGTGCGTTCCTTCAGGAAGCCGGCAATGGGCGGGGGCGGCACAAAGGTGGGCATCCCCTTCAGCTCCATGATGCCGGGGGCGGTTTCCCCCGTGGCATCGGCTGCGGTCGCAGCCTTGAGCACCTCTCCGGTTCGACGATTACCGATGGTCCGCTGGAGCTGACGGACCGGGCCGGCAGGCGTGCCGGGGCGTGCCGGCGACGAAACCGGAGCGGGTCGCTCCGGGCGCCTGGCTGTGTTGATCGGTTTCGGTCCGGCTTTCTGAGAAGTCATGGATGTCCCCGGCTACTGGTTGCTCCCGCGGGGAGAGCCCAGGATTGGAGAGTACAACGGCGACGGACCGGTCATGCCGCAGGCCAGATGACCCGTTGCCGCCCACGGCAAGGGTTTCGTGCTCCGCTGCCGTGACGGCGTACCGCCTCGCGGATAATGGCGGCATAACCGCTCGCAGCCCGCTCCATGGAGAACGATCGGGCAATTTTCTGCCGGCCGGCCCGGCGCATGGCCTCGGCGCGGGTACTGTCTTCCAGCAGTGCCAGGGACGCGGCCGCGAACCCGTCCGCGTCAGCGGCATCCAGCAGGATCCCGTCGCACCCATCCTCGATCACCTCGGGGATAAAGCAGCGCCGGGAGGCAATCACCGGCACGCCGGCGGCCATGGCCTCGAACAGTCCCCAGTTGGCCGCCCCCTCGAACAAGGGAAACAGGATGACATCCATGGCCTGGAGGTAGCGGACGAACTGGTCGTAAGGGACAAAGGGCCGGAAGATGAACTCCTCATCCGCCATCCCCTCCTGCCGCAGAGCGTGCCGCTTGAACGAGGAATCCCCCAGGTAGGATGCTTCGTTGCCGTAGATGCTCGCCTCATCGCCGACGACGAGAAAGTGTGCGTCGGGACGGACGGCTCGAATCCTGCCGGCGGCCCGGACAAACACGTCGAAGCCCCGCACCGCCTCCAGGGTCCTGCCCGCAAAGCCGATGACCGGCCCGTCCCCGGTTATGCCCAGTTCACGCCGCAGGGCCTCCCGGTCACCTGCCGGTGGAGGCAGGGCAAATCCCTCCATCCGGACCCGTACCTTGCTGCGCAGCTCGGGTGGAAACAGGTCGCGGGCGTAGGCGGAGGGAACCACGCAGAGATCCGAATGGATCACGCTGGAATGGATAAGAGAGCGCAGGGCCACGTCCATGAGGCTCTGGGGATACCGGCCCGGGAATTCATCCCGGCAGAAGGCCGGATGGTATCCGGGCAGCTCCACATAGGAGACCACCGGGATATTGAGAATCTCCCGGACGAACAGGGTTGCCCCGAAAGATGCATGCCCCACCACGGCGTCGATGCCGGTGGAGGCATGGATGTGCGCCAGGGCCTCCACGATGGCCTTGCCCCGGCGCGCCCCCTCCTCGATGCAGCGGGTGTAGTAGGTCCCCGACAGGGGCGATGCCTCCTCCCCGTACCCGTAGTAGGCGACGGGCGGATTGTCCCGGCGGATCTGCCCGGTGAACGCCCGATCCACCAGAAAGGCACACTCCCACCCCCTTTTCCGGGAAAGAGCGTTGGCTATCCCGGTGAACTGGTTCGGATGGGAAGGGTGGACGAATACAACGTTCATCGTATTTTCGCCAGTTTCCTGGCCGCGTCGATGAAGCCGCGCGCCCGTTTGGGATCGCCGCCCAGGGCGGTTGCCACGGCATCGACGGAGGCGGCCGCAAGATCGGCAATGGTCGAGATGCCGGCTGCCGTCAGTTTCCCGGCCATGGCCGGCCCGATCCCCTTCACGTCCGTCAGGTGCGGAGCCTGCGTGCCCTTGCCGTGGGGAACGATCACCGTGGGGGCTTCCACTGTTCCGGGACCGCTCATGATCGGGCCATGAATGGTTACGCTCGGAATGGTCATGGTAGGGATAGTGGGCACCGTGAGCGTCGGCGCGGTTATGGTGAAGGTCGGCTGGGTCAGGGTAAACGTGGGCCGCGTCAGGGTGAAGGTCGGCTGCGTCAGGGTGAACGTGGGCGACGTAACCGTAACGGTTGGAGATGTCACGGTTATTGTCGGCTCCGCAGCGGCAACGGCCGGGATGGCTACCCAGCGCAGGGACAGCGTGCGCTGGCCGACCCCCGGTGCGGAGAACATGATGTCGAAGCTTCCGACGTCCTGGTATCTCAGCACCCGCACCGTGACGAACGCCGTCTGGCCGGCATAGCGGAGGACCGGACCGTATTCCACGTGCTCGCCGTAATCTATGCCCACCTGCACGCAGAAGAGATTATCGTCGAACCCGGAGGTGACCCGCGCCGTGCCCACGCCGTCGGAATTGGTCGTGATGGAGATCCGCCCCGTTCGGGCCGAGGCCCCTCCGCCGCCTGCGGCGCTGATGGTGATCTTCTTGCCGGCGGGATCGGCGGCCAGGGTCACATTCTGTCCGGCTGCCAGGTCGATGGCTGCGCCGGGATTGACGACAAGGCTGCCGCCGTTCACGGTGAGCCCTGCCAGGGAGCGGTTCCAGCGCATGGCATTGGCGTTGGAGACGTGCTTATCGCAGGTGGTATCGTCACTGGCGGGGTCGACACAGGCCGGACCGGTCTGCTCGTGCCGGGTGTTGTGGGGGTTGCCGGTGACCCCCGAATGGCTCTCACCGATCGTGATGGTCCTGGCGGTGGTGTTGGGCGTGATCTGGACGGCGTTTGCCGCCACCAGGTCCACGTTGCCGCCCGGGCTCTCGACCCCGTCCACGCTCTTCAGCGCTCCCACCTGGGCCGCGGTGGTCATGTGGGGATTGCCCAGGTCGGTCAGGTGGCGGCGGATCATCTCGAAGAGTTCGGGATTGGTGTGCACGACGATGTTCTGGATGATGTCCGGGGTGCCGCTCCAGACCCCTCCCTTGCGGATCACCAGGGCCAGCGGCACCCGGCAGGGCTCCCCGCAGGCAGGGCAGCCGGCCAGGATGCGATCGAAGTGGGCCTTCAACAGCGCCCGGATGTCCGCCCGGCCGGCGGTCGTGTCCGTGGTGAAGAGTCCGGACCAGGCGTCGTCAACCGACGGGACCGGGCCATCCCATTTCTGCACGGCCAGGGAAAAATCCTCCCGCACCCGGCTGTAGCAGCAGGTTTCGCCGCAGGCGTTGCCGCTGTCGGCCATGGGGGCCGGAGCCGGCTCCATGCGGCAGTCCTCCCGGCTCAGCCAGAGACAGTAGGCCGTGACATCCGGGGCCGGCTCGAAGGTGACGGAGGAGGGCCTGTCCACCACGATCTCCCGGCCGGCACAGTCGATGGCCACCCCTTCGCCGACACTGAGCGTGACGGTCTTTTTCGACTCGTCCCAGGAGGCGGTCACCTCCAGGCCGCAGACCGCTCCTGTGCCGAGCACCATCCTGTTGATCAGGTGGCGCTTGCCGTTCAGGTAGGACTGCTCCATCTCGAAGTCCCGGACTGTCATCAGCTTGCCGTAAAAATAGAGGTTTCTCTGGAATGGGCTCAGGGTGCGGTCGTTCGACATGGCGTCCTCCTTTTATGTATCCGTTCGTCAGGCAACATGACCCTCTCCGTTCAAACGGCCTGGCTCCGCTGTTCCGGGGCCCGCTCGTTCCAACGGCTTACGTCGCCTGCCGGTTTCAGGTTCACTCAAACAATGTATCCACACCCTGTCGCGCCCGGACCTGCGTCTGTCCCGCCTTCTCGCCGTCGGCCAGATAGGTCTGCCGGGCGAGCGACGAGGAGGTCTCCAGGGCAAAGAGGGGCTGGTTCAGGTTGGTATTGACCTCCAGATAAGTGTGCCCCCCCAGCCTGAACAGGGGCTCCAGGGCTACCACCGTGGCGCAGGTATGGGCCGGGCGCTCGCGCGCCACGATCCGCTTCACGGTCTCGATCCTCCCCGAGCCGCCCGGCTGAAGGAGAACCGTGAAGTGGTAGGGATCTTCCCCGAAGAGTCTCATGGTTTCGCGCCACTCGCTCCGGCCCCGGATGCAGTCCAGCTGGAACGCCTCCACAATCCACGGTTCCTTGCCGGTGTAAAGAGTGATGAGTTCCGCCAGTCCACCGCGGGTACCCCTAAAGCGGTACAGCTCATTGGCCCGGGCGATCAGGGTGCGCAGCCGTGCCCCGCCATCTTCGAGCCACTGGTCCGCATCGGGAAGCGCCAGCCACGAGGCGAGCCAGGGGAGGAAGCCGGCCGGCACGGCCCAGGGGTCGGCATAGCGCCGGGTCGTGAATATTTCGCGCTCCAGGTCGTAAAGGACGCTCTCGAACAGGGAAAGAAACCGCTCCAGGAAATCACGCCCCCGCTCGTCGTCCTGGAAGACGGCCGGAAGGTAGCGGAGATACGATTGTTTGGGAAACTGGAGACGGAGGCTCGCCACCGTGGGGGTGGCATGCCGGTCTTCGGAGACCAGCTCCAGGCGCACCCGCAGATACCGCCCCTCCTTCCGCTCAAAAAGGGCGTCGGCCGGATTTGACGGGAAGCTTAGCCACTCGCCGTCAGCCGGCAGAAGCGACGGATCGCGGCCGGTTTCGTAGATGAAGTAGGAAAGCCTCACCTGGGTCTTGGGGGGGACCGTCGCGTCCAGGGTCACCCGGTGCCAGAGGAGTCGGCCGTCGCCGGTATCGTATGAACGGGAGGTGTAGATGCCCGTTACCGGGCCGCTGCCGGTCCACGAGCCTGCCGGCGGATAGCGCCGGCGACGGGTGAGACGGGCCACCTCCCCATCCTCCAGGGCGTAGAACTCCCCGCCGGGACCGGAAAACAGCCGCAGGGCCTTCCCTTCGTACTCCTCCAGGGGGCTCCAGTCACCTGCCGACCTGACGGCATACATGAACCGCTCCCGATCAGAGACGTACCATTTGCCGTCGGCGTCCACCGCCAGACCGGCAGGCTCGAAGCCGAGGTCGTCCAGGCCGACGGTGCCCAGGAATCGACCCTGGTCGTCAAAGGTAACGATGGCGTTGAGCCCCGTGTCGAGGCAGTGGACCAAGGCCCTCCCGCCGGCCGGGGAGGGGGCCGGGCCCAGCGCCAGTGCCACCGGCTGCTTCAGCCGGTCGGCGCCGAAGGGGGGCACATGGGGTACGGATTCGCCATGGTGATCGAAACGCTGGATGCGCCGGTTGCCGGCATCGAGCACATAGAGGTTGTCGCAGGGGTCCACCGCCAGATCCAGGGGGTGATCGAACGTCCCCGGTCCGGTTCCGCCCGCCGGGTTCTCGGCTCCGATAAACCGGCGCACCTGCCAGTTAACCGTGGCAAAGACGCAGACCCGGTTGTTGTCCGTATCGGCCACGTAGAGATTGCTGCTCCCCAGAGCCATGGCCCGGGGTCCACTCAGTTCCCCTGCCCTGCTCCCCCTGCCGCCGAGGCAGGGTATCCGCTCCAGTCGGCCGGACATGGGGTCCAGACGATAGAAGCGCTCGCCGGCCAGCATGATCAGCGTTCCGCAGCGATCAGCCACCAGGCGTCGGGGCGGATGCGTCCCGCGAGCCCCAGACGGCGGTCGAGTCCGTGCACCATCTCGCCGGCCAGTGCCAGTCCGCCGTCTCCCACGGCCACCAGGCCGTTGGTGGCTGCCCCGGCGGCCCATGCCTCGCCGCTCGCCACATGGATTATGGTGTACTCGTTGTCTTCCACGCCGTGTCTCCCGTGTCAGTACGTGACGGTGCACCGGCCGGAGCGGGCAGTCACGTCCACCTCGTGCCGTTCGGAATAGACCAGGGCGTCCCGGTCTATCATCAGATTGCCCTCGCCGTCGGCCCGCGTGCACGTATCGCCCGAAAGCGTCGTCTCCAGCACGCATTCCACACCGCTCACCTCCCTGATGGCTGCAATGATCTCCGAACGGTAGACCCCTCTGCCAAAAGGCCACCCCGTCCCGTCCTCGCCCCCCTTCAATGGGTGAAGAAACGCCAGAAGCCGCTCGGCCACCCGCGCCCGCAACTCCTCGGGACGTACCCCTTCGCCGGCGCTGACCCGTGTTCTGACCGTCACCTGCGCGTAGAGGGGAGGAATCACCCTGACGCGGGTCGTCACCAGCCGGTGGCGGTCCAGGTGGTCGCACACCGCGCGCAGGAACCGTGGGCCGGGATACGGCCGCGGGGTAAAGGACCAGGGCACCACGACCACGGTCACCGTGGCCGGCACAGGACGATCCTCCGGCGCTTCCGGCTCCCAGAGGGGAAGCGCCCGGGCGCGGGCCACCCGGAGACCGGGGGTATTCAGCGCCAGATACTCGAAATCATCGGAGGTTATGGCCCGGTCCACCTCCCGCAGTTCCAGGGGAGCGCGGGCAATGGCCTCCTCGAGCGGCTCGGCGTCTCTGCCGCCGCTGGCGGACGCGTCATTGCGCGCGGCAAGGTCTGCCAGCAGGGGATCATCGAAGCGCCACGACGCCAGGGGCCTCAGGTTTCCCGCCGCGCCCCCGCCTGACAGATAGTCGGCCCGCACCCGAGCCCCCTCCGGCAGGACACGCCCGTTGCGGCCATCACCGAAAAGGATGGTACCGCCCGCCGGATCGAGCACGAAATGCCGATCCATGGGACCCGAGGCGTCCAGGTTGTCGCGTTCGGCCCACTCTTCCCAGTCCGTGCCGGTCAGGACCCTGACCCTGAGGCTCCCCTCCATGGCCGGCCGCCGGGCAAGGGGAACTACCTGTCCCGGCATGCCATTGCCCCAGTCGGCGCCGGATGAGGAGGCAAGGATCTCGTCCACCACCGATACCGCCTGGCGCGCCGTCACCGTATTGAGGCGGATGGAGTCGATGCGCGGCGGTATCTCGTAGAAGCCCGCCCCCTGCCGGGCGGCGGCGCGGCGGCATGCCGACAGACCCTCGGAAGGCAGCGGCACGGCGGTGATCTCTTCCGGCAGGCGACAGCGGATCATGGGATAGCGCGGTGCGGGCACCGTTGCCGGCAGGTAAGGCGAGGTGGTCGCCGTCATGTCGGCAGGCACTGAAAAGAGAATCTGTCCGGAGCGGGTCAAGCCGGTGGTGCCGTCCTCCAGCAGATCGAGCCGACGGTAACCGGTATCCGTGGAATACTCCCAGACCAGATCCACCGGGGGTACGGCGGCGGCCGGTTCGTCCCGGTGAGCACCAACGGGAGGCAGGTCTGCTTCGTAGAGGTCGATGGCGAGGCGCACCTCCCGCCCTGCCGGAAGCATCCGCTCAAAGGCGATGAGGAGCGTGCCCCCCGGTGCCGGCTGCTCGCCGAAGGCGGGGAAAAAGAGGGCATCGCGGGCATTGGCATCGGTGACATTGCGGAAGCCGCCGCCCCAGGCGCTGATGACGGCAGCGATCCGGTTGTTCAGCAGGAACAGGTCGTCCGTCGTCTCGAAGGGGAGGGGTTCCCCTCCCGCCTCGGCCGTGAGTCGTGTACCCCGCGGGATCATCAACTCGCGGCCGGCGGTGGACGAGAGGGTCAGGGCCACGGTGGCGGGCACTGCCGGAACCGGCCGGATACCCACGAGACGGAGGAAGGTCCGGTAGTGGTCGGGGGTAAGGCAGTTGAGCCCGTAGATCTGCATCTCCGCCAGCCAGGCGAAGAGCTCCACCAGCGTGATCCCCGGGTCCGATGCGTTGTGGTCGGTCCACGCCGGCGCGCGCACCGCAAGGCTCGCCACTGCCTCCCGCACCAGGTCGGCATATCGTTTGTCGTCAAGATCCGGTATCGGTACTATGGGCATAACGCTCTCACTCCCGCATGGTGCTATGCGTCGCCGGCCCGTGCCGCGACCCGATGGTCTCCGCTGGAAACGAGCAGATAGGGGTCCACCGGCCGCGTCGGCTCATCCGCCTCGCCAAGTTCCATCCGTCGTCCCATTTCATCGACGGCCGTTACCGCCATGCTCGCCACCCGATCAACCCCCTCGACCTCCTCCAGCAAGCGGTAGAGGTCCGAATGGCAGACCAGGCGGCCAAAGGGCCACCCTCCGCCGTCCCACCCGCCGGTCAGGGGATGGAGGAACCGCCCGAGAGCGGCAAGGGCCGCCGTCTCCACCATGGGGGCCAGGTCGAGACTACGGGGCACCAGGGCGGCATCAACCGACACCCGCACGTAGGACGGCCGGGTCACCACTGCATGGCAGGGGGCGGTCACCACGTTGGCGCCGTGACCGGCGATACTTTCCTCCACCCGCCGGCGCAGTGCCGCCGATGGGATGGGCCGGTCATCGGCCGTGCGCGGCACGATGATCACCGTCAGCCATCCCGTGCGGGTCATGCCCCGGTCATCGCACACGGGGAGGCACTTGACCAGGGCCATACCGGGAAACAGCTCCCGGATCAGGCTCTCGTAGTCCTCAACGGTAACGGCCCGGTCGCGGCGCCGCAGGCTATGGGGCCCCGCCGGTAGAGGGCGGAGATATCCTCACCCTCGACCCCGCCTCCGCAGGGGCCGGGATTGACGACCTTGTCCACCAGGGGGATGCCGGTCCGCATGCGGGCAATCGCCCCCCCGCCGAGGTTGCCGGCAGCACCTCCGCCGGTGCGGTAGCTGACCCGGACGTTGTTCGTTCCGGCAGGCAGCACCCGGCCCCTTTTCCCGTTGCCAAAGGAAACGATGCCGCTGCTCCGGTCGATGCCGTAGTGCCGGTCTAGCGGCCCCGAGGCCAGGAGGTCGTCGCGTCCCTCCCACCGCACCCAGACTTCGTTCACCCGTCCTTCCCGGTCAGTCACCCTGCTGATCCGGCCGGGAGCGTCTGCGGCGAGGCGATCCAGCTCTGCGGCGGAAATGAGCCCGAACTCGTTGACCCAAACCTGGTCGTCAAAAACCGGCTTTCGGGCAAGGGTGAAGCTCTGGTCCGGCAGCCCGTTCCCCGATCCCGGCCGCTCGTTCCTCACGGAGGTGAGCTGCAGGGCCCGGGCGGCATTGAGGTAGATGCCCCGGGCAATGGGGGGGCTGTTGGAGGGAAGCTGCCGCCACGACCGCCACCGGGCCGGATTGAGGGTGATCCCCCTCAGGTGGGCCGGTTTGCCGACGATGCGGGGGATGTTCAGGTAGCCGCGGCGCATCCGGTAGGGAAGACCGGCGCCGAGGGCCGTGGGGGCGTACTCCCCTGCCACGAGCACCGCCCGGAGCCAGTGGAGCCGCGTGCCGAAGAGCGGTGCCGGAACGCCCCCTTCGGGCACTACGAGGCGGACGATGCCGGCGCGGGTGAGGCCGGCTGTGCCGTCTTCCACGTCAAGCCTCAGCCACTGGCACGCTACGGCGTCGTAGACTTCCCACTGCACCCGGGGTTTGAAGTCGCGGGCATAATCGATTTCGGCCAGGTCCAGGTAGAGGCCAATGGGCCCCTTGGCCAAGGGGCGGTCGAACCCCGCGTAGAAGGCGGGGCGCAGGTCGGCCAGGGGGCGGAACGGCCGGAAGATCGCGCCCGTGCGCAGCACGGCAAGACCGTCGTCCCACTCCAGATTATTGCGCGTCAGGATAGAATCGGGCTCACCCATGGCCGAGGGATCGGTGCCGTCCCAGGAGAGGGTGATGCGCCCCAGGCGCGGCGGGGTGAAGCCGGCCGCCACGGCCTGGCCGTTCACGATCTCGAACTCCCGGCCATAATCGCCGGAAGAGAGCCGGACCCGGATCCACCAGTTCCGCTGGCCGCTCACTTCCACCTCCGCCATGTCGGCAGGGCAGGTGAAGGTCACCTCGCCCGTGGCCAGGAGGCCGCCGGTGCTGTCGGCCACGTCGCTGATGGCACACCAGCCGGTCCCGTTCCAGTACTCCCATGACAGGCCCGGCCCCGGCGCGGCAGCACGGCCTGACCGGTAGCTGACCACTCCGGCCTTGTCGTAATAGGCCTTGGCCGTGGCTTCGCGGATATTCCTGGCCCGGAGCAGGTAGGAGGAAGCCGGGCGAGCGCTGCCGGGAGCCCGGATTATCCCGGCAACCTGGGCGTCGGACCGGGACAGGAGTTCACCGGCCGTGGCGATGCCCGCTCCCCTGAGCCGGGCCGAGAAGACGGCGCCGATCCCCTGGACCCGTTCGATGGGCACGTCAAGGTCCGTGGCGCAGGTAATGCGGAGGGTAATCCTGGCCCCCCTCTTGGAGAAGACCTCCCGGCTTGCCAGGTGGAAGGCGGCCAGTGGCATGGGCTTGTCGCCGAAGGGAAGGAGGTTCCGGATGAAATCGCCACCGGCAGTCACGGTGAGGTCCTGGGGAACATCGCCGGCAAAAGCCACGTCAGGGTGAATCACCGCGGTGGGAAGCGACCTGGTGCCGACCCCCACCACGGTGCGGAGCACGGCGTCCTTGACCCGCGCCAGGGCAGTCGTGCCGTCGGCACCTACCTTCGGCACCCCCTTGAGCCAGATGCCGTCGATGCCGTTCACCACGCACCGGCCCAGCTCCGGCCGACCGGCCCCGGTGGAGAGAATGAGCCTGCGACGGCACCATCGAATCTCGCCTCGAACAGCGTCTCCCGGCCGTCGGCATCGGTGTAGCTCCAGGCAACCTGGTCGGCCAGCGCCCGCGGCACGCCGGACAGGTGGATCTCCACGCCGCTCCGCACGGTGAAGAGCCCGGTCTGCCGCAGATAGAGGGCATGCTCCTGGAGGTTCTCGGTGCCGTGGAAGATCGTAAAAGAGCTTGCCGCGGTCCACGCCTCCGTGTGGCCGAAGACCTTCTCCCTCCCGCCCGCCGTATCGGGGATGGTGCTGTAGAGGGCCGCGATCCTGCTCGGCACGGCCAGCACGTTCTCGTCGGTTTCGAAGAGGAGTTCCGGGTGGTCCGCGGTCTTTTCCGCCATGACCTGGGTACCGGCGACGACGAGGGCGCTTCGGTCCGCATCCTTGGCCAGGGTGAAGACCACCACGGTTTCGGCCGGCCGGGGCGGCAGGAGCCGCATCCCCAGCACATCCAGAAACGCGGCCAGATGGCGCTCGGGCACACGGTTGAGCCGCTGGAGCACCTCCACCACCATGTTGCCGAAGACGCCGGCCAGGGCACTTCCCGCATCGCCGTCGACACCGCCGCTCCACTCGGGCACATAGAATGGCGCGGTGGCGCGAATCTTCTCGACCACATCCGCGGCCGTACGGCCGTCTATCAAAGGGAGATCGGCATTCATGGCAGTTCGCACCTCGATGTCACGCGCTTTCCTTCAGATAGAACGGGTACACCAGGTTGAACCGGGTGTTGGTGCTCCGCACCCGGTATTCGATATCGATCAGGAGCCGTCCCTCGGCCGCCTCCCGGGGTGAGGCTGTCACGGCCAACAGCTCGATCCGGGGTTCCCACAGGATAAGGGCCTCCTTCACCTCGTTCTCGATCAGTCCCAGGGTGGTGGTGTTGATCACCGAGAAGACGCGGTCGTGGATGCCGCAGCCGAAATCGGGGCGCATGACCCGCTCTCCCCGGGCCGTGCCGAGGATGATGCGGATCGACTCCGCGATGTCCTCTTCGGCCGAGGAAAGGATCATGCTGCCATCCGCACCAGCCGTCACCGGGAACTTCCATCCCGTGCCCAGGAATTCTCTGGTCTTGGTCACTGCGCCCTCCCTATCCGATCATCACCGTGGGACACCCCAGGGTGATGTTGTTGGGCGGCCCCGACTCCACGATGGAATCCCCCTGCCGAGCCGCCGGCAGGCCGCCGATGAAAACCGTGGCGCTTCCCGCCGCCACTGTCCCCCCCACGTGGGGCGACGGCCCCGGATTCATGAGCGGGCAGGCGTGAAAGTCGCTCCCCGCCCGCCAGGCCGGCATGCCGCCGATGAGCACCGTGGCGCAGCCGGGCCCCGGCCCCAGGGGAGTGCCGTGGGATGTCATGTCTCCTGTCCGTGCCGCCATCGGCATGAAAATCTCCTTCAGACGTTTTGTTCGATCACACAGCCACCACTGGTTCCAGGGAGGCGGCGGGGCTCCCGCCCCATCTCCCCCGACACCGAGAAGGATGTCAGTTGATCTTCACCATGGACCCCTGGATGGTCATAACGGCCCCGGCCTTGAGGGTCATGTTGGCGTCCGACTGGATCTCCACCATCTGCCCCTTGATCGTGAGCTTCATGGAGCTCTCGATGCCGATGCTGTTCTGGGCCGAATCGATCACCAGCTTGTTGGAACCGCTCTTGTCCTTGATCTCGATCTTCTCGCCGCCGCCCGCATCGTCCAGGGTGATGGAGTGCCCCGCCTTGGTCCTGATCACCACCTTTTCCGCCCCGGACGTGTCGTCGAAGACCAGTTCGTGGCCGCTGCGGGAGGTGATCTTGCGGATATTGTTGTTGCCGTCGCCGTTGTCCCCCGGCGGGGTATCGGTGCCGTTCCAGAGGCTGCCGAGCACGTAGGGATGCTGCACGTCGCCGTGGTCGAAGGCCACGAGCACCTCGTCCCCCACCTCGGGGAGAAACCAGAGGCCGCGCCCCTTGCCGGCCATGGGGGTTACCACCCGGGCCCAGGTGCTCTCGTCGGCATCGTCCTTCCAGGGAAACCGCACCTTGACCCGCCCCATCCCCTCCGGATCCTGGTTGTCGGCGACGACACCCACCGCTACGCCCGGTGATTTCCCCTTCTGGTCGTCCTTGCCTTCCGCGTCGAGCAGATCATAGAGACCCAAGGGCGTTCCTCCTCACTTCGAAAGTGGTCCGGTAGCCCGAATCCCCCAGGCTGTGCCGCGCCCCCTTCACGTAGTACCTGCCGCTGAACCGCGTGCCGATCCCCTGGATGGCCACGGTAATCCCCGGCCTGAGCTCCGGCATCCCGATGGTCTCCCCCGTGCCGGTGATGAAGCCGTCATTGAGGCGATTGAGCTCGGCGCGGGCCAGGGCGTCGGCCTCTTCCCGGGAAAACACGGGCCGGTCCTCGATGCTGCGAACCACCGGCTCCCCCCCTGCCCCTGCCTGTTCCGCGCCGCTCACACCGCCGGCAAGCCCCTTCAGATCGGCAGCCGTAGCCTTCCCCTCGATACGCTCCTTGGTGGCCGGATTCCACCCCCTGACCCGCACCTCGCTCACCTGGGCGGAGGTGGACAGGCGGGGGGTGAAGCTGACGAGGGTGCGGCCCCACTGGAAAGTGAGCAGTTCCGTTTCCCCGTCCGTCGGGGTACGGAACATGAGGGCCTTGCCCCGGACAAACACCTCGAACCCCAGGTCCCGCGCCAGGCGCCGCAGGAACTCCAGGTCCACCTCGTCCTCCCCCTGCCGGATGCTCGGATGGACCGTAGCGGTTGCCTCCACCCCCGAGGCGTCGAGGCCGTTCAACCGGGCGATCTCGGAGGCGGCGTCACTGGCCCGGGCATTGGTCCGGGAGAAGTGGCTCTTGACCTTCTGGAGACCGTGGGAATGGTCATACCCCTGCACCATGAGCGAGGGGACGCCCGAATTCTGGAACGCGGGGGTCAGGGTATGGAGTCTCCCCTCGAAGAGGGGCTTTGGCGCCGGCACCGCCCGCCCCGTATAGCCGAGAAAGACCTTCACCTCCGCACCGGGCACCAGCTTCGGGTTATCGAGCCAGGTAAAGGTCTGGCTCCGGGGGTCGAGGGTCTCGTTGAAGGCCAGCGACACCATGGCCGGAGCATCGAGGGTTTCGTCCACCTCCACGCTCACGATCCCGTCCTGGGGGATCGTCTCGCCGTCGATCTCAACCCGGAAGCGGGGCGCATAGTAATCGAGACTGATCGTTTCGTCGGCCATGGCTCACTCGATGGGGGGAATGACCAGGTCGGTGCCGGCCTTCACCCGCCGGGGATTGACGATGCCGCTCTCCCGGGCGATGAACCGCCACTGGGCCGGGTCCCCGTATTCCCGGGCCGCCAGAAGCCAGAGGCTGTCCCCCTCCCCCATGGTTCTTACTTTGGTACGATCCGGCGACTGGAGCGGCTTTTCCCGGTTGAGGCCGGTCCGGAACTCCTTCAGCGCCACCCCCACCGTGGCCCGCACGGGGGTCCCGTCGGCCAGAAACATGGTGAACCGCTGGGTGGCCCGCTCCAGCACGCCGGTGAAGCTCTCGCCTCCGCCCCAAACGAAGCGGCAGACGGGCGGGGCATGGGTCTCGGGATCGATGTCGAGGAACGAGGTGATCCGCTTGGTGTGGATCCGCACATCCTGCCCCGTCTCAGAGGTATCGAGAAAGAGATCCATGGTCAGGGTACGGGCAGTGCCCCGGCTGAACTGGAGCAACGGAGCCTCCAACCCCGGGATGGCGATCTCCGCGTACTGGTTACCCTTTTCCACCGCGTATTCGGTGGGATTGAACAGGACCGCCACCTCCTCGCCGGTGTCGGCGTTCACGAGCTTCGCCTTCTCAAGGGCCATGCCCCGCACCTCCCCTCATCGTCCCCGCCGTTCCCGTTCGGTGACGAGTCTCCGTTCGATCACCCGGCAGACCTCGTCGGCCAGCCGATTCACATCCACCGCGGCAGCCGGTGCCCGCGCCACCCGCCCCGTCTCCGCCGCCACCGGCCCGGCAAAGGGCACAGCGTTAGCCGGCACGGCTGCCGGAGGGCGGGAGACGTGGGCCGACCGGCTCACGGGGCCGGCCACCGCGTGGGTCAGGGTAAGCTCTTTCTCCAGAGTGTCGGCGGGCACCGGAGACACCATCCCCCGCCGGCGGTGATCCAGGGCAGCCGAACCGGCAACCGTCCCCCTCTCCGGCAGGGAGGCCGTACCGACTCTTGCCGGAACCCCTGCGGAGCCACTGCGCTCTCCCACGGCAGCAAGGCCACCGAGGGGCCGGACCGTGCCAATCAGCCGGGTCCGTGGCGCCGGCAACCGCTGCCCGGCGGGGAAAGACCGCACCGACACGACTGCCGGATGATGCCCACTGGTGTGGCTCTTTTCTCCCAGGGGCTGAATTGCGGCTACTCCGGCGGGTGTACGCCGCATCATGCGGACGGCCTGATGCGGGGAACCGTTCCCCTCAGCGAACTGTTCACGACGGGGATCCGGCAGGATCCCGCCCCGGCCGGACATCGACATCGTAACCCTCCCCACCGGCACCGCCCGTGAGAATGAATCCCCATCATGCCGGTGGTTCCGGCCATCTTCCCGCCGTCCCGGGTTCCGATCCCGTCCCCTCACGTCTTCAAACCTGCCGAGGATGGTGCGTAGGATCTCCCCGTCAAGGTAACGGGGCAGCCCGCCGGCAGAATGGACAAGGCGGGCTGCCGTATCACTCCCCCTGCCGGCGGCCGATGCACCCGGCCCCTGTTCAACCGGGCCCGCTGGCGCCATCGCTGTTCCGCCGTGTCGCAACACACTGGAAACCGACAGCTCTCCTGTGGGCCGTCCCATGACCAGAGAACCATTCGTCTGCCAGAAGAACCGGAGCGACAGACTCAGGTCCAGGCGCCCGGTCCGCCCCGGATGCACCAGCGGCACCGGCGTAAGCGTCATGGGCCCCCGCAGGTAACGGCCCAGCAGCCGCTCGGGCGTCAGCAGCGAAACCGTACCGGGGCAGCCGCGGCAGCCGATCGCTCTCCGCCAGCGGCATCTGTCCCTGATCCGCTCGGCAAGGGTCATGGGTCACTCCACCTTCAGCCGTTGTGCACCAGTTCCACCTTCTCAATGGCCGTGGTATTGCCGTCGGCCTTCAGTTCCGGCCCTTCCCACTTGACCGGAAAGGCACCGGAGAACTCCATGCGCCAGGCGGGATTTCCCTCCCGATCCATGAGAATCACCGCACCATTCCGGCGGGACACCGTACCGGCGATCACGTCCCGGTACCATTCCCAGAGAACCCGGCAGTCGGTGATCCCCCGCCTGAGCACCAGGTTGGGATAACGGGTGATCTTCCGCAACTTGTGGGGATGCTCATTGACCCCACCTTCCCGGTACTCCTCCACCTCGGTTTCGGCCTGAAGTCCGGAGACCTCGGCGAAACCGCCCACCACCAGCCCTTCCAGTTCCACCAGAAAGCGAAAGGCGCCGTAGGGGTCTTTTCTGTTGTCGAGCGCCATGGGCACATCCTTTCCCGCGCCGCGGGCCGTCCGGCACCTCCGGGACCCGGGTCGTTCCGCTACAGATCAGCGATGCTCGTGGCATCGGCGTTGGCGGACCGGTTGATCCGCGATATCTCCTCGCACCACCGGCGCCGGTCCCGATGCTCCATCCCCATGATCTCGTCATGGGGCCAGTGCAGGTAATAGGCGATGAAGGCTACCTCCTCGTAGATGCGGTCGAGGGGGTAGCCCGCTATTCCCCCGGGGCGAGCTCCATGGTGAAGGCGTGCTCGCAACGGGGGCAGACGGCCTTAACCTGGGCAGCGCCGCCGTCGTTGATCTGCCGGTAGAACTCCTGCAAATATGACAGGTCGGAAACAAAGAGCCCTTCCACGATGCGGGGATTCACCTCCGGCAGGCTCCCCAGCTTGACCATGACCCGGGAGAGCAGGATCACGGTCAGGTAGGCCGGATTCTGCTGGACCCGGGGGTCCTTCAGGGGGAGGACCTCGTCGGCCGCGGTGGCGAGCCTCATGATCCCCTGACGGTGAAGGTTCCCCTCGCCGTCCACGTACCCCTTGGGAAGGGTGAATTCAAATTCGGTCTGAAACGCCATGGTCATCCACCTTTCTCATTAATCAGCTCACGCGCTTCATTCCCTCGTGGACGATCTCCACGCTCTCGATGGCCACGTCGTTCCCCTTGGCATTGAGGTCGGCCGGATCATACTTGTTCGGCCAGGCGTTCTCGAACTCCCACCGTGCCGCAGGATTCCCCTCCTCGTCCATGAGGATCACGGCCATGTTCTTGCGTGCGTCCTTCATCTTTCCCTGCATGACGAGCTTGCGCCAGTTGAAGAACTCCAGCGAATCGGTAGTGCCCCATTTCAGGGTCACGTTGCCGAACTTGTTGAGTCCCGAGAGCTTGCGCAGGCGCGGCTCCTCACTCCCCTCCCGGTACTCCACCACGTCGGTGGAGGTATCGGGCACTGTCACCTCGCTGAATCCGGCCTGAACGATGCCGTCGATCTCCACGAGAAATCTGAAATTCCGGTATGGATCTTTTCTGCCGGCCATATGGTCATCCCCCTTGAGATAGTGTTAGTTCGGCGCCGCCCTACCCCTTGGCCCCGGCGGTCCACTGGGCGATGCGGAAGATCACGAATTCCGCCGGCTTAACCGGAGCCACGCCGATCACGCAGATCAGCCGGCCGTTGTCGATGTCGTCCTGGGTCATGGTGGTCCGGTCGCACTTGACGAAAAACGCCTCTTCCGGGGTGGCTCCGGCCAGGGCGCCGGTGCGCCATACCCCGGTCAGGAACTGGACGATGGTCTGCCTGACCCGGGCCCAGAGCGGGATGTCATTGGGTTCGAACACCACCCATTGGGTCCCCTCGTCGATGGACTCCTCCAGGAAGATGAAGAGTCGCCGAACGTTCACGTACTTCCAGAGCGGGTCGCTGGAGAGGGTGCGGGCGCCCCAGACGCGGATCCCCCTGCCGGGGAAGGCGCGGATCACGTTGACTCCGCGGGGGTTCAGCACGTCCTGCTCCCCCTTGGTGATGGGGAACTCCAGATCCACGGCGCCGTTCACCTTCTCGTTGGCCGGGGCCTTGTGCACCCCCCGCTCGGTGTCGCTGCGGGCGTAGATCCCCGCCACGTGGCCGCCGGGCGGCACCAGGCGCTGCACCCCCGCCTCGGGATCAATGACCTTGAGCCACGGATAGTAGAAGGCGCCGTACTTGGTTTCGTTGGTGTCGCGGGGCGAGAGGTTCGAGACGGTGGAGCCCTGGGCCGCGTCGATGATGGCGAACCGGTCCTTCAGGTTCTCACAGTGGGTGATGAGGGAGCCGGGCAGTCCGGCAACCCCTTGGGCGTTGGGAGCATAGACAAGGGAGATGTCATCGATCTCCTTGAATCCGGTGAGTCCCTTGCGGTTACCGGGGGAATCCGTATCGCCCCGCTCGTAGTCGGAGAGGATGAGCGCGGGGTGATCCGGTAGACCGACGTGGCGTCGGGTTGGGTCGTCCAGGCGACGCTCACCGTGGCCACCCGCGTCGAGCCCACGTACCCGGAGATGGTTCGTTTCTGCCCCAGCCCGGTGCCGGAAAGGATCTCGACGGCCATGCCGTTGTAGGCATTGTTCACGGCCGAAGCGCCGGCGGCCAGGGTGATGGTGGAGGCGGCCCCGGCCTGGGCCGTACCCTGCTGGGCCAGCACGTCACCCCCTCCTGCAAGCGAGGCGACGGACGAAACGTAGTAAACCGACGTGCTGTCGGGCTGGGTCGTCCAGGCGGCGCTCACCGTGGCCACCCGCGTCGAGCCCACGTAGTCGGAGATGGTGCGGACCTGCCCCTTGCCGGTCTTGTCGGCGATCCAAACCTGCATGCCGTTGTAGGCGTCATCGGTGGCCGAAGCGGTGCTGGCCAGGGTGATGGTGGAAGCGGCGCCGGACTGGGCCGTACCCATATGCCCTGCCTTGGCGTCGGGGGCGCCCCCCGTGTCGCCGGCCTGCCTGCCGAGCCGTACCAGACTGGAAACCGCGTTCACCCGTTTGTCGTAGTAGTCGGGAGACGCCTCGTCCACCGACAGGTTGTCGTAGAACTCCACCGCCGTTGGGCGAGGGTTCGCCTTCTGGTCGTAGTCCGGGTCGAACAGGGCGGTGGGGGCTGATTTCCAGTAATAGACGCTCAGCCTGAACCCCGACAGGCTCCCGGGGCTCACCTTCACGGCCACCCTGTTGCCCCAGGCCCCTTCGCCGATGGCAGTGACGGTGAGGGCGTTGGCCGAGCCGGCCGCAAGCTTCACGGTGGCCGCCGTGGCGGCCGCATCGCCAGCTTTGACGATCCGCCCCACATAGCAGCGCTTCCCGCCGTTGTCAAAGAACCCCTGGACCGTGTAGGGAAGGTACTTGTCCGACCCCAGGTAGCTCCCGAAGACCCGCTGGTACTCCAGCCAGCTGGTTACCAGACGCGGCACCGTGGGCCCCCGCTCCGTTTCCCCCAGGAAGCCCGCCGTGCTGGTGCTCACCCCCTCGATGGGCTTGGCGCCGATTTCGAACTCCTCAACGTACACTCCGGGCGACAGATATTCGGGCATCGCGCATTCCTCCTTTCAGTGTGTTCCCCTATGATCAATCAGCCTCTATTCGGCAGTTGAACAGTGCCGGATTCAGGATCAGAGCTGTTGCAGGCTGATCACTCCCACGGACTGGGTCGTCCCCTCGACGATCTCCAGATCCCGCTCGTCCGGCCGGTATCCCGCAGCGCTCGTACTGAGCCTGATTACGAACAGCCGGGCGGACGCGTTCCTCTGATAGACAACGAATTCCCCGGTGCCGGCCGTGGAGGTGGTGGAGGGAGCTGCAGCCGCCAGAAGGTGGACCGGGGTGCCCGCGGCATGGCCGAAACGGAGCGGCGCCGCCAGGTTGAACGGCTGGGAGGCGTTGGACGGCAGAGGCGCCGCGATCCGGACGATCTCCTGACGGGAGGGGTCTCCTTCCCTGACCAGCAGCATGTCGCCCGCGGCCAGTTCTCCCGACAGGTGCTCAAGGCGGATGGCCGGCTGGCCCGCCTGGGCGCCCCCCTGCCGCACCCGCCCCTTCACCGATGGTGCGGGCATCCAGGGAACCGCCTCCACCCGGGCATCCGGCACGCCCAGGTCCGCTTCGTTCCTCACCACGCAACGGACCAGCGTGGTTCCGGGCGGGAATGGGTAGGCAGCGGACGGCTTAAGCAGCAGTTCCACCACTGGCAGGCCGGGATCCAGCAGCGCGGTGTCGATCTCCTTATCCTCCGCCAGGTAGAGCTCTGACCGGGCGCTCACCCGGTACGTTCCCGCCGGCAGATCCATGAAGAGATGCCACCCGCCGGGGTTGCGAACGCCCTGGGTTCCGCCTCCCGTGAGCGTCACCGTTACCCCGGCCGGAGGCTCCCGCTCCGGCGCGAAGTCATCCACAAGCCGCACCGCGAAGGCAAGGCGGCTCACGGACCGGTCGGGCGGCTGGAGCATCACTGCTTCGGTCATGATCCGGCCCCTTTCTGGTAGTACTCCAGGGTCCGCTCCACCACGGGCTTCCCGCTGGTGGACCGGGTGGAATCGATGGCCACCGGGGACACTTGGTACCCTGCCGATGCCTTGAGGGCGTTGTTGGGCAGGGCGGTCCAGATCTTGGACAGGTCGTCCAGAGACAAGGGCTGGAGATTTATCCGGAACTGGGCCGTGGATCCGGCCAGACCACCCTTCAGGACCGATCCCGCCAGCAGGGAATTGTCGTAGAGCACCCGCATGGCCCGCCCCAGGATCCGCTGCTCCTCCAGGGATCGCTCGGTCCGGTCGGTGATGAGCCGAGAGCCGTGGGCCGTGAGCAGGTAGGAAAGGTCCACCTGGAGCGGCGGCGCCCGGCGGATGCCCGGCGGAGCCGGCGGGGCCGGGGCGTTTTTCAGGTGCGGATTCTCGCTCACGGCATAGAGGAAGAGGGTCAGGCGGATGTCCTGCCCTTCAAGCTCCGCCGGAGAGAGAAGCGCGATGGCGTCGGCTGACAGCAGGTCGCCCATGCTCTCCCGCAGCAGCCCGATCAGCGTGGCCCCGATATCGGCAATCACCGTGTAGTCGCTCATGGCTCCATCCCTGTCACGCCAGCATCTCCAGGTAGTCTCCGAATTCTTCCCGGGTGCACGGTTTTCCCGTCTTGCGCAGCTCCCTGCCCAAGGCACGGACCAGGTGCGCCATGGCAAGGGGCCGCCCCTCCTCGGCCGCGTAAAAGACCGCGCCCAGCGCCACGTTCCTGATGTCTCCCCCGGAGAGTCTGAACCGGCGGGCCAGGAATCCCAGGTCCACATCGTCCCCCACGGGAAGCTCCGGCGGGAAGATGCGCTGCCAGATCATTTCGCGGTATTCCTCGTCGGGGAACGGGAACTCCACCACGATCCGGATGCGCCGGGTGAAGGCCTCGTCCAGATTCTGGCGGAGGTTCGTGGCCAGGATGGAAATGCCGCTGTACTCCTCCATCCGCTGGAGCAGGTAGCCGATTTCGATATTGGCATAACGGTCGTGGGCGTCCTTCACCTCGGAGCGCCTGCCGAACAGGGCGTCGGCCTCGTCGAAGAACAGGATGGCGCCGGCGGTCTCCGCCCCGGCGAAGATGCGCTCCAGGTTCTTCTCCGTCTCGCCGATGTACTTGCTCACCACCTGGGAGAGATCGATCCGGTAGAGCTCCAGCCCCAGTTCGCGGGCAACCACCGCGGCGGCCATGGTCTTGCCCGTGCCGGGAGGTCCCGTGAAGAGCGCCGTGAGCCCCTTGCCCGAGGAGAGCTTCCGGTCGAATCCCCACTGGCCGAAGACCAGGTGCCGGTAGCGGACCTGGGCGCAGATCTCCCGCAACTGGGCCATCTGGAGGGCAGGAAGCACGATGTCGTCCAGGGTATGAACGGGCTCGATCCGCCGCGCCAGGGTGCCCAGGCTGGTGTGGGATCGGGCGCGGCAGGCGGCGTGAAGCAGGTCGGCTTCGCTCCACCCGGCCCCCTCGTTCCCTCCGTGCCAGACGGCCAGATCACGGGCATCGGCCAGTGCCTGGCGGATCTGGCCGGGGGTGAAACGGAACGTGCCGGCCAGGACGTCTGCCGCGCCCATGCCGGCCGCAAGGGGGCCGCCGCGCAGGCCCTCCTCCCACAGGCGTTTCCGCGTGCTTTCGTCCGGAAGGGGAAAATCCAGTTCAATGAACACGTCGGAGGGATGCCGGTCCCGGGGACGCCAGGGGCGGCCGGAACAGACAAACGTGACGCGGCAGAAGGTCCGGATAGCGTCCATGAGCGACGTGAGTTCCGAGGTATGGTCATTGTCCCCCGCCAGGAGCGCATCCATCCCCTCCAGGCAGAGGACGGCCGGCTGAAGGGCGGCCTCGCGGCCAAGCAGCCACGCCATTTCCCCGAAGGGAAGGCTTCCGGCCAGCATCCGCTCCACATCGGCCACCAGGAGCCACAGGCCGAGGTCGCGGCACAGGGTCTCGACCAGTTCCCGCTTCCCCGCTCCCCGGGGACCACGGCAGAACAGCACCAGACGGCTCTCCTCCGGAGCGTGCGCCGCAAGGTGGGCATGGACCAGATGCCGGGCCCGTTCCCGGTTACGATCTTCGACCGGCGATACCGTGCCGCCGGCGTTGGGCCGGACCAGGCGGACCGCGTCGGCCAGGTGCGGGTCCGGCTGGGCGTGCCCCAGCACGTAACCGGCAATCCGATCATTGAGCATGAGTTGGCGCGAGGGAAAGGAAACGGATCCGTCCGGGGGATCATGAATGAACTGTACGAGACGGTACTTTGCCAGCGGAGCCCGGGGATCGAAGACGGTGCGGGCAGCCACCCGCTCCCGGAAGGAGGTGCAGAGGAGGTCGAGGATCAGCCCGATGCTGGGCCGTTGGCGCGTCACGTCATCGTGGAGATAGGCGAAGAGCTTTTCGTACTTCAGGTCCAGTTCGGGGGCAAGGCAGATGAGGAGGCACTTCTCCTCAAAGGGGGAAAGGTGAAACGTGCGGGAAAGATCGGCAAGGGGGAGGGCTGTCCCCATTCGGAGTGTGGCAGAGCGGCGGTCCGCAACCTTGGCCGCCAGGTCGGCCAGTTCACCGCCACGCTCAGGCGAAGCTCCGGGAGTTCCTCCGGCATCGCCCGAAAGCAGACCGTTGATCTCGTCGTCCGAGAGGACGAGCCCCCGCAACTGCCCGAAGGGGTCGGCTCCTCTCCTGTTCCGGCCGTCGAGCCGGTAACGGATGAGGAGGTCGAGCCACCGGAGTTCGTCCTCCATATGCTCCAGACCGTCGGCATAGGCGCCGGCGGCGGGTATATTTCGGTTCAGTTGTGCCGTCCCTGGCATACCGGGCCCCGCCATTGCTCAGACATGCATGTTCAGAGCTGTTTCGGTTGCGGCGCGCGGGGAGCCGTTCCCCTGCGCTGCAACCGGTGCCCGGGGCGTCCGTGCCCCGGGCAACCATATCGGTTGCTTAGTAAAGATACATAAAACATCGTTTAGACACAAGTCTCCCGACCTGATTTTTTTCCAGGCGGGCCGCGTGGTCGCGACTGGTGGTAAACCCTGCGTTGTTCGTGCTACCCTGGTAGCCGGAATCAAGGGAGGGACGTTACGATGGCAGTGGACATCAGGGAAACGGATATCAAGGTGGAGTACTATCGTGCCTCGGGGCCCGGCGGGCAGCACCGCAACACCACCGATTCGGCGGTGCGCATCCGCCACCTTCCCACCGGCATCGTGGTCCAGGCCAGCGAAAACCGCTCGCAGACGCAGAATCGGGAGAAGGCCATGGAGCGTTTGCGGGTTGCGCTGGAAAAGCGCGAGCGTAAGGCAAAGAAGCGGATCGCCACCACGGTGCCCAAGGGCGCCAGGGAAAAGCGGCTGACGGAAAAGAAGCTGAAGGGGATGAAGAAAAAACTGCGCTCGACGGTCGAGTGACCGCCGGGCGCAGTGGACCAGCCATTGCCGCGGAACGGCCGATTATCCTGCCGTCACCACGACACGACGCCCAGCATCCTGCGCAGGACGACCAGCACGTCGTCCATGTCTATCACGCCGTCCGGGGCGGGCCGGCCATTTCCGTCGAGGGGAGCCACATCGCCGCGGATGAAGTCGGCCACCGTGGGCTCCGCAATGCCGGCCACAATCCGCAGGGCGCGCAGTACATCCACGATATCCAGCACCCCGTTGCCCGTCAGATCCCCATCGGGCGGATCGGGAGAAAACTTCCAGAGCTCGACGCCGTGGCTTCCGTCAGTGGCGGCGAAATAGAGCGTAGTGCCCGCCACCACCGGATACGAAGGGGACGAGCTCCCCTGACCGGCCAGGATGTCCATGACCAGCACCGTCCCCTCGGCAGTACCGTCGCTCTGCCAGAGTTCAAGGCCGTTCACGCCGTTGTCGGCCGCGAAGTAGAGCATCCCGTTCACCACCTTGATCCAGGTGATGCCCGCCCCCCCCTCCCCCGGGAAGATATCCTTCACCATCACCGTCCCCTCGGGTGTTCCGTCGCTTTTCCAGAGTTCCTCGCCGTGCACTCCGTCGTCGGCCACACAGAACAGGGTGCCGTTCACGCCGGTCAGCAAGCGCAGGTTGGATGAACCTTCCCCCGGCATGATGTCGGCCACCAGCACGGTGCCGGCAGTGGTACCGTCGCTTTTCCAGAGTTCGAATCCGGCGCTTTCGTCATGGGCGGCGAAAAAGAGGGTGCCGTTCACGGGGGTCAGGGAGGCCGGAAGACGCGAGTGATTGAAGGGAGAAGTGTCCTTTACGAAAATGGTCCCATCGGCGGTGCCGTCGCTCTTCCAGAGGCCGTAGCCACTGGTTTCGTCACCGGCGGCGCTGAAATAGAGGACATTGTTCATGACCGTGAGCGAGAGGGGGCTGGAGCCGATGCCGTCCGGATAGATGTCCCTGACCATCCGGGTGCCGTCGGCGGTACCGTCGCTCTTCCAGAGCTCGGCGCCATGTGTCCCGTCATCGGCCACGAAATAGACCGCTCCGTTCATGGCGGTAAGACTGTCGGGAAATGAGGAGAAATCGAAGACGGCGTTGATATCCTTCACCAGGACCGTCCCTTCGGCGGTACCGTCGCTCTTCCAGAGCTCATGGCCATTGTCAGCGGTAAAGCCGGGAAAATACACCGTAGTGCCGACGGCGGCCATGGAGAAGGGATAATTGGGGTTGCCGGGGAAGAATATCCCCTGGGGCCCGGGGTTGATGTCCGTGACCATCCCGGTGCCTTCGGCGGTGCCGTCGCTCTTCCAGAGCTCGATGCCATGGCTCGCCTCCCCATAGTTGTCCTCGGCCAGGAAGTAGAGGGTGTCACCAACGACCGTCAGCCGGTCCAGATAGGCCGACCCCTCGGGATTGATCTCCTTGACGAGCACCGTGCCGTCTGCGGTGCCGTCGCTCTTCCAGACATCGAAGTCAAGATCGGCAGCGGCCGCGGCAAAGAATACCGTGTTCCCCATCGCGGCCAGTTGGTAGGGGAGACTGCCTCCTGTCTCGGGTGCGATGTTCCGCACCAGCACCGTGCCCTCGGCCGTTCCGTCACTCTTCCAGAGCTCCGTGCCGTTTACGCCGTCGTCGGCTGCGAAGTAGAGTGTATCGTTGTGCACCATGAGCTCGGATGGCCACGACATGGCGTCCGGGATGATATCCCTGACCATGAGGGTGCCCTCGGCGGTGCCGTCGCTTTTCCATATCTCGATGCCGTGCTCACCGTCGTCGGCGGCAAAGAGGAGCATGCCGTTCACCAACCGGGGAGAGCTGTACATGGAACCGCCCACCCCGGGCTGGATGTCGGCAACCATCTCCGTCCCCCCCATGGTGCCGTCGGTGCGCCAGAGTTCATACCCGTTCACGCCGTCGTCGGCCGCGAAGTAGACGTACCTGTCCATGCCCACGATGCCCCAGGGCATTGAGTCTTCGCCGTCAGGATTGATATCCTTCACCAGCGTCGTCCCCTCGGGGGTGCCGTCGCTCTGCCAGAGTTCGTACCCGGTGTAGCCGTCATTGGCCGTAAAATAGAGCAGGCCATTGATGCCCACCGGCTCGAAGGGGTAGGAACTCTCTTCGCCGGGGGCTATATCGGCGACCAGATAGGTCCCTTCGGCGGTGCCGTCGCTCCTCCAGAGCTCATGGCCATTTTCACCATCATCGGCGGTAAAGTAGAGGATGCCGCCGTACACCGCCATCTCGCCCGGATCGGACCCGCCGAAGGGGTTGATATCCTTGACCATCACCGTGCCTTCCGGCGTCCCGTCGCTCTTCCAGAGCTCCCGGCCATGGAGACCATCGTCGGCCGCGAAGAAGAGCGTACCGTTGACCGCCCTCAGCCACTGGGGCGTCGAACTTGCCTCTGCCGCGATATCGGCCACGAGGACGGTTCCCCCGGCGGTGCCGTCGCTCTTCCAGAGCTCCCTGCCATAGACGGGATGCTCGGCGGAGAAGAAAAGCGTTTCCCCCACCGTTGTCAGCTCCAGTGGATTGGATGATTCGCCCCCCTGGTAGATATCCTTCACCAGGACCGTCCCCGCGGCCGTTCCGTCGCTTTTCCAGAGTTCCACGCCGCGGAAGCTGTCCATGGCGGAGAAATAGGTGATCCCGTTCATGACGGAGAAATACTGGGGCGTGCCCGGCCCGGGCCCGGCATTGATATCTTTGACGAGCGCCGTTCCTTCCGCGGTGCCGTCGCTCTTCCAGAGTTCCGGGCCATTGGCGCCGTCGCCGGCACTGAAGAAGAGGATGCCGCCATTGGCCGTCATGCCGGAGGGGTTGGACGAGACGGGTGCCGATGCGGTGTTGATATCCCTGACCATGACCGGAAGGGCCGGCCCGGCTTCGGCCCCGACCGGCAGGCCCGCCAGCAGAGCCAGCACGGCAAGCGACCGGATGACGCGTGCGGCAGGTCGCGGGTTTGAGCTATATCGTTTGCTGTTCATTCTTACCCCCGAGGCGTGGTGCAGTGCCCGTGTCGGGCCGTTATCGAGCTTATCGGCGAATCCGGCGGAACATTTAACGGAAATCCGGCAGGATCGGCCCAAATCAGAGTAGCCGGCCATTCCGTGGGGAAGGGGTTGCGCCCCGGCTCCGGCAACGAAAAACGGGGCGACTCCCATGAGTACGCCCCGTTTCGGTAACTGCATCACTATTCCTGTCAAACAGCCTAGCGCTTCGCAGCGGCAACCTTGCGCATGGCATCCCACCCCTTGAGCAGTTCAAGGGCCCGGCGAAGCTGGTAATCCCTGTCGGCCTCGTGCTCGGGAGTCGCTGGCGCGGCCGGGGCCTTCGTGGCGTCCGGACCGGGGGTCTTTTCCCCATTGTCCGTTTCCGCCCCTGACAGATGATTGTCCAGATCCTTTTCGAGGAACCCGGCCCCGCCCTTGTCCGGCAACTCCTTGAACTCGGCCCGTTCCACGACGATGTCGGGCTCGATGCCCCGTGCCTGAATCGAACGCCCCTTGGGGGTGTAGTAGCGGGCCGTGGTCAGCTTGAGGCCGGCGCCATCCTTGAGGGGGACCACTGTCTGAACCGAGCCCTTGCCGAAACTGGTGGTTCCCATGATCACGGCGCGGCCGTGGTCCTGGAGAGCCCCGGCCACGATCTCCGACGCGCTGGCGCTGCCGCCGTTGATGAGGACGACAACGGGGTAGCGCGGCTCTTTCTCGCCGATGGTGGCGCTGTAGCTCCGCTTGGCAAAGTGTTCCCGGCCTTCGGTGTAGACGATGAGGCCGTTGTCGAGACGCTCGCCCACGAAGCGCCCCGCCACCGCCACTGCGGCATCCAGGAGGCCGCCGGGGTTATTCCGCAGATCGAGCACCAGCCCCTTGAGGGAACCGCCGTTCTCTGACCGCAGCTTGGCAAGGGCGGCGACAAAGTCATCTCCGGTCCGCTCCTGGAACTGGCTTATCCTGACATAACCGTAACCCGGCTCCAGGGTCCGTGACTTGAGGCTCCTGGTTTTGATGATGTCCCGCACCAGGGGAAACACGAGCGGCTTTCCGTTCCCCTGCCGGAGGACCGAGAGGGAAACCTGCGTCCCCGCCTCGCCCCTCATCCGCTTGACCGCCTGGGTGATGGTGAGGCCACGGGTGGGAGTATCGTCGATCTTCCAGATGTGGTCGCCCGACTGGATGCCGGCCCGCCAGGCGGGCGTATCCTCGATGGGGGCGACCACGGTCAGCTTGCTGTCACGCATGGAGATCTCGATGCCGAGGCCGCCGAAGGATCCCGATATCTCGGTCTTCATCTCGGTGAAGGGTTCCGGCGGGAGATACGAGCTGTGGGGGTCCAGCGAGGCGAGCATGCCGTTGATGGCCCCTTCCAGCAGCTTTTTCCCGCCCACCTCCTCCACGTAACTGTTCCGCACGATCGTGACGACCTCGCGGAACAGCCTCAGGTGCTCGGCACCGGCCTGGTCAGCAGCAGGGTTGTAGTAGCGCCATCCGGCGGCCACGCCGATGGTGAGGCAGAGTATGGCAACCACCAGGCCGAGGGTTATCCTCGTTCTCGTTTGCATGGGTACAACCTCCGGGGCTCCGTCGAAGGGAGCGTCTCCGGATACTGTAGTTGTCGCGGCGCGTGTTTGTCAATGTTCGTGGTGAAGGAAAGATGAGAGACAACCTGGACCATCCGCAGAACCGCTTGGCCCTCTCCCGCGGAAAACCGGGAGAGGGCCAAGGTTACCGAACCGTCAGATTGCCCACCGTGAGCGAACCCACCCCGACAGTAACCGTTCCGCGCAGGACCGAGTACCCGGCAACGCCGCCGAAGCCTTCGGCGTATCCGCCGTAGAATACGATGGATTTCCCGCCGGTGATGGCCAGGCTCTCCGGGAACTCCATGGCCCTGGCCTTGATGGCGGCGGCAGAACCATCGGCAACGGCGGCCATGGCTGCCGCCAGGGTCGTGTGGAGTGTCGTGGCGGCGCCAATGGTGAGCTCAACCGTTGGTGCGGGGTCAAACGCGGCACCGACGTTCCGGTCGGTGGCCATGGTCGGAGTGCAGGCACCGGTGCCGGTGCAGTCGCCCGACCAGCCCGCGAAGAGCGACCCCGCGGACGGCGTGGCGATGAGCTCCACCTGGCTTCCCGCATTAAAGGCTCCGTTGCAGGTGCCCGACGCGCAGGCGATTCCGGCGGGAACGCTGGTGACGGTTCCCTGTCCGTTGCCGGAAACCGTCACGTTCAGACTGTGGGTGTTCGGCACGAAGGTAGCCGTCACGGCCGTAGCGCCGCTCAAGGTGACCACGCAGGGATCGGTGCCGGCACAGGCCCCCGACCAGCCGGAAAAGAGGTAATCCGCGGCGGGCGTGGCCGTCAGCGTCACCGGGAGGCCGTCGTAGAACAACGCGCTGCAGGTGGACTCCGGGCAGGAAATCCCCGCAGGCGAGCTGGCTACCGTACCGCTGCCGTTGACGGTCACGGCGAGCTGATGCTGAGCGCGGGGGATGCCGGTCAGTGTCACATCGTCCACCTGCCAGAACCAGGAATAGTTGGCATCATAATAGCGGAAACGGATCATGACGTTGGCCTTGCCCGCCGCACGGGAGGTAAGGTCGATGTCCTCAGTGGCCGGTCCGTAATCGATCCCGTTCCTGCTCCAGAGGGACTGCCAGGGTCCTGCGCTCCCGCTGGTGCTCACATCGACGGAGGCGATCTCGTTGCTGTAATGGTCGAATAACGTCTTAAACCTCAGCGTGACTATCTCGTATCCGCTCAGATCCAGGAGCGGCGTCCGGAGCTCCGTATCCATGGCAACCGGGCCGGCATAGTCGCTGTCCGCAATGGCGAAGCCGCCGCTGCCCCCCGTATCGTTGTCCCGTGTTGCCGGATTATCGAAGCGCCACAGGGCTTTGGTGCCTGCATTGTCCACCAGGCTCCAGCCGGCGGGCGGATTCTGGCCCAGGGACTCGAAGCCGGTGGACAGGATGGTAACCGTGCGGTCCACATAGGTGCCGAAACCGATGTCCGCGACCATGGTGGAGCCCGACCTCCGGATGAGATCGAGGTAGAAGCCCGAATCGGCCCCGCTGTAGAGCCGGCTGCTCGGCACCGTGTCCGCGGTGAGGAGCGTCACGCCGGAGGTGCCCGGGAACGGATCCCCCGCATCGCCGCGGTTCATTTCCCTTTCCAGGTGGTAGGCGCCATCCGCCTGGACCAGGGCGACCTTGTAGTGGGACGTGCAGGGGCCCCGCAGGTGGGATACCACTCGCCGGTGTTGTTGGCTTTGCTTTCGTCGATGTGCCAGACAACGAGTCCCGAGGCGGGTATGCCGGCATCGAAGCCGGTTTGCTGACGGTTTTCCAGCAGGAAATATTCACCGGTGCCGCTGGCGGGAGAGCCTTCAAGAAGCTGCACCACCGCGGCGGTCGTTTCCACGGGGGCAAAGCTGAACCCTGCCTGGGCCGACGTCACCTTCTGGGGGGCCACCCACCCCAGCTTGTACTTGCTCCAGGGATCCAAGTGGGAGGGACGGTCCCCCTGGCGCGAGAGGTAGGTCCAACTGCCGGCGGCCATGAGGCTCCACTCGCCCACCCCTTCGGATGAACCGTCCGTGTCGTAGAGGTCAGGAAGACCCATCACGTGGCCGAACTCGTGGGCAAACACGCCCACCGTGGCAATTCCCGTACCGTAGCGCTCGGGCTGCATGATGTAGTCGTTGATCTTCACCATGGTGCCCGGATTAGCCGTGCAGGCGTCATTGGTGGTATAGGTGCCGTAGTTGCTTCTTTCAAAGTGTTTGGCGCTGCTCAGGGTCCAGCGGTGAGACCAGATGTCGGTGGCGGGAGTTCCCGCCTGGTCTTCGCCGGTCCCCTGGTGGACGATGGCAACCGCATCCACGTAGCAGTCGCCGTCCCCGTCGTAATTCGCGAAGTTGACCGTTGCGTCGGCGGCCTGGACCGCTTCATACACCAGATCGCCCGGCCACATGTCGTCACCCGAGGCGTTGTTGCTGCCATAGTAGTCATGGGTGTTGGGCGCCTGGACCCAGCCGACGATACCCGCCGGGCCGGGGGAAAGGGTAAAGCTGCCGGAGGAGACCTCCTGATAGTAATCCTTGAGGCTGTACGTGCCGGTCCCGAACAGGAGCGACTGGAATTCCTGAGGGGTGTTGGTCGTTGTACGGTCGGAAAAGTTCACGAGGATAACGGGGAGATTGGTCGAGCCGCTCGACGGCGGTGCGGGCTGGAGCGCAGACTCCTGAACGACACGCAAAGGCGCCGTTGCATCGGATGGCGACTTGAGTTGAGGCGCGAACCGCCCTTCGCGGTCGAGCTGCTTTACGATCCCCCGGGGAGGCCGAAGCCTTTTGGGCACATGTGCGGGAGGAGCATCACGCCCCACGGCCCTCCCTGAACTCATGAGCCCGCCATCGGGCGCCCGGTCGGCATAGTACCAGCCGCGTTTTTTGCCATCGAACACGATTGTGTGGCCGGAGTCGGTCTCCCAACCGTGCCGGGACTCGTCGCCCCACTTGCGGGCCCTGAATGCTGTGCCGTCCTCCTGCTGCATATCGAGGACAGTGGGCTCGGCGGGGACGGCCAACGCCAGTTCCGGCACTACCAGCGCCATCATCACCGAAAACGAAACACTGAGAATCTTGCAGCCGTTCATAATCGTCTCCCTTGTCGCGTCTGCATCTAACATGGAGTCTACTAGTGTAGTTATATCGGCTGATCGGCATCAGGTCTACAGTGCCGCCATAAAAAAAGGCGACGGTTTGACCGTCGCCTTTGGAGTACGCTTTTGTGAGCCTGCTTAGGGAATCTTCTGCTCCACAGGCTTCTTAACCGGCCCGTTCATGCGGATTGCCGCGGCGAACTCCATCCAGAAGATGAGGTAGATGGAGATCATGAGCGAGAGCCCGATGTTCTGGTTTTCGACACCGAGGGCCTTGGCCAGGACAGGCGAAGCGAAGCCGGCGCCCAGGGTGCCGGTGGCGCGCTCCAGCAGGTAGAAGGCGCCCAGGGTCAGCGCCGTGCCGACCACCATGATGGAGATGCCGCGGCCACGCTTGATCCAGTAGCGGGGCGAGAAGCCGAACATCCGCATGAAGATCACCACCCAGATGATCCAGACCGAGTAGTCCACCGCCGCGTCGGGGAGGGCAAGCTTGCTGTTCACCAGGGAAACTTCCAGCACGGTCACGGCGCCGAGCAGGATGAACATCCAGGAGAACTTCTCATTGGCCTGGGTCTGCCACTGGCGGCTGTCAGGGGCGGCTACCTCGTGCATGGAGTGGCTGTGGGTCCCCAGGGCCGAGAAGAGGATGGCGAACCAGATGCCGGCGTTGTGGAACAGGAGCGAGGCGTGGTTGCCCGCCACGTTGGCGATGCGCGCCATGGGGTCGGTGGCGAAGTCGGCGGTGATCCTCATCAGGAAGAGGTTGACCACCACCGAGCAGGTGATGATCACCGCGATGGTGAAGATCTTGCGCGGCAACAGATAGGGGTCCACCCGGTCCGGGAAGCCTATGATGAAGGCGAACCAGATCAGGAACATGATGAGCGGAATCCCGAAGCAGATGCCGTAGACCGAATCGCCGGCGAAATCGCCCGCCTGGGCGTAGATCTCCACGTTGTTGGCCGGATCGGCATCGGTGTTGAGGGCCTTGACGATGTCCTTGGGCATCTTCACCACGTGGGGCAACAGCCCCATGCCGTACCAGCCGTGGTCGCCCTGAGAGACGTCCACCACCCAGTACTGGTCGCCCATCATCTCGTCGAGCCCCTGGAAGATTCTCATGCTGAAGGCGGCACAGAGGGTCACCACCACGAAGAGCAGGATTGCGTTCTTGATACTCATTGGCATGGCGTGTTCCTCCTAATCCTTGTGGGTGGTCCAGAACATGGACACCGCATTGGCCGCGAACAGGCCGTAGAGCCACATGGTGTTCCACGCGGGGCCGGTCCAGTGGCTGCCGTGACCGCCGCCGACCACGCCGGAGGCGACGATGATGCCGATCATGGCCGTACCAGCAACCATGGCGACCGCCCGAAGGATGGCGCTGTTGCGCCAGGTGTGCCGCTCGAGCTCCTCGATCCTTGCCAGCAGTTCAAGCTCTTTTTCGCTCATCTCTCTTCTCCTTTACGAACGATATAACCGTTAACGCTGCAACGAATGTGAGGGCATAGAGAATGTACGGTCCGTGAAGATGCAGGCTCATGTTGTACAGCATGGTGTCTTCCTCCTTGTATGGTCAACACTTGACGGGTGTGAGGATGTCGTGGGGAAACCGCTCGGCCAGCTCCTGGTACTTCATGCACTCGCGGTAGCGGCAGCTGCAGAACTTGATGATCATGTTGACGTCGTGGGGCGAGATGTACCCGCAGCCCACATCGCAGATGTCATCGCTCTTACCGTAGAAGGGGCAGACTATTCCGTCCTTCATGGATACCTCTATCTCTTAAACCGTGTCCGGTCCGATTGACGCGCATGGGATGAGAGCCGGATCATCTGGTCGTCACCATCCCCGACCCTGTCCCATGCAATGAAGGAGTAACTGCCTATCCCTAGAGCAACCTGTATACCAATTACGTGAATAGGCTTTTATTGTTTTTTTAAGTATGTATTTTCAATACGTTATCTATGACAATGGGAACCATGGGAGGCGCTGGGGAGGAACAGGCTAGAACGTCGTTTTTGCACTCGTGCAAGGGTACCGGGACCGCCGGGGAGGTTACGGAGACGGCAGGGGGGTGCCGCCGGCGGAGGACGCCCCGGCAATACCTCATGATTTCAGGGCGTTCCGGTTATCGGCGTAAAGGATTGCAGGGCTGCAACGGCCGCGGCAGAAGGTTTTGCAGAAATGCAAACCCGTCTCAACGGTGAGAACGGAGTGAACGTCATCGTGCGGCCGGCAGGGGAGAGCGCCCCCGAGGGGCCCCCACGGGCCGTCAGACATAGTCTTCACGGCGGATATTGTACTTCTTGAGCTTGCGGTAGATGGTGGCCATGTTCATCCCCGCATCGCGGGCTGCCGCCTCCACGTTGCCGTGATTTTTGCGCAGGAGCCCCTTCAGATAGTCGATCTCGAAGCGCGACAGGGCCTGGGAGTAGTCGCTCTCTTCCAGCTCGCCGGCAACGCCCTCCTCGTCCCCGCCCGCGAGGAGGGGGATCTCGATGAACTGGGAGAGGACCGGAAGCGAGAGATAGTCGCCGTTTTCCATGGCGGTGCAGGCCTCGATCACGTTCTTGAGCTGGCGGATGTTCCCGGGCCAGGAGAACTCCATGACCGCCTCCAGGGCGTCCGGGGCGAGCCCCTTGATGGCGGTGCCGAATTTCTTGTTCTGCAGCGTGATGAAGTGGGCCGCCAGCAGCGGGATGTCGGCCCGCCGCTCCCGCAGGGGGGGCAGATGAAGATTCAGCACGTTGAGCCGGTAGTAGAGGTCTTCGCGGAAGGCACCGCTCTTGACCGCCTCCTTCAGCTCGGCATTGGTGGCGGAGATGATCCGCACGTCGACCTTGGTGGGGGTGGTGTCGCCGATGCGCAGAAACTCCTGCTCCTGGAGAAAGCGGAGCAGCGTCTTCTGCACGTTCATGGGGAGGTTGCCCGCCTCGTCCAGAAAGAGCGTGCCGCCGTCGGCCGCCTCCAGGAGCCCCTGGCGGTTCTCCTTGGCGCCGGTAAAGGCCCCCTTGCGATAGCCGAACAGCTCGCTCTCCAGCAGCGATTCGGGCAGCGCCCCGCAGTTGATGGCCACGAACTTCTTTTCCTTGCGCAGCGAATTGTAATGGATGGCCTGGGCGATGAGTTCCTTGCCGGTCCCGGACTCGCCGGTGATCAGGACCGACGTATCGCGGATGGCGATCTTCTCCACCTTGTCCAGCACCTCCTTGAGTCCGGTGGATGCGCCGATGATGTTGTCGAAGCGGAACTTGCCCACCAGCTCTTCCCGCAGTTCCCGGTTCTCTTCCAGAAGCTGGGTGTGCTTGAGGGCGTTCTTGACCCGGTAGAGGAGCTCCTCGGGCTCGAAGGGCTTGGTGACCATGTCGTAGGCCCCCCGCCGGAGCGCCTGGATCGAGGTCTCCACCGTGGCGTAGGCGGTGATCATGATGACCGGGATGAGGGGATCCTTGGCCTTGATCCGCTGGAGCACCTCGAGGCCGTCCATGCCGGGCATCTTGATGTCGCTCACCACCAGGTCCCAGTCGCCGGCCTTGAACTCCTCCACCGCCTCGAAGGAACGGGTATACCCCTTCACTGCATAGCCGCTGTCGGCGAGCACCGCCTCCATCATGCGGCAGAGCCCTTCTTCGTTATCGATAAGCATGATGCGCTTTTTGTCTGACATGATCGGCACCTCTCAACGGTAATGAACGCTACAGCTCTTCCGGCTCCAGGGGCAGGCGCACGGTGACGTCGGTGCCGCGCCCCACCTCGCTGTCGATGGCGATGCGACCGTGGTGCATCTCCACGATCTGGCGCGTAATGGCGAGCCCCAGGCCGGTCCCCTTGGTCTTGGTGGTGAAGAACGGCTCGAAGATCCGCTCCTGGTCCTCGCGGGGAATGCCGCAGCCGGTGTCGCTGAACACGATGTTCACGTACTGCTCCTGGTCCAGGAACGTCCGGACGGTGAGGACGCCGCCGGCGGTCATGGCGGAGCCGGCATTGAGGATCAGGTTGATGGCCACCTGGCGGATCTGGTCCCCGTCGGCCATGACCGGCGGCAGGTCGGGCGCGAACTCCCGGACCACGGTCACGTGGTGCATGTCGGTGTGGTTGGCGGCAAACCCCACGATCTGCCCCAGGAGGTCATTGATGTCGGTGGACTCCAGGGCAGGCTTGGGGGTCCGGGCGTAGGAGAGGAGATCCTGGACGATCTTCTTGCACCGCTTGCTCTCGCGCTTGATCTCGTGGATATATTTGTAGGTCGGGTCACCTTCGGTGATCTTCGACTCCAGGTACGAGGCATAGCCGAGGATCACCCCCAGGGGATTGTTGATCTCATGGGCAACGCCCGAGGAGAGGACGCCGAGCGACGCCATCTTCCCCTGCTGGGCCAGGCTCGCCTCCATCTCCTTGTTCTGGCGGATGATGGTGGTCATCCGGTTGAAGGCGCCGGCAAGCTCGCCCAACTCGTCGCCGGTGTCCACTTCCATCTGCTCGTCCAGCCGCCCCTTCTTGACCTTTCTGATCACGTCGATCATGTAGTTGATGGGGTCGGTGAACACCTTGGCCGCGAGGAAAACCAGCCCCGTTGCCACGAGTCCGGTGAGGATGGTCAGCAGCGTCATGGTGGTGACGATGCGCCCCCGGATCTTGTTGGCCTCCCGGTAGAACTCGTCCTCGTAGGACCCGACTGCCACGATCCATCCCCAGGGTTTGAAGTAGTCGTAGCGCACGAGCTTCATCCGCGGCGACGCGTCTCCCTTGTTGCGCCAGGGGTAGCGAATCCACCCGCGCTTCTTCTCCACCATCTCCTTGATGAACTTGTTGCCGCTGGAGTCGACGGCATTGAGGAAATTCTGCCCCTCGCCCGAGGGGTGAACGGTAAAGGTCCCCGTATCGTCCATGCAGAAGATGTAGCCGGTCTCCCCCACCTTCTTGCTCCGGATCTTCTCCTTCAGCTCGGCAAAGGAGCGGCGCTCGAAGGCCACGTCCTCGTAGGTCTCCTCCAGATAGCCGCCCGACGCGATGATCCAGTCCCACTGGGGGAAGTATCGGTAAGCCACCACCTTCTTGCGGGGGTACTTGTCTCCCAGCACCTCGTTGCGCCAGGGGTAGACGATATAGAGCACCTCACCCGGCTTGGCCTTGAGCGCGTTCTCGCACATGATCCGGATAAAGGGGCGGCCGTTCTCGTCCTTCTCGTCGTAGACGTTCTCCCCTTCACGTGCCACGTGGACTTCCAGCAGCCCCTTGGTGGTCATGGCGTAGATATACCCGGTCATGCCGACGCTGACCCGCTTGAGGGCCTTGCGGGCCTCCTCCTTGGCGGTGGGCAGATCGACCTTGCCGGCCCGGTACTGGCGGTCCTGGGCCTCGACCAGGTTGTAGGAAAGATTGGTGAGGGTGGCCAGTTCCAGGTGCACGGTCCGCATCTTGTCCTGCTTGTAGACCTGGAACTGCTGGTAGTGGGAATTGAGGAGATCGATGGTGAAGCTGGCCATGTGCTCCAGGTCGTCCCGGGAGGTCTGGGTGATCCCCCGGTAGGCCTGCTTGGTGGAGATGTAGCCGATCACCCCGCCCACCACGAAAATGGGAATGATCACCAGCGGCATCACCAGCACCAGCATCTTCCAGCGAAGTTTTAGATTGGTCATGAAGCTGAACAGATACCGACGCATGGGACCTCTTCCATCTGTGCGGAGTCACGGAGAATAGTATGTAAACATCAAAAAAAAATCCAGTTGTTTTTGCATATTTGCGAAAACGTCTCTTTTTGACGCCGTGGCTGGAGGGACACTTACCATTAATTATGCTCAATCAGCCAACTTTTGCGTGCTATTCCGATAATGATCCTGGTTCTGCAATTTCTCGCAGCCCGAACCATCAGAGCCATCGAAGCGACTCCCGTCAACCATCGCCTGAAACGCGGCCCCGCGGCCACAGGGTATAGGGGTTTTCCTGATTGAACAAGGAAGGTAATTGATTTATGAAAAGGTGTTAGTGATGTTAGGGGAATTGAGTAGGGCACACACGGCGTTTTGTTTTTTCTTTAACTGCCTTTGCTTTTCGACTACTACCCCTCTATGTACACCATGCGGGGATGGAAGATGTGGTGGGGCGCTGGTGTCGTCTACGATAACCAGGAATACCCCAGGGGACGTTCATGTTCGTGGGACGACAGTAGGTGACATGAGTGGCGGATATGGCACCTCGGCCAGTATTGCGGGGAGTGCTACCCCTCTTCGGCCCTGGCTATCAGTCGTAGGGGCGCGGTCCCGCGCGCGGGCGACGACGCCCTCAGGCGCGCCTCCACGTCACGGGCCGACATGGGCCTGCCGAAGTAATACCCCTGCACCTCGTCGCATCCCCGCTCCCGCAACAGCTCCAGCTCATCTTCCCGCTCGACCCCTTCGGCCAGGACCCGCAGCCCCAGGCTGTGGGCCATGGCGATGATCGCCTCAACGATGGCCCGGTCGTCCAGGTCGGAGACGATGTCGCGGACAAAGGAGCGGTCGATCTTGAGCCGGTCGATGGGAAAGTGCTTCAGGTAGCTGAGGGACGAATACCCGGTGCCGAAGTCGTCGATGGCCAGATGAATTCCCCTCACCTTCAGGTCGATAAGGGTCATGATGGTGTCCCGGGCGCCTTCGAGCAGGGTGCTTTCGGTCAACTCCAGCTCCAGGAGGGTGGGATCGAGGCCGGTATCCTCCAGGACCCGGTCGACCATGTCGATGAACCCGGGCTGGTTGAACTGGTGCCCCGATACGTTCACGGCCACCCTGACCGGAGGGAGGCCCGACTCCTGCCAGGCACGGCACTGGAGGCAGGCAGCCCGCATGACCCACTCGCCGATGCGGCGGATGAACCCCATCTCCTCGGCTGCGGGGATGAAGCGCCCGGGCGGGATGAGGCCATCCTCGGGGTGATTCCAGCGCAGAAGCGCCTCGACGCCGAAGACCCCGCCGGTATGCATATCGATCTGGGGCTGATAATCGAGATAGAACTCCCCATTGGCCAGGGCGCGCCGCAGACTGTCCTCAAGACCCCGCCGGTCCTGGGCGGAGCGGTTCATGTCGTCGCTGTAGAAACGATAGACGTTGCGGCCCGCGTCCTTGGCGGCATGCAGCGCCATATCGGCCCGCGAAAGGAGGACGTTGCCGTCCTCGCCGTCGGACGGGAACAGGGCGATGCCGATGCTGGTGGAGATGAACACCTCCTCCCCTTCCAGGTCGAAGGGAGGGGTGAGCAGGTCCAGGAGCGACTGGGCCACGATGCTCGCCCCACGCTCATCCCGCGCGCCGGTCAGGATCACCACGAATTCGTCGTCGCCCAGCCTGGCCAGGGTATCGCTGACCCGCACGTGAGCCTTGAGCCGGTCAGCCACCGATGTCAGGAGCAGGTCACCCATGGCGTGGCCGAGGGTGTCGTTGACGTCCTTGAACCGGTCCAGGTCCAGGAACAGCAGCGCCACCGTCCCCTCCTCCCGGCTGGCCACGGCCAGGGCGTGGCTGACGCGGTCCTGGAACAGCGCCCGATTCGGCAGGCCGGTGAGGGGATCAAAGTAGGCGAGACGCCGGATTTCCTCCTCGCTTCGCTTACGCTCCCGCATGTCGTGGGCGATGCAGACGATGCCGCACACCTCGCCGTCCTGGTTCCGCATGGCGCCGCCGGACAGAACCACCGGGATCATATCCCCCTGGCGGCTCCGGTAGAGGAGCTCCCGGTCGGGAACCTGACCCTGTTCGGCCATTTCGGCAATGATGCTCCGTCCGTGGTCCCCGTCGGCCAGGATGGTCGAAAAGGAACGGCCGATCAACTCGTTCTCCCGGTAGCCGAGCAGGCCGCAGAGGGCGGGGTTCACGTTCATGACCGTGCCGTTGGTATCCACCACCAGGAGGGCGTCGACCATGGAGCAGATCACGTTGTCCAGGTAGTTGCGCGCCGTGGTGATTTCGTCCTTGGCCGTCCGGAGCTCCGTGGTCATGCGGTTGAAGGCGTTGGCAAGCCTGCCGATCTCGTTGGTGCTGCTGATGTCGATGCGGGTGTCGAGGACTCCCTGCCCGACCCGCTCGACCCCTTCCTGCAGAAGCGCTATGGGGCGTGAAATCAATATCGCCGACAAAGAGCCGCCAGCCACGGCAAAGACGAACGCCACTGCCGATGCCGCGCTGAGGGTGAACAGCGCAAACGTGATGGCGTTGTGGACTTCCTGCTGGCGCATGGCGAGCTGCCGCCGTTCGAGGGCGATGGCACGGTTGACAACGTCGAGGAAGCGTCTCTCCGAAGCCTCGAATCGCTCCTTTACCTCCAGAATCGCCGAATGGGCGCCGGCGCGGCGCGCCGTCTCCATGGACTCGGCGCTGAGGGCCATGAGATCTTTGCCGGCCCGGTCGATTTCCTGGACATATTGCTGTGCTTCGGGGTCAAAACGCTCGGAAAGGTCTTTCAGGGTGGAAAACGCGGACTGGTACAGGCCGGCTCCCTGTTCCAGGAGCTCCTTTTCTTCCTCGGCCTGCTGGCGGGCGGCCCGGTCCCGGCCGACCATGCTCACCAGCGCAAACTCGCTGGTGGAGGCGACAATGCGCACTCCCGCATAACGGATGTCGTGGAGAGTCTTGATGGCAGGCAGGCCATCCCGCGTTACCGCGTCGAACTCGCCGCTGATCCTGGTGATGGCGCTGCCGCCGAAATAGCCGACCAGCCCCGTGAGCAGGGCAAAGCCAAAACAGCCGGCCGTGAGGGTGCTCCGAATCTTCATTACCGCCTCTGTCCTTTCAAGGAAAGCTCACCTGGCTGATGCCCCACTGCGTGATAAGGGACGGGGGAGCGGACCACAGTGCACCTTGTTACAGATATCGGCGAAACCCGCAGGAAGTTGAGTGGGAAATAGATAAAAACTGATGCCAGACAAAAACGCCGGTCCTTTCGTCAAGTTCCCCTGTCGATGGAGAGTTCTGTCAGCCGTTGATCAGGCGGTCCATCTCGGCCACGAGATCGTCGGCATCCTCAAGCCCCACGGAAAGCCGTACCAGGGTATCGCCGATCCCCCGGGCGGCCCGCTCGGCCGGCGGCATGGCCGCATGGGACATTCTGGCGGGATAGGAGATGATGCTTTCCACCCCGCCGAGGCTCACGGCAAAGGCGGCCAGACGCATCCCCTCCAGCAGGCGGCGGGTGGTCTCGACCGTATCCAGGGTGAACGACAGGACCGCGCCGGGCCCCGACGCCTGCCGGCCATGAATGTCGTGACCCGGGTGACCGGGAAGTCCGGGGTAGAAGACCCGGGTCACCCGCTTTTCCCCAGCCAGCCAGCCGGCAATATTGATCGCCCCGGCCTGGCTTTCCTCCATCCGGACCCGCAGGGTCTTGATGCCCCGCAGCACGAGCCATGAATCCTGGGGGCCCAGGATAGCGCCGAAAGCGTTCTGGATGAACCTGATCCGCTGCCCCAACTCCGGGTCCCTTACCACGGCAAAGCCGCAGATCACGTCGCTGTGGCCGTTCAGGAACTTGGTACCACTGTGGAGCACCACGTCGCAGCCCAGGTCCAGGGGCCGCTGCAGATAGGGGGTCATAAAGGTGTTGTCCACCAGGGTGATGGCCCCCCGCTCCCGGGCCAGGCGGGCCGCAGCGGCCAGGTCGGTGATTTTCATGAGGGGGTTGGAGGGGGTCTCCAGGTAGAGGCCCTTGGTGTTCGGGCGGAAGGCCGCCTCAATGGCGGCCGTGTCCGTGGCATCCACGAAGGTGGACTCGACCCCCAGCCGGCTGAAAAGCTGGGTCAGCGCCCGGAAGGTGCCGCCGTAGACATCCTCGCAGACCACCAGGTGATCCCCGGGCGAAAACAGGAGCAGCGTGGAGGAGATGGCGGCCATGCCCGAGGCGAAGGCGAACCCGCGGGTCCCGTTCTCCAGTTGGGCCACGGTCTCTTCCAGGGCCTCGCGGGTGGGGTTGTCCGAGCGGGCGTAATCGTACTTGCCGAAATGGTCCACCGATTCTTGCCGATAGGTGGACGTCTGGTAAATGGGAACCGAGAGCGCTCCGGTGGTCGGATCGATCTCACGGCCCGTATGGATGATGCGGGTGCCGAATTTCATACAGGACTCCTTTCGATAAGCGATTTGAAAGCCTTTACCGGTTTCCGGGCCCTGGTCTCTGGCTTTCGCCTCCAAACGCTTGGTCCAGGTCGGCGATGAGGTCGTCCGCATCTTCGATCCCCACCGAAAGGCGCAGGAGCACGTCATTGATGCCGAGCCGCTCCCGGACCGCCGGCGGGATGTCCGCATGGGTCTGGACCTGGGGGAAGGTGATCAGGGTTTCAACGCCGCCGAGACTTTCCGCGAAGGATATCAGCTCCGTATTGAGAAGCACACGCTCCACCAGGGCCTTGTCGTCCACCTCGAAAGCAATCATGGCGCCGAAGCCCCGGGCCTGGCGCGCCAGCAGTTCGTGTCCCGGATGGTCCGGCAGCCCCGGATAGAAGACCCGCCGCACCCGCGGATGCCGCGCCAGCCATTCGGCGATCCGGCCGGCGTTTTCCTGCTGGCGGTCCAGCCGCACCGACAGGGTCTTCATCCCCCGGATGGTGAGCCACGCATCCTGGGGCCCCAGCACTGCGCCCACGGAATTCTGGAGAAAGTAGACCCGGTCGGCCAGGACCTGATCCCTGACCGCGACCAGCCCCGACACCGTGTCGTTGTGCCCTGACAGGTACTTGGTGCCGCTGTAGACCGTGATGTCGGCCCCGAGATCCAGGGGCCGCAGGAGATAGGGAGTGAGGAAGGTGTTGTCCACGATACAAAGGAGCCCCCGCTCGCGGCAGAGCGCCGAGAGGGCCGCGACATCTGCCACCTTGAGGAGCGGGTTGGTGAGGGACTCCACGAACAGGGCCCTGGTCTCGGGACGGATGGCGCCCCGCACCGCCTCTGGATCGCTCGTGTCCACATAGGTGAACGAGAGGCCGTACTGGACCAGGATCTGGTCGAAGAGGCGGCAGGTGCCCCCATAGAGATCCTCGGTCACCACCAGGTGGTCGCCGCTCCTGAAGAGCAGGGAAATCCCCTGGCGCCGCCGTCCAGCCGGGCGATCCCCTCTTCCAGGGCCTGGCGCGTGGGGTTGCCTGAGCGGGAATAGTCGTAGCCCGTGCTCTGGCCCAGCCCCGGATGCCGGAACGTGGCGGTCTGGTAGATGGGCACCGTCACCGCCCCGGTGCGGGTATCCCAGTCGAGCCCGATCTGTGCTGCCTGCGTCGCGATGTTCATGGTTTCCTCCACAATGAAAAATCCCCTTCCGGGGTGCGGAAGAGGATTCGATTCACCGTGAGGTGTCACGCTCTTCCTTATCTCCCGAAACCTGTCGGTTCCGCAGGAATTGGCACCTTCCCCCCATGGGGAGGTTGCCGCGACGTCACCGGGCCTGTCCCTCGGTCGCTCTTGATAAGTTAAGCCGTATTCTGTTGTGGGTTAAGCTCGTGCTGCCCGACATGCCTTCAAATCGCAAAATACTTTACCAATTTAATAGGCATCAGTAAATCTTATTTTGATTATTTTCTACAAAGAATCACATCAATCCGCCTCGGGCGATAATGCGTCAGTCTCAGATACCGCATATCACCCTATTATGCTCACACAAATCAACAATACAGTTCTTCTGCTCATCCGTGAGCGCCAGAAACCTGACCCCGGCACCGGCTATGCCCGGCGACACCCCCCACGGCTTGCGCCAGCGCACCTCCGCCGCGATGGGCGTCTGGTCGCCGAATTCCAGCATGCGAAGCCAGAGCCTGGCTCCCAGGGGCCAGGGATCGACGGCAATGAGGAAGCACCCGTCGAGGGAGAGATTGAGGCTGACCGTGCGGATCACCTCTTCCGGGCTGAACGACGGGGTTTCCGAAACCATCACGTTCAGGTGCACGGCAACCCGGTCCCGCAGACGAATGATGCGGGGGGTGAAGTGGGCACACACCTGGCGGACGAAGCTCCCGAGCCCGGCGTCGGGGCCGGGGACGCGATCGTAGAAAAGTGCCCGCACCGTGGCGGAGCGGGAATCCCACTTCACCCGGAGCGTGGGAAACACCTGAATCAGATCGTAGAGGGATGCCTTTTCGGTGCCGGTTGCCCGAACCAGGGTGGGAACGTCCAGAAGGATGCCGTTGAATGCCTCCCGAGCCATGAGGATAAAGAGCTCTTCGATGGAGGAGACGACCGTCACGGCCCCCACCTCGCCCCGCACTGCGTCGAGATACGGAGCCACGGCTACCCGCCCCTCCACCACGAATACCAGGCGGACGGGCTCATCGGCCGTTGTCGGCTCTACATTACGTTCTGCCATTGCATTCTCCACGGGAAATAGATGGATATACGCCCAGCATCGCACCATCGTCCATGGGCACGCACAGCATATACGGAGAAACAGCCGTTCAGCGGGTGCCTCCCGCCGCCAGCACCGCCAGCATTTCGTCGTGGATCAGGCCGTTGGAGGCCAGGATGCGGTGTTCTGACACGGAGAAGGGGTCGCCGTTGTGGGTGGTGACCCGCCCCCCCGCTTCGGTCACCAGGAGGCAACCGGCGGCCACGTCCCACGGCTTGAGCTTGAGCTCCCAGTAGCCGTCGAGCCTGCCGGCGGCGACGCAGGCCAGGTCGAGGGCCGCGGCGCCGGCCCGGCGCACGGCCCGGGCCGCAAACTGAAAGCAGTAGAAGTTGTCGATGTTGTTTTCGTTGCCACGGGTCCGGTCATAGGGGAAGCCCGTGGCCAGCAGGCACTGATTCAGGGGAGCCCGGGACGAGACGTGGATGGGCCTGCCGTTCACGAAGGCCCCCTCCCCCTTCACGGCGGAAAAGAGCTCGTCCATGACCGGCTGATAGACCACGCCGACGGCCATCTCCCCGTCGATCTCCAGGGCGATGGAGACGCAGAACCACGGGAACCCGTGGGCATAGTTGGTGGTGCCGTCCAGGGGGTCCACGATCCAGCGGTACCGGGAGGTGCCCGTCTCCCTGGTCTGCTCCTCGGCCAGGATGTCATGGTCGGGGAAGGCGGCGCGGATGGTGGCGACGATCAACTCCTCGCAGGCCTCGTCGACCTCGGTGACCAGGTCGATCTCCCCCTTGTAGCGGATGTCGTGGTCGGTCCAGAGACGCTCGCGCTGGAGTTTTCCGGCCCGGCGGGCAGCCTCGGCGGCAACGGCGAGATACGTGGCGTTCATGGCATTCTCCCGGTGAATGGTGCTTGAGGGGTTATAGCAAACAGCCGCGTTTCACGCGACAAAAAAGCGGTCCGAGCCGTGGTTGCGCGACTTTGCATCGGGATGTGCCAGACAGACTCACTCGGCGGCGGCAAAGGTGAGCGTAAAGGTTGTCCCCTCGCCCACCGCGCTTTCCACCGCGATGGCCCCGCCCACCGACTCCATGAGTTTGCGGGTGATGAACAGCCCCAGGCCGGTCCCCTCCCCCGGTTCCTTGGTGGTGAAAAAGGGAGTGAAGATGTGCCCCAGCAGTTCAGCCGGGATGCCGGGGCCCGTATCCGCCACCTGCACCGTTACTCCCCCTTTCCCGTTCCGGCTGGTGCGGATGAAGAGCGTTCCCCCCTCTCCCATGGCCTGGAGGGCGTTCATGACCAGGTTTATGATGACCTGCTTCACCCGGTTGGGGTCGGCGGCAATGACGGGGAGACGGTAATCCAGGTCTTCGATCACGGCGATGGAGCGTTTCCGGGCCTCGTAACGCAACAGGGTCATGGCCTCCCGGAGCACCTGGTTCACGTCCGATTCCCGGTGGTCGTGTGCGTCCCGCCGGGTAAAGGAGAGGATCCCCCTGGTCATGTCAGCCAGCCGGTGGGCCTCCTGGTTGACCCGCTCCACCATGTCGCGCACGAAATCGGGCAGCCCCTCTTCGCGGAGGATCATCTGGGTGGCCGAAACGATGACCGACAGGGGCGTGTTCAGCTCATGTACCACACCGGCCGCCATCCGGCCGAGCCCGGCCATTTTCTCGTTGAAGGCGAGAAGCTCCAGCAGTTCGCCCTCCACGGGGTCATTTTCTGCTCTGTACTTCGCACGCAGGTTTGCCATGAGTCCCCCCGGATCCGGTTTGGGGCCGAAGCGGAGAGCCCCACCATCCGTTAGGCACGAGGCATGCCAGAACGAAGATGCGATATATTCGCGCCCTTACGGCATCTCACCCCTGCCCGCCACCGTACGATGCCGCTTTTTGCATCATGGTGCTGCCCGCCATTTCAGCACAAAAAGGAAAGCCGCCCCGAAAAGGAGCGGCTCGTCTGTTCGCGATGCGGGAGCGGTCGCTAGTTGTAGGCCGACTCGGAGTGCTGGGTCTGGTCGAGGCCCATGATTTCGTCTTCCTTCTCCACCCGGAGGCCGATGGTCTTGTCGAGGATGAAGGCGATGGCCAGGGTTACGATGAAGGCATAGGCACCGGCGGCCGCGATCCCGATCAGGTTTGACATGAACTGGGCCGGTTCGCCGTAGATGAGCCCCTTGGCGCCGACGCTGGCCACCAAGCCGGTTGCCAGGGCGCCGAAGGTGCCGCCCACGCCGTGGACGCCGAAGGCATCGAGGGAGTCGTCGTACTTGAGCCTGGCCTTGACGAGGATCGCGCCGTAGCAGACCACGCCGGCGCCGAGGCCGATGATCACCGCCCAGCCGGGGGTGACGAAACCCGCGGCCGGCGTGACGCCGACCAGGCCGGCGACAACGCCCGATGCGAAGCCGAGGGCCGAGGGGCGGCCGGAGTGGATCCATTCGGCGATCATCCACGACAGGCCGGCCGCGGCAGGAGCAACCGTGGTGTTCACAAAGGCGAGCGCTGCGGTGCCGTTGGCTGCCAGGGCGCTGCCGGCGTTGAATCCGTACCAGCCGAACCAGAGCAGGCCGGCGCCCAGCAGGGTGAAGGGAAGGTTGTGGGGAGCCATCCGCTCGGTGGGAAAGCCGTGGCGCCTGCCGAGGAACACCAGGGCGGCAAGGGCGGAAACACCCGAGGCGAGGTGGACGACGGTGCCGCCGGCAAAGTCGAGGGCAGCCGGGGAAAGCTTGGCGATCCAGCCGCCGCCCCAGACCCAGTGGGCGATCGGATCATAGACGAGGGTCGTCCAGATGAGGGCGAACACGCAGTAGGCCGAGAACTTGATCCGCTCCGCCAGGGCACCGGAGATCAGGGCGATGGTGATGATGGCGAACATCCCCTGGAACATGGAGAAGGTGTATTCGGAGATGGTTCCCTGGAGCGACTCCAGGGTCAGCCCGTTCAGAAGCAGCTTGTTGAGCCCCCCCGCGAAACCGCCGATATCGGTGCCGAAGACGAGGCTGTACCCCATGACGTACCACTGCACGCCGACTATACCCATGGCGACGAACGAATGCATCATGGTCGAGAGGATGTTCTTGCTCCTCACCATGCCGCCGTAGAACAGGGCCAGACCGGGAAGCATCAGCAGGACCAGTGCCGACGAAATAAGCAGCCACGCGTTGTCGCCCGTATCGAGCCTGGCTGCCGGGGCGGAAGACGGCGCCGCCTCGGCCGGAGCTGCGACAGGGGCGGGAGCGGCCTGTTGGGCGGAGGTGGTGGCAGCCTGTACAGCGGCGGGCTCCGTGACTTCCTCGGCGAGAAGGGCGGCCGGGGCCATGAAGGCTGCGGCGGCCAGGGCCAGTGTGATGATCGAACGTTTCCACGTCATGATGGACCTCTGTTGATTTCTGTAATATCTCGTGCGATCAGATCGCTTCGTCACCCTTCTCACCGGTCCTGATCCTGACCGCCTCGTCCAGGGAAAGGATGAATATCTTGCCGTCGCCGATCCGTCCGGTCTTGGCGGTGCTTTCAATGGTCTCCACCGCCTTTGCCACCAGTTCGTCGACCACCGCGATCTCCAGCTTAACCTTGGGAATGAAGTCAACCACGTACTCGGCGCCGCGATACAGCTCGGTGTGTCCCTTCTGGCGGCCGAATCCCTTGACCTCGCTCACGGTGATCCCCTCGATGCCGATTTCGTTGAGAGCGTCCTTCACTTCATCCAGCTTGAACGGTTTGATTATTGCCTCGATCAGCTTCATTGCGTGCCTCCGTATGTGGACGCGGGACAGGAGCCGATCCTGCGCCTGGTGGAATGTGATGTCGAGCTGGGGGGTGAAGGTATTCTTCCTGCCGCCCACAGCTTCTCATCCTTTCCCTGCACTGTAAAAAAAGGCGCCTCCACTCATGGTGGAAGGCGCCTTTGCCTGGTTACTCGATTTCGCTGCATGAACGGGCACAGCGTTGTGCCGGATTGTTCGTGATCTGTTTAGCATAGGCCGTGCCACTCTTGCTCGCCTCGAATCGGGCACGTGATTACGGCATGTTACTGCACCACCGGTTGTTTCGGGCCATGCGAATAGGGGGCACGCCGATTACGCACCCCCTATTCTGCACATTATTTACGCACACCATGAACAGCGGCGCATCAGGCTGCCAGACGGTCATGCGTTCCCGCCGCGTAGAGCCTGCGAAGATCGTCATCGGAAAGGGGGCGTTTGGGTCGACTGCCCGCTCCGTTCTGCCCGACGCTGAAAGGGACATGTCCCGTGATGCATTCAACTATCGTAAAGGAGGAACAATTTGTTTATTTTTTCACTAAACATTTTTTAGTATCGGCCGATAAATTTCATAGCTCTCAAGCGACAACTTCTTCATCACTTGTTTACAGTGGGAGGTTTCAATGTTGGCTAAAAAACTGGCATTCAAGGTATTGGCGATCCTCGGGATATGCCTCTCGCTCGGCCTCTTCACGCTGGGGTCGGTGGCAGGATGGCTTCAGTTCAGGTCATCCCTCGATCTCCAGCTCAAGAATGCCCGTAACCTGGCAGGGCTCATCATCCACGACATTGACGGCTACATGATGAAGGGCGACTCCACTGAAGTGGACCGCTTCATCTCCGAGGTCAAGGGTAAGAAATTCATCATGGACCTCAGGATTTTCGACGAGCTTGCCAAAGAGGTGTCGCCGACCCCCTCCCAGACCCCCAACGCCAAGATCCAGCAGGCCATTGCCGCCGGCCGCACCCTTGAATTCAAGGAAACCATGGATGGCAAGCACACCCTGAGCCTCGTCCTTCCCTTCCCCAACGAGCAGCGCTGTCAGAGCTGTCACGACGCTGGCGCCGCCTACCTGGGCGGGCTCCTGGTCACCACCTCCATCGAAGAGGGCTATGTGGGCGCCCGCCACCTGCTCATCATGCTGGCCGTGGTGGGAACCGGTTTCTTTCTGGTGCTCCTGGCCTGCATGTACTTCTTCTTCAGCAAGACGATCATCGCACCCATTGCCGATGTCTCGCGCCAGGTGGACGAACTGGCCGGCGGCGGCGGCGATCTGACCAGGGTCCTGCCCGTACGGACCCAGGACGAGATCGGCAACCTGGCCAGCGGCATCAACCGGCTCACGTCGACCATCCAGGGCATCATCACCCGCATCGCCCAGAACGCGGCGCAACTGGCGGCGGCGGCGAGCCAGCTCAACGTTACGTCTGCGGACATGGCCCGGAGCATGGAGGCGATGGCCGGCCAGGCCACGACCGTTGCCACGGCCAGCGAGCAGATGGCCTCCACCTCCCAGGAGATCGCGGGAAGTTGTTCAATCGCCGCCGACGGCGCCATGCAGGCCACCGAAACGGCCCGGGACGGAGCGGAAGTGGTGGAACGGACCATCGCCGTCATGGCGAGCATCGCCGACCGGGTGAAGGACACGGCCCGGACCGTGGAAAGCCTCGGCAGCAGGAGCGACCAGATCGGCGAGATCATCGGCACCATTGAGGACATTGCCGACCAGACCAACCTGCTGGCCCTCAACGCCGCCATCGAGGCGGCCCGGGCCGGCGAACAGGGGCGCGGCTTCGCCGTGGTGGCCGACGAGGTCAGGGCCCTGGCCGAGCGCACCACCCGCGCCACGAAAGAGATCGGCTCCATGATCAAGAGCATCCAGCAGGAGACCCGCGGCGCGGTCACGTCCATGGAGGAGGGGGTTCACGAGGTCACCCGCGGCACCGACGAGGCCTCGCGCTCGGGCGAATCGCTCCAGGCAATCCTCCAGCGCGTCTCCGACGTGACCGGGCAGGTGAACCAGATCGCCACCGCCGCCGAAGAGCAGAACGCCACCACCGGCGAGATTACCAGGAACATCCAGGACATCACCGATACGGTCCAGAGCACGGCCCGCGGTGCGCAGGATTCGGCTCAGGCGGCCGGCCAACTGGCTGGCCTGGCCCGCGAGCTGCAGGAACTGGTGGGTAAATTCAGGATCGGGGCCTGAGGCATTTCCCCGGCGGTTGCGTGTCGACAGCCGCCGGGGGAACGGTGCGGCAGGGATCAGTCGGAAAAGTCGGCCAGGGTGCGGAGGGTTTCGGCCAATTCGGTCCGCGCCACGGCAAAGAGCTTGTCAAGCACGCGCACCGTCGGAGCGGGCGGATAGAGGGGCAACGCAACGCGGTAGATGAGGTCCAGGTAGCCGTCCTGCCGGTTCTCCTCCAGGAAAAGCATCCCGTAGGGAAGGATCGGCGCCGAGAGAAGCGCGTCCTCCATGACGGCATCATCGTCGCTCCAGAAGGGAATGATCATCTCCACGGAGAGGCAGAGCCCCACGCCGGTCAGGTCTTCGCCGGCAAAGACGAGCACCTCGTCCTGCTGGGAGCTGTCGGGCACGATCGCCTCCGGGCAGACCAGCCCGGCCGGGATGACCATGAGCCGCCCGTGCAGGGGATCCAGGCCGTAGGCCCACCCCTTTCGCTCCAGGTAGCGCTCCAGCGAGCGGTACGCCTTTTCCTGAAGACGCCCCACCCCGGCATAGAAGTGACCGCGAAACTCGTGACGCCGCAGAATGAGTTCGTCCAGGGCGATGAAATCATCTTCCCCCGCAACCGGACGCCCCGACCGCTTCTCCACGTTGTTCACCACCAGCCGCAACTGCGGTCGCTTCCGCTCGTCCTTGTCCTTGCTCATGCCGCCCCCGCTCCCCTTTCGTGGCTCCCGTCGGTACCCGTTCAAGATACCTTTCCGCGTTGCGCAGTGTCAACGGAAAGGAGCCGGCGCACCACGCGGCGCACCGTCGCCGCCGGCGCTCCCTTTTCAGATGACTTGTCAGACAGATTCGGGTACTCTTCCGGCCGGCGAATTACCACAACGGAGGCATCCATGGGCGTTCACGAGCTTACCCACCCGTTAGTCAGGCACAAGATCGGCCTCATGCGCGAGGCGGATATCAGCACCAAGAAATTCCGGGAACTTGCCGCCGAGCTGGCACGGTTGCTGGCCTACGAGGCATGCGGCGACTTCCCCCTGGAGGTCCGGACCATCACCGGCTGGGACGGCAACCCCGTGGAGATCGAGCAGATCAAGGGGAAGAAGGTGACGGTGGTGCCCATCCTGCGGGCCGGCATCGGTATGCTCGACGGGGTTCTCGACATGATCCCCAACGCCAAGGTGAGCGTGGTGGGACTCGCCCGCAACGAGGAAACCCTCGAAGCCCACACCTATCTGGAGAAGTTCGTGGGCAAGCTTGACGAACGGCTGGCCCTCATCCTCGACCCCATGCTCGCCACGGGCGGTTCCATGGAAGCAACCATCAGCATGCTCAAGCACAACGGCTGCCGCCAGATCCGGGTCCTGGCGCTGGTGGCGGCACCCGAGGGGCTCTCCCGGGTCACTGCCGCCCATCCCGACGTGGACATCTACGTGGCGGCCATTGACCGCTGCCTCAACGGACACGGCTACATCCTCCCCGGTCTCGGCGACGCTGGGGACAAGATCTTCGGCACCAAATAACTTCCCGCGGAGCATGCCATGACCCACCACCAGGAACCGGCCTGGCGCCAGGCCATCGCCGGCGCGCAGATCCTCTTCGTCGCCTTCGGCGCCCTCGTGCTGGTGCCGATCCTCACCGGGCTCAACCCGAGCATGGCCCTGCTGGGCGCCGGCATCGGCACCCTGATCTTCCAGGCATGCACCGGCCGCAAGGTCCCCATCTTCCTGGGTTCGTCCTTCGCATTCATCGCGCCGATCATCTACAGCGTCCAGACCTGGGGCATCCCGGCCACCCTGTCGGGGCTCTTCGCCTCCGGCGCGCTCTATCTGATGCTGGCCCTGCTCATCAAGTTACGGGGCGTCGCATTCATCCACCGGATCATGCCCCCCGTGGTGGTGGGCCCCATCATCATGCTCATCGGCCTGGGGCTCGCCGGCGTAGCGGTCAATCTGGCCATGGGCAAGACCGGCGACGGCAAGGCGGTGCTGGTGGACTACCAGACCGCCCTCCTGGTGGCCGGCGTATCGCTCGCCACTACCGTGGTCATCGCCCTGAAGGCAAAGGGGATCTTCCGGCTCATACCGATCCTTGCCGGGGTTGCCGTGGGCTACAGTCTCTCGGCGTTCCTGGGGCTGGTAAACTTCAGCGCCATCGCCGCGGCACCCTGGTTCGCCGTGCCTCCCTTCGTGACGCCCCAGTGGAGCTGGCCGGCGATCTTCTTCATGATCCCGGTGGCGCTGGCCCCGGCCATCGAGCATGTGGGCGACATCATCGCCATCGGCGCCGTTACGGGACGCGACTACACCGCCCGGCCGGGGCTCCACCGCACCATGCTCGGCGACGGGCTGGCGGTCTGCGTGGCCGGACTCATCGGCGGCCCACCGGTGACCACCTATTCCGAGGTGACCGGCGCGGTCATGATCACCCGCAACCACAACCCCGTCATCATGACCTGGGCCGCCTGCATCGCCATCCTCATGGCCTTTTTCGGCAAGTTCAACGCCCTGCTCCAGTCCATTCCCACCCCGGTCATGGGGGGATCATGATCCTGCTGTTCGGCAGCATCGCCGCCGTCGGCCTCAATACCCTCATCCATGCCCGGGTCGACATGCACCGGCCCCGCAACCTGGTGATCGTGTCGCTGGTACTCGTGTTCGGCATCGGTGGTCTGACCCTCCAGACCGGCTGGGTGACTCTCCAGGGGGTGAGCCTCTGCGGCATCACCGCCGTGCTCCTCAACCTCTTCCTGCCCAAGGAGAAAAGGGACAGCGCCCAACAGGCGTTCTGAACGTCCCTTGACGGACACCTCCCCCGTGATAGCATCTAGCTAGCCATCATCCGGACCACGGGAAGGGGGTCAATATGCCGAACGCCACCATCGACAGGGACGAACTGCGGAAAGAACTGGCCGACGGGGCACTCATCCTCATCGACGTGCTGCCCAAGGAATACTACGGGGAGTGTCACGTGGCAGGCGCCTGCAATGCCTGCGTCCACGAAGTGACGTTTCTGGACCAGGTGAAGGCCATAACCGCCGACAAGGACGCGGCCATCGTGGTTTACGGGTCGAGCGGCCGCTCCCGGGATGCGGCGGTGGCGGCGGAGAAGCTGGCGGAGGCAGGCTATCGCAACGTGCGGGCCTTCACCGGCGGCCTCCACGAATGGCGCGCCGCCGGCCTGCCGGTGAACGAAGCCCCGGAACAGGCCGTGCCGGCACCGACACTCCGGGACGGGACCTACTGGGCCGACCCGGCCAAAAGCATGCTCCACTGGACCGGCCGCAACATCAACGGCCGGCATCACGGCACCATCGCCGTGGCAAGCGGCGAACTGACCATGTCCGGGGGGACGCCCGTCACCGGACAGGTGGTCGTGGACATGACCGCCATCGTCGACGTCGATCTGGCCGACAGCGCCCTGAACCGCCTTCTGGTCGCCCACCTGCAATCGGATGACTTCTTCGACACCGCCCGCCACCCCACCGCCACCTTCGATCTGACCGGGGCCGAGCCGCTGCCGGACGCCACCCCCGGCACCCCCAACTACCGGATCACAGGGGCACTTACCATCAGGGGAACGAGCCACCCCGTCGCCTGTCCCGCCCTCATCGCACCCCGGCAGGACGGCGGCGTCACGGCCCAGGCATGTCTCGACCTGGACCGGACCCGCTGGAACGTCAACTACGGCTCAGGCAAGTTCTTCGAAAAACTGGGGATGCACCTGGTCAACGACCTGATCAGCGTGGAACTCCACCTGGTGGGATACTGAAAAAGGGCGGCCCGTGGGCCGCCCTGCTCTCGATCACTCCTGCTTCTCGAAATTCCCCTTTTCCTGGCACTGGGGACACTTCTGGGGCTTACAGCGCCCCTCCTTGGTGAAGCCGCAGGTTCCGCACTTCCAGGTTGCCATGCTGTTGTCTCCTTTCTTATTTCCCGTTCTCCAGCTTGATCTCCTGAACCGTGCCGAAAGTGGAGAGGGGTTTGTCGAATGTCTTGTCGTCACCAACCACGAGAATGGTCAGCCGGTCGGGGTGCAGGTAGGTCCGCGCCGCGCGGAGGACATCTTCCTTGGTGATCCGGGCGATATTGGCCCGGTAGTTTTCCAGATAGCCGTCGGGATAGCCGTAGAATTCGAGTCGGGCCCGCTGGTTGGCTATGAAATCGGGGCGGGTGAACCCGAAGATGAACGAATTGATGATCGCATTCTTGGCCAGGGCCAACTCCTGATCGGTCACCGGCTCTTTCCGCATGCCTTCGATAATGTCACGCATGAGAGCGATGGCCTTGGCCGTGGATTCGCTCTTGGTTTCCGTTTCGGCTTCGAAGGTGCCCACGAAGCGGCGCCCCACGTCGAAGGAGGCGCTCACGTTGTAGGCCAGCCCCTGGTTGGAGCGGATCTCGGTGGTGAGCCGCGAGGTGAAGCCGCCCCCCAGGATGTAGTCCATGACCCTGATGGCGTAGAGGTCCGGATTGTTCTTGTCGATCCCCAGGTGCCCCATGCGGATGGCCGACTGGTTCACCTCCTTGCGCACCAGGAGCACGGCGGGCTTCATCTCCCGGGACGGTTCGGCCACGGGCGGGAAGTCGACATTCTCCTCTTTCCAGCCGGCAAAGGCTTTTTCCAGGAGCTTCACCAGTTCCGTGGGGTCAAAGTCGCCGGCAGCGGCGATGACAACGTTGCCGGGACGGAAGTAGCGGGCGTGAAACGCCGCCAGATCGTCGCGGGTGATGGCCTGGACCGTGGCCACCGTGGGGAAGCGCCCCAGGGGGTGGCCGGGATAGAGGGCCTTCTGGAGCTCGCGGTCGGCGATCCCCTTGGAGTCGTCGTTCTGGCGGCGGATGGCCTCGATGGTACGGTTCTTTGCCAGGGCGACCCGGTCTTCCCGGAAGGCCGGGTTCATCATCACCCGGGCGAACAGCTCCAGGGTCCGGGGCAGGTTGCGGGACAGGGACGCCAGGGAGACATTCCCCGCATCGCCGCCGATGCCAGCCTCAACCGAGGAGGCCATGAACTCAAGCTCCGCGTCCAGGGCCTCGGGTGCCATATCCTTTGTGCCGCCGCTCCGCATAACCGCGCCGGTGAGCCCGGCAAGGCCCGCCTTGTCGGCCGGCTCATAGATGCTCCCCACGTTCACGTAGGCCGTGAGGCTCACCACGGGCAATTCCCGGTCCGGGAGCATGTGGACGACCATGCCGTTGTTCAGCACCGCCCGCTCGGTCCGGGGCACCTCGAAGGCCAGCTTCGGAAAGGTCATGGTGCGGGGGTCGGCCTTGGCTGCCGTGGGAACCTCGGCGCCCAGGGCGGCAAGGGGTACGAGTACCAGAAATGCTAAGAACAGGGCGAAACGTTGCGTAATGGTCATTCGTGCGTCCTCGTTCGCGATAAGGTTGGCTGTGCCGCTACTTTACGTCGTCCTTCTTCGTGATGACCCCCACGGTCCGGTTCTCTCGGACGAAATACTTCCGGGCCACCCGGATCACATCGTCGGGGGTCACCTTGGCCACCTCCCTGCGGTGCTCGATCAGGTACCGCCAGGAGCCGGTCACGGCCTCGTACTCGGTCAGGTTACGGGCGAGCCCGCCGTTGGAGATCATCTGCCGGCTCTCCTCGTATTCCAGGCGATTGAGGATCTGCGCCAGCTCCCGCTCGGTCATGGGCTCCTTCTTGAGCCGCTCCAGCTCCTCGTAGATGGCATCCTCCACCTCCTTGGCCGTGTGGGGCGCGCGGGGGGTGGCGGCCACCACGAAGAGGTTGGGGTAGCGGCTCCCCGGGGCCGAGAAGGCGGAGACCTCGGCGGCCAGTTGCTTCTCCACCACCAGCTTCTTGTAGAGGCGCGAGGTGCGGCCGTCAGCCAGGATCATGTCGATCACGTCAAAGACGTAGTCGTCGGGATTGGGCAGGGTCGGCTTGTGGAAGCCGATCAGCAGTTCCGGCTCGGCATCCGCCAGGATCTCCACCCGCCGCTCGCCCTGCTGGGCGGGCTCCACCACGGCCACCGGCCCCACAAGGGTTCCCGGCGGGATATCGCCGAAGTACTTTTCAACCAGGGCGATGGTCTTGTCCGGGTCAATGTCCCCCACCAGGGCAACGATGGCGTTGTTGGGCTTGTAGTACCGGCGGAAGAACTCCTCGGCCTTGGTCCTGGTCAGGTTTTCCAGGTCTGACATCCAGCCGATGATCGGCTGGCCGTAGGGATGGGCATTATAGGTGACGGCCACGAAGGTCTCCCAGAGCTTGGACCCCGGCTCCGTGTCGTAGGAGCGGCGCCGCTCCTCCATGACCACGTCACGCTCGGTGTAGAACTCGCGCAGCACCGCGTTCTGCATCCGGTCCCCCTCGATGGCGGCCCAGAGCTCCAGCTTGTTGGACGGCATGTTGATCAGGTAGGTGGTGCCGTCCTTGCCGGTCATGGCGTTGTAGCCGGCCCCGCCGTTGCGGGCGTAGATCTCGGCAAACTCCTCCTTGATCACGTACTTCCCGGCCTCGGCCTCCAGGGCGTTGAGCTTCTTGCGGAGGTCATCCACCCGTCCGGCGTCGGCCCGGGCGCCCTTGGCCTTTTCGGCGATCAGGGCCTGGGCCGTCTCTTCGATCTTGTCCAGGAGCGGCTTTTCGGCGGCATAATCCTTCGTGCCGAGGGTCTTGGTCCCCTTGAACAGCATGTGCTCCAGCAGGTGGGCGATTCCCCGCTCGTCGCTGCGCTCGTCCACGCTCCCCACCCGGAACCGGATCCACGCGGCCACCGTGGGCGACGTGTGGCGTTCCACCATGAGAAGCTTCATCCCGTTTTTCAGGGTATGCTCCCGCACCCGCTCCTCAAGGCCCGCGCCGAAGGCCGGGAGGATGACAACCAACGCCAGCAGCATTTGCACTGCGATGCACATAGCCGATCTTTTCATGTCCTACCTCAGTAGAGAGTGATTGCCGGGTCGTTCCGGCCGTCAGAACAGCGAAAACTTCACGTACCGCTTGGGGTTTTCCTTGATGTCCAGCACCAGCAGGTCCAGGTCGCCCACCATCCGGTTGAGCTTGTCGTAGAGCTCCTTGTCGGACAGGAGCTTGCCGGCGGTCCCCTCGCCCCGCTGGAGGCGCGTGGTGATTTCTTCCAGGGAAGAGAGGGAGCGGTCGGCCCGGTCGATGAGGCTCATCCCCTTGTCGTAGAAGCCCCGGTCGGCCAGGAGCAGCCCCAGAGTCCCCTCCTTGGCCACCAGCTTGCGGTTCAGCTCCCGCACCTCGTCCGCGGCCCCGCCGGCCTTGTCGGCCACGGCCACCAGCTTGTCGTAGAGCTCCCGGTCGCGAATGAGCTTGCTCAGGGTCCCCTCCGACGACTGGATCTCCGCCAGGGTGCTGTCGGTCCGCGCCAGGATGTTCATGAGCCGGTCATAGGGCTCGCGGCTCCGGTTGAGCATGCCGAGGGTCCCCTCCCCCCGGTTCACGGAGTCGGCAATGGTGTTCAGCTCCACCGTGAGCCGCACCAGATTGTCATAGAGCTTGGGGTCGCTGGCAAAGCGCCCCAGGGTCCCCTCGCCCCGCTCGGTCTTGGCCACCACGGCGTTGACCCGTTCGAAGGCCTCTCCCGCCTTCTGGACCACGTCGTCGAGCTTGGGGAGGCTGGTGCCCTGGAGCCGCGTTTCAGGCGTGGCGATAATCTGGCGGGTGGGGGTGATGTCCACGTACTTTTCCCCCAGGAGCCCGCGGGTCTTGACGGTGATGACCGAGTCGCGGCCGATCTTCTTCAGGGCCTCCTTGTCCACTTCCAGCACCGCCTCCACCTCGTTGCTCTGCTCGGGGCGCTCGAAGCGGATGTCGGTGACGATGCCCACGTCGACCCCGGCCAGCCAGACCGGCGCGCCCACCTTGAGTCCGGCCACGTCGGTCATGATCACCGACAACCTCCCCTTGGGCACGAAGAACTTGGTCTTGTCCCCCATGATCAGGACCCCGCCGGCAAAAAAGGCCAGGGCCGCCAGGACGAACAGCCCGCCCCGCACCTGGGACCACGATATGGTGTCGCTTCGTTTCATGAACTGTCCTCTGTGCTATTCGTTATTTCTGAAGAGCGACGCCTCCGACGGCTTCAGGAACTCGCGGATATCGGGCACGCCGCACCGGCGCATCTCTTCCTCGGTCCCCTCGAAGAGGAGCCGCGCGTCATGGAGGAACGAAAATCGCTCGGACACGGCAAAGGCGGTTTCCAGGTCATGGGTGACCATCAGGGTGGTTTTCCCCTCCCCCTGCAGACCGAGCATCAGGTGCTGGATGTTGTAGACCCCCACCGGGTCGAGGCCGGTGGTGGGCTCGTCGAAGAAAATGTAACGCGGCTCGGCGGCCAGGGCCCGGGCGATGGCCACCCGCTTTTTCATGCCGCCGGAGAGCTCGGCCGGATAGAAGTCGATGGAGTGCTCGAGCCCCACGAAGGAGAGCTTTTCCAGCACGATCCGCTCAATCTCCCCCTCGCTGAGGCGCCCCTCTTCCAGCAGCCGGTAGCCCACGTTTTCTCCCACCGTGAGGGAGTCGAAGAGCGCCCCCCCCTGGAAGACGATGGCGATCTGCTTCCGGAGCCGGATCAGCTCGCTCTCGCTCAGGCTCCCGATGGGAATGCCGTCGATGGAGATGGTCCCGGCCTGGGGGCGGATGAGTCCCAGCATGAGCCGCAGGATGGTGGTCTTGCCGGCCCCGCTCCGTCCCAGGATGGTGCGGTTCACGCCCGGCGCGAGAAACAGGTCGAACTCCGTGAGGATCGTCCGCCCGCCCACGGAGTAGGAAACCTTGTCCATCCTGATGCCCTGTTCGCCTCCGCTCACGTCGTCGCCCTCACCGGAACACGATGAATATCTTGGTCATGAAAAAATCAGCCACCAGCACCATGACCGATGAGAGGACCACTGCCCGCTTGGCCGACGTCCCCACCCCTTCGGCGCCGCCACGGGTGGAAAGCCCCACGTAACAGCCGATGAGTGCGATGAGGGTGCCGAAGACAAAGGGTTTCATCACCCCCTCGATGAGGTCCTGGAACACCATGAACTGGGGCAGGGACTTCCAGTACATGAGGAGGTTGATATCATACCCCGCCGCAATGATGTACCCGCCCAGCAGGGCCACCGCGTCGGTGACCAGGGCCAGCATGGGCATGGCCAGCATCAGTGCCTTGAGGCGGGAGGTGACCAGCCGGCTGACGATGTCGGTCCCCTCCACCCGCATGGCGTCCACCTGCTCGGTCACCACCATGGTGCCCAACTCGGCGGTGATGGACGAGCCGACCCGGCCCGCGACCATGAGGGAGGAGAGGACCGGCCCCAGTTCCTTTACCATGGTCACCGCCACCATCCCCCCCACGTAGCTGGTGGCGGCGAAGGGCTTGAGCTGGATCAGTGCCTGGAGCGCCATGACCATGCCGGTGAACAGCCCCGTGAGGCAGATGATGAAGAGGGAGCCGACGCCCATCTTGTCGAACTGGATGACGAATTCCCGGTAGTAGCCGGGGCGGCGGAAGATGCGCACCACGGCCCTGAGCGAAAGGACGCAGAACGCCTGGAATTCGGCGAGAAAGCTCTTGACGGTTTGTTCAATGGAGGTCAATGGCATCGGTTGTCACTGGAGCGCGGCAGCCACCGCCTCGTGCACGTCATCCACAAAGATGAAGGTAAGCTCATTCTTCACGTCGTCGGGGATATCCTCAAGGTTCTCCCGGTTGCGCGAGGGCGCCACCACGGTCTTGACCCCGGCCCGCCGGGCCGCCAGGACCTTCTCCTTAAGGCCGCCGATGGCCAGCGCCCGGCCGGTGAGGCTGATCTCGCCGGTCATGGCCACGTCGCGTCGGGCCGGTCGTCCCGACAGCAGCGACACGATGGCGGTCACCATGGTGAGCCCGGCGGACGGGCCGTCCTTGGGAATGGCCCCGGCCGGCACGTGGATGTGGAGATCGGTGTCCTCGAAGGCCCCCTCGTCGATCCCCCAGTCAGCGCAGGTGGCGCGCACGTAGGAAAGGGCGGTCCGGGCCGACTCCTTCATCACGTCCCCCAGGCTGCCGGTCAGGATCAGATCCCGCTTGCCCTTCATGCGGGTCGCCTCCACGAAGAGGATGTCTCCGCCGGTCTCGGTCCAGGCGAGCCCCGTCACCACGCCGACCCGATCCTGCTCCGCCGCCACCTCGTTAAAGAAGGTGCGGGGCCCCAGAAACTCCTCCACCACCTGGGGGGTGATGGTCTCCCGCAGGGGCTTGCCCTGGGTGATCTCCTTGGCCACCTTGCGGCAGACCGACGCGATGTTCCGCTGCAGGTTGCGCACCCCGGCCTCCCGGGTGTAGTCGCCGATGATCTTGTAAATGGCGGCAGACGCAAAGGCGGGGGGGGTGGCGGAGAGGCCGTTTTCCTCCACCTCCTTGGGGATGAGGTAGCGGACCGCGATCTTTTCCTTCTCCTCGTCGGTGTAGCCCGACAGCCGGATCACCTCCATCCGGTCCCTGAGAGCCGCCGGCACCGGGTCCAGCAGGTTGGCCGTGGTGATGAACATGACATTGGAGAGATCGAAGGGCACGTCCAGATAGTGGTCGGTGAAGGTGCTGTTCTGTTCCGGGTCGAGCACCTCCAGGAGTGCGCTCGCCGGGTCGCCCCGGAAGTCGAGGCCGATCTTGTCCACCTCGTCGAGCATGAAGACCGGATTGTTGCTGCCGCAGCGGAAAATCTCCTGGATGATCCGGCCCGGAAGCGCGCCGATATAGGTGCGGCGATGGCCGCGAATTTCCGCCTCGTCCCGCATCCCCCCCAGGGACATCCGGATGAACTTCCGCCCCAGGGCTCGGGCGATGGACTTGCCGAGGCTCGTCTTTCCCACCCCCGGCGGGCCCACGAAGCAGAGGATCGGCCCCTTCATCCTCTCGCGCAGGGTCCGGACGGCCAGGTATTCGAGAATCCGTTCCTTGACCTTTTTCAGGTCGTAGTGGTCTTCGTCCAGCACCGCCTCGGCCTGGTTGATGTCATGGTTGTCCGCCGTCGACCTGCCCCAGGGCATGCCGGCCAGGTAGTCCAGATAGGTGCGGGCCACCGTGTATTCGGGGGATGAAGGATTGATCCGGTCCAGCCGCTTGAGTTCCTTGTCGGCGATCTTGCGGACCTCGTCGGGCATGCCGGCGTTCTGGATCCGGCTCCGCAGTTCGGCCATCTCGGTGCCGCGCGGGTCCTCCTCGCCAAGCTCCTCCTGGATCTGCTTCATCTGCTCCCGCAGCAGGTACTCCTTCTGGCTCTTCCCCACCCGGCGGGTCACTTCGGCCTGCACTTCGCCCTTCACCTGGAGCCGCTGCACCTCGGCGGTCAGGTGCATGTACACCTTCTTGAGCCGCTCCAGGGGGTCCACGGTCTCCAGGAGCCGCTGCTGCTCGTCCAGGGCGAGATTGACGTAGAGGGCCACCAGGTCCGCCAGCCGGGCCGGGTTGTCGATCAGGTCGATCATCTTCATGACGTCGTCCGGCAGGGGACGACCGTACGAAAGGGCGATCTTGAGGAGCGCGTTGAGGCTCTGGACCAGGGCTTCGGAAACCACCGACTTTTCGAAGAACTCGTGGATCGCTTCGCAACGGACCTGGATGTGGGGGAGCGTATCCGCCACGTCCAGGATCCGGACCCGCACGACCCCCTCCAGGACCACCTTGCCGCCCCCCTCGGGGAGCCGGTAGATCTGGTTCACCTTGCAGAGGGTGCCGATCTCGCAGAGCTGCGGTGCCTGGCCGGACGCCGCCTCTTCCCGGGTCCGGGCGAGCACCACCATCTGCTCGTGGCCGAGCATGTCCTCGAACGCGGTCAGTTCGTCGTCCTTGAGGAACAGCGGGAAGATCATATAGGGAAAGGCTACGATCTCCCGGATGGGGAAGAGCGGAAGAACGGCGGGAACTGATATCGACACGGACTCGGACATGGAACCTGATCCTCTGGTCGAGCGGCTCGCGGTGGCGGCAGAGTACTGAAAGAGTAGCCTCTGAAGCCGCGCCTGTCAATGAATGGCGCGGGAATGCAGCAAGGCCGCGGGGATAGGGAGAGCCACTCCTCAGCCTGCGGCGACGCTCTCCCATTCCCCGTACAGGGTGGCGATGCGAGCGGTGAGTCCGGCATGTTCTTCGCCCCCCCGCCGGGCCTGCTCGTGGTCATCGAAAAAGGCCGGATCAGCCATGCGCGCCTCCAGGTCGGCCAGGAGCCCTTCTTCGGCGGCAATGGCGGATTCCAGCTCTTCGAGGCGCTTCAGGCGGCGCTTTTCATCCCGCTGGCGGGCCTTTTCCTCCTCCCGCTGGCGCTGCCGCTCCTCCTTGGATTCCGCGGCCGGCGGCCCGGACGATGGGTCAGGCACCGGGGACCGGCCAGTGGCGGCCTGCTGGGCCGGGCCAGCGTCCGCTGACTTTTTCCGCAGATAGTACTCGTAGTCGCCGTGGTAGCTGGTAAGCCGCCCCCCCTCCACCTCCACGACCCGGGTGGCCAGGCCGTCAATGAAGTGCCGGTCGTGGGAGACGAAGACCACGGTGCCGGCAAAGGTCTTGAGGGCGTCCAGCAGCACCTCCTTGCTGAAGAGGTCCAGGTGGTTGGTGGGCTCGTCCATCAGCAGCAGGTTCGAGGGCCGCAGCAGCATCTTGGCCAGGGCCAGCCGGTTCCGCTCGCCGCCCGAGAGGACCTCCACCCGCTTGTGGATGTCGTCGCCGGTGAAGAGGAAGGCGCCGAGGATGTCCCGCAACTGGGGCACCATGTCGAAGGGGGCGTCCGCCAGCAGCTCCTCGTGGGCTGTTTTCGCGCCGTCCAGCACCTGGGCTTGGTCCTGGGCGAAGTAGTCGGCAACCACGTTGTGGCCGGCGACCCGCTCCCCTCCCTGGAACGGCTTGCCGGCCAGCACCCCCATGAGGGTCGATTTGCCGGCGCCGTTGTGCCCCACCAGGGCGATCCGCTCCCCCTTCTCCACCGTCAGGTCGATCCCGTCCAGGACCACGTGGCTGCCGTAGGCTTTGGTCACCCCCTTCAGCTCCAGCACGATCCTGCCGCTCTTGGGGGGGTCGGGGAAGCGGAAACGGATCCTCCTGCGCTCCGGTGGCAGCACGATCCGCTCGATCTTTTCCAACTGCTTGACCCGCGACTGGACCAGGGCCGCCTTGTCGGCCTTGTAGCGGAAGCGGTTGATGAAGTCCTCGATCTTGGCAACTTCCTCGTCCTGGCGCCGCTTCGCCTCGCGCAGGGCCGCCACCCGCTCCTCCCGGGCCGTCAGGTAGCGGCTGTACGAGCAATGATAGTCGGTAAGGGTGCCGTTCCAGACCTCGGTGATCCGGTGGCAGACCTGGTCCATGAAGAAGCGGTCGTGGGAGACGAGGATGACCGAATGGGGATATTCCTGGAGATACCCCTCAAGCCAGTTGCGGGCCTCGATGTCCAGGTGGTTGGTGGGTTCGTCCAGCAGCAGCACGTTGGGCTTTTTCAGCAGGAGCTTGGCCAGGGCGATCCGCATCTGCCAGCCGCCGGAAAACTCGCCGCAGTCGCGCCGGCGGTCGCCGGTGGTGAAGCCGAGCCCGTCCAGGACCCGGCAGGCCTCCGCCTCCATGGCGTATCCGCCCCGCAGCCGGAACTCCTCCTGGAGCCGGCCGTAGCGTTCGAGACACTCGCCGTGATCCGGCGCATCATGGGGGGTATCCTCCAGCCGCGACGTCAGTTCGTGCAGCTCCCGCTCCAGGGACTGAAGGCCCTCCAGCGCGGTCATGGCCTCCGCCAGAAGCCCCCGTCCGCGGGTCACGATCCCGTCCTGGGGAAGGTAGCCCACCGTGGCGCCCCGGGCGAAGATGAGCTCGCCCGATGTCTGTTCCACGAGCCCGGCAATGATGCGCATCAGGGTCGACTTCCCGGCTCCGTTCTCGCCCACGAGGCCGACCCGTTCCCCCTTTTTCAGATGCCAGTCGATCTCCGCGAACAGGGAGGTGCCGGCGAAATCCTTTGACAGTTTTCTCAGATGGAGCATGAAGGTATCCCGAACCGCGTTCCGTTAGCGCTACAGGGCTATACTAGGGGGTGCCCCGCGATTTTGTCAATTGCTCCGGCAGGCGGGCGTACCAGGGGCCAGTTTTTTCTTATTACACAAGGGAAAACTCTGCTATACTTTTGAGGTTTTATCGACCTTCAGCGCCCACAAGGCGTTCTGGATACCCATCGGGTCGCGCGGCCTGCGCCGCGGGCGACCATACATTTCCGCGGCGCGGGGTGCCCCGCAGACCGCACAAAGGACTGAAATCAATGGCAAAAAAAATGCTCATCAACGTGATGCATCCGGAAGAATCACGCGTCGCCATCGTTGAAGACGGCAAGCTGGTCGATCTGGACATCGAAATCGAGGGGAGCGAACAGACCCGAGGCAATGTCTACAAGGGGGTGGTGGTCCGGGTTGAACCGGGACTGCAGGCCGCCTTCGTCGACATCGGACTGAAACGGCTCGGCTTCCTCCAGATGGGGGAAATCCACCCCTCGTTCTGGCAATGGCGCAGCGACATCCCCGAAGAGAACCACAGCCGCCGCCCCCGCATCCAGGAAGTCGTCCGCCGGGGGCAGGAGCTCATCGTCCAGGTGGAAAAGGGCGAACGGGACATGAAGGGAGCGGCCCTGACCACCTACATGTCGTTTCCGGGCCGCTACATGGTGCTCATGCCCGGCAGCGACTCGGCGGGCATCTCCCGCAAGGTGGAGAGCGAGTCCGACCGGAAGAAGCTCAAGGAAAAGGTGGCCGAGCTGGAGATCCCCGAGGGTTACGGCTACATCGTCCGAACCGAGGCCCTGGGCAAGACCAAGACGGAACTGGCCAAGGATCTCCAGTACCTGGTAAAGCTCCACCAGGGCATCGTGGACAAGGCGGCCGCCGCCAAGGGCCCCACCCTCCTCCACCGGGAACTGGACGTGGTCATCCGCACCATCCGCGACTACTTCACCGCCGAGATCGACGAAGTGCTGGTGGACAGCAAGGACGTCTACAAGCAGGCCCGCGAATTCTTCAAGCAGACCATGCCCAAGCACGAAAAGCTGGTGAAGCTCCACACGGAAAAGCGCCCCATCTTCTCCCGCTACCAGATCGAAGAGCAGATCGACCTCATCTACGAGAAAAAAGTCCCCCTCAAATCGGGCGGCTACCTCATCATCGAACCCACCGAGGCCCTGGTGTCCATCGACGTCAACTCAGGCAAGACCACCGGCGAGAAGGGGGTCGAAGACACCGCCTACAAGACCAATCTCGAAGCGGCCGAAGAGGCTGCGCGGCAACTGCGGATGCGCGACCTGGGCGGGCTCATCGTGCTCGACTTCATCGACATGCGGGACAAGAAGCACATCACCACCGTGGAAAAGACCCTGAAGGCGGCCCTCAAGGGTGACAAGGCCCGGGTGACGGTGGGGCGCATTTCCCAGTTCGGCATGCTGGAGATGTCGCGCCAGCGGATCCGCCAGACCCTCGAACAGGGCAGCACCCTGGAATGTCCCCACTGCGGCGGGCGGGGCAAGGTGAAGAGCGTGGAGAACATGGCCCTCTCCTTTCTGCGCAAGGTCCACGCCGCGGCAGCCAAGGGGACCGTGGCCGAGGTGCACGGCGGGCTTCCCCTGGAGGTCGCCTATTACCTGCTGAACCGCAAGAAGAGGGAACTGGCCCAGATCGAGAACGAGTACGACATCGTCGTGACCGTTAAGGGCAAGACCTCGTTCCTGATGAACCAACTGGAGCTGGAGTTGGTCAGGCGCGAAAAACCGGCCCACGTGGAAACCCACGAAGAGCACGTGGAAAAGGTGGCCGAGACACATGCCGAAGCTCTGACCGAAGCCGTCGAAGAAGTCGCGGTCCTGGCCGAACCGCCGGCGGCCGAGGCCGAGGGCAAGAAGAAGAAACGGCGCCGCAGCCGCCGGAAGGGCAAGGCCGAAGCCGAAGAGATGGCTGAATCCGCGACGTCTGCCGAAGCGGAGGAAAACGGTGAGACCGAAGCCGGCGGCGAAGAGGAGCCGGAGGTCGCAGGGGGCGAAGAAACAACGGAAGGCGGTGCCCCGGCGGAAGAAGCCAAGAGGAAGCGGCGGCGCAAGCGGCGGCGCGGCAAGAAGGCGAAAGCGGACGAATCCGTGACCGACGAGGCTTCAGTTCAGGAAGCCGCCGAAGAGACAGAAGAGACAGAAGAGACAGAAGAAGTATCCGCCGAGACGGAAGCGGTCGGAACTCCGGCGACCGCCGAAGAAGCCGGGGAGGCATCGGAAGAGGTTAAGAAGAAACGGCGTCGCCGCAAGCACCGGAGCCCGAAACGCGGCGACGGGGAAACCGAGGCGCCGGCAGCGGAACTTGAGCCGGCAGAGGCCCAGGGTGCCGGGCCTGAACCGGAACCAGCCGCTGTCGAAGCGCCCCTTGAAGGCGCCGAACCCGCTTTGAAAAAAACGCGCGCGCCACGCACCCGCAAAAAAGCGGCCGAAGTCCCTGAGCAGGCCGAGCCGGTCGCATCTCTCCCCGGAGAGAAGCAGGCGCCGGCCGTTGCTGAAGCGACCCCTGCCCCGCCGGCCGAGCCTAAGCCGGCAAAGAAGCGGGCCACGCGTAAAAAGGCCGCCGTTGAGCCGGCGCCGGATCCATCGCAGTCCCCTGCGCCGGAACCGGCCGCTGACGAACCGCCCAAGAAAAAACGGGCCACGCGTAAAAAGAAAGAAACGCCGGCAGAAGAGGAAGCGCCGGAAGCAGTATAGCCATAGAACGCCGCCAGCTCCCCTGGCCGGCATGTCCCATCGGGCAGGGCTTCGCTCCGAAGCCCTGCCATTTCGCATCCTACTGTATAGCTTTTCAAGGCACCCCCCAGCCCCTGCAACTAAATGCCAACTATCAACAGGTTAGCCATAACTATCCGCTAACCGGCCAGTCCTCCCCCCTTATCCGGTGTATAGGCAATCCATACAAAGGGCCCTTCCCGTCCAAAACAGCAGCACATCTTCCACCAAGCCAATCCAACAATTACACTACGTTGCAAACAGTGACCACGCACTGCGCGCTATTGGTATGGGTACTGCAAAAACAGAAAACGACATATCCGGAAGAGGCTCTTGCAAAACGTTATGAGGAAGCCGGGATGCTCGGCGCAAGCGAGCGAGGAAGCAAGGCGTACCCGTCGGTACGGTGAGCTTTCGGGTGAGCGGCAACACCGCAGACCGGCCCCGCAGGAGGTGTGCAAGAGCCTCGGATTACAGCGAGAAAATAACGAGGCTGGATCATGCTGCTCTTGAGTGGAATCCTCTCATTCCCCATCCTTGACGATGCAGGAACGCCGGTCATCGTTGCCCAGTTCGGCATGGATGACTTTCTGCAGGCCTTTTTCGCGTTCATCGGCATAACCGCGGTACTCGTCCAGTTCATGCCGGTGGTACTGCTTCTCGTGAGCATGCTACGAAGCCTCTCCAGCGACACCTGTGTCAGCGTCATCCCCTTCACCGACCTCCACGACGCCTGAACACCCGGGGTCTGCACCCCGGCAGGAGGCACCCATGAAAGCGCGGATCGGCACGCTCTCATTCGTTTTGGGCGGAGTCTCGCCGGCGTTCGCATCTGTTGGCGAGACAGAGGGGTTTCAGGGGGTATTTACCACCGTTTTCATCTGCTACTGCGCCATCGTGGTCGTAGCCCAGACCATCGCGGCCATCCGGAGCCTTATCGGTTCCGGCAGCACCAAAGGGGCCGTACCGCCCGCCGAGAGCCAGAAGACCTGAACACGGCCGCGGCGCCCTCCCCCGAACACCCGCAGCCTCACCTGCCATGGGGGGTCGTCGGCACCCCGCGAAGCCCGGGAGAGCCCTACGGCCCCATTTTTTGCCGGCGCCCCCCCTGACCGTATGACAACATCCCCGCCTGTGCTACAGTTATCAGTATGATCACCATCGAGGCCTACCGGGGACAACCGGTCGTCGAACAAGGGGTGGAAATCGTCGAGCGCAAGGGGCGCGGACATCCCGACACCATCTGCGACTCCGTGGTGGATGCCGTTTCCGTGGCCCTGAGCCGGGCATACCTGCGCGAATTCGGCAGGATTCTCCATCACAATATCGACAAGAGCCTCCTGGCTGCCGGGACCGTGGAAAAGGGGTTCGGCGGCGGCCGGGTGGTTACCCCCATGGAGCTCATCATCGGCGACCGGGCCACCTTCACGGTGGGCGGCACGACCGTGCCGGTGGCGGACATCGCCGTCACCGCGGCCCGGGAGTGGATTCGCGCCAATCTCCGCTTCGTGGACCCGGAGGAGCATATCCGCTACCGGATCATGCTGGCGCCCGGTTCTGCCGAACTCACCGACATCTTTGCCCGTCCGGGCACTGTCATGGCCGCCAACGACACCTCGGCCTCAGTCGGCTACTGGCCCCTCTCGCCGACGGAACAGGCGGTGCTCGGCCTGGAGCGGCACCTCAACGGCCCCGCCTTCAAGCAGCGCCATCCCGAGTCAGGCGAGGACATCAAGGTCATGGGGCTGCGGCAGGGGAACGATCTCGCCGTAACCCTGGCCATGCCCCTCATTGCCCGATTCGTGGAATCCGAGGCCGACTATTTCACCCGGAAAGAAACCCTGGCCCGGGAAATTGCATCGTTCCTCGCGGAGCGGAGCGGATTCCGCCGGACCGAGCTGCACTTCAACACACTCGACATGCCGGGCCGGGGACTCGGGGGAGTCTACCTGAGCCTGCTCGGCACCTCGGCCGAAGATGCCGACTCGGGCCAAGTGGGGCGCGGCAACCGCGTGAACGGCGTCATCGCCCTTGGACGGCCGCTGGGGACCGAGGCGGCGGCCGGCAAGAATCCCGTGAGTCACGTGGGAAAGATCTATACGATCCTCGCCCACCGGCTGGCGCGGGAAATCTGCGAGGAAATCGAAGGGGTCAGGGAGGCCCACGTCCTGCTCCTGAGCCGCATCGGCACCCCCATCGACCGGCCGGCCATGGCGGCGGTCCAGCTTCTCCCCGAGCGGGGACGGCGGGTGGCAGATGTGGCCCGGAGGGCCGAGGACATCGTCGGAAGGGGACTGGCGACCATTGGCGACTTCTGCCTGGAGCTTGCCGAAGGCCGTCACCCGGTCTGCTGACGAAAGGAACTCCTGCGTGCTCAAATGGCTTTTTCTGACCGTGGGCGTCATCGCAACCGGCTTCGGCATCATCGGCATCTTTCTTCCGCTGGTGCCGACAACGCCGTTTCTTCTGCTGGCCGCGGCCTGCTTCGCGCGCAGTTCGGAGCGCTTCCACCGCTGGCTCGTGGAACACGCCCACCTGGGACCCATGGTCCGGGGCTATCTGGAAGGGACCGGCATCCCCCGGCGCGCCAAGACGGTTGCCATTGCCATGGTCTGGCTGACCGTCCCCCCGTCGGCCTTTCTGGTGGTGCCGCTGCCGTGGGTGCGGATGCTTCTCCTCGCCATCGCCATAGGGGTGACGATCTACCTTGCCCGGTTCCCCACTGCGCCGACCGATGCCCCATGACCCCCTGAACCCTCGCCGGCAGACGGCGGAACATTCACAAACGAGCCACCCACGGCCCCCTATCGCGTATTCGGCGACTTTTTCAGGGAACTATCGGCCTTTTCACGCTTTTTGACTAAACTATCCGCTCTCCCCGCCGATATATTGTATACGGCCTGGCGTTATCATTTAGTTACGGGGGAGCGACAATGGTGTCACTATGGAATTTTTATCTCAATTTTTCGGTAAAGGCCCGTCTGGCCACGCTCTGCTTCTGCTACAGCGTCTGCATCGCCGCAACGGCGCTGGCCGCCCAAGCTGATTCGGCCCTCATCAAGTACGGAGCCGTGGTCCTCTTCATCGTCCTGGGGGGCATCTTCGGCTGGATCAACATCTGGTCCATCAACCGGCCGATCCAGAGGGCCATCGGTTACCTGCAGACCATGGCGCGGGGCGACCTGAGCCAGGAAATCACCGTGTTCCGCAAGAACGAGTTCAGCAGGATGCTCCTGACCATGCGGGAACTCCAGGGCTCCATGCGCGAGATCATCGCCGGCATCCAGACCACGGCGGCTGACCTGTCCGCCGCCTCTGACCTGCTCCGCACCACCTCATCGCAGATTGCCGAAGGAACCGACCACGCCTCCCAGGAATCCGAGTCCATCACCACGGCGGTGGATGAAATGGCCTCGGTGAGCCTGGCAATCTCGCACAACTGTCAGAAAATGGCCGAGGAGGCATCGGGCACTGGCCACGCCACCGAAAGCGGCACGGAAACCATCTCCCGGATGACCACCATCATGGAGGCGGTCGAGCAGATGGTGTCCGGCACCATGGCGGCGGTCAACGCGCTGGGCGCCAATTCCGAACGGATCGGCGACATCATCACCGCCATCAGGGACATCGCCGACCAGACCAACCTGCTGGCGCTCAACGCCGCCATCGAGGCGGCCCGAGCCGGCGAGCAGGGACGCGGCTTCGCCGTGGTGGCCGACGAGGTGCGCAACCTCGCCGAACGGACCACCTCGTCCACCAGGGAAATCCAGTCCATCATCGGCGCGCTGCAGGGCGACGTCAAAAACGTCATGGGACTCATGGAGCAGAGCTCCGACAGCGTCCGCAACGGCACCCGGGACATGCATCTCTCCCGCCAGGCCATCGGGGCCATCAAGGAGCACATTGCCCCCCTCATCGACCACGTTTCCCAGGTGGCCATCGCGGCGGAAGAGCAGTCGGCCACCACCGCCAGCATCACGGAGAACATCCACCGCATCGCCCTGGTGATCCGCGACGCAGCCCAGGGAGCCCAGCAGACGGAAACCGCGGCGGCCGACCTTGCGCAGTCGGCGGTGGAGCTCCAGCGGATGGTCAACCGCTTCAAACTGTCGGCCTGACGAGCGTCTTTCCCGGCCCCGGAAGTACCCTCTTCACACAACAAAGGCCGCCCCATTCCGGGCGGCCTTTTCCATTGCATCAATCCCTCTCCCCCTTAGCCGATGGGGTTGCCGCGGGTCTCCGCATCGTAGATGGTGAGCAGCGTTTCGGGCGTCAGGAAGCAGACTTCGGTCCGCTCGCCCCCTTTTCCGCCGTGAACCCATTCCACGGTATCGCCGGATTCGCCGTGCCTGACGGTCAGGCGTTCGCCCGTGATCCGCTTCACCTCGTCCACCATGTCCTTCATGGTGAGCAGTTCGACCCCCCCGATCTCCTCGTCGCTGGAGAGTCTCTCCAGGAACTTGTCGACCAGGTCATAGTCGAGGAAGTCGTTTTCCTTCCGCCACCACCGCACGAAACGGTGCTCGCCGGAGACACTCTCGGTTACAAGCTTTCTGACGTCCGTCCCTTTCATGGCGATCCTCCTTTCCGTCCGCTCCCGGCCCATCGGGAACGGAAGTCCGCGGGCCATGATCTCTGCCGGTGTATCCGCGTCTGGTTACATTATACCTCAAAAGGACGACCGGTGAATATGGTTATCAAAATAATATCGGGACCCGTTCTGTCAGCGGGGCCGCCGGGGGCTTCCGGACCGTTGGCGCGACGGCCCCGAGGCGGGCGCTCCCTGGCCCGGCTGCCGCCGGCCCGGGTCCTTGGGATGGGACGGCCGGCCGGACGCCGCGGGGGATGCCGCTGTGCCCCCTTTCTTGGGTTGGCTTGCGTGGGGGCGAGCCTGGCGCGGCTCCCGGGGGGGACGGGCGAATTCCACATCCTTTTTCGGCGCCGGCACCGAGTAGTCGAAGCCCTGCACGGTACGGCGCTCGATGGTGGCACCGAGGCTCCGCTCGATGGCACGTACCATGGCCCCGTCGTCGGAGGTCACCAGGGTGAAGGCGTCGCCGCTGCGGGCCGCGCGGCCGGTGCGGCCGATCCGGTGGATGTATGCCTCGGCCGTGTCGGGGATGTCATAGTTGATCACGTGGGACACCTGGCTCACGTCGATGCCGCGGGCCGCAATATCGGTGGCCACCAGGATCTGGAAGGTGCCGTCCCGGAAGCCGTCCAGGGCTGCCTGGCGCCGGTTCTGGGAGAGGTTCCCCTGGAGGGATGCCGCCCGGTAGCCGGCCTTTTCCAACTGTTCGCCCAGGCGCTTGGCCCGGTGCTTGGTGCGGGTGAAGATCAGCACCGACTCGGTGTCCGTGTGGCGGAGAAGCTCCATGAGCAGCGGTGTCTTCAGATGCTGCTCCACCGGGTAGAGGGCATGGGTTACGGTGACCGCCGGGGCCACGTTCCCCACCTGCACCGTCACCGGGTCCACCAGGATATCCTGGGCCAGCTTGCGGATGTCGATGGGCATGGTGGCCGAGAAGAGCAGCGTCTGCCGCCGGGGAGGGAGATGCTTGAGCACCCGCCGGATGTCGGGGAGAAAGCCCATGTCGAACATCTGGTCCGCCTCGTCCAGGACGAGCACCTCCAGGCGCGACAGGTCGATGGTCCCCTGGGCGATGTGGTCCAGGAGCCGTCCCGGGCAGGCCACGACCACTTCGGCGCCGGCCTTGAGCTTCTGCACCTGGGGATTCACGCCTACCCCGCCGTAGACCGTCACGCTCCGCAGGCGGGTCTGTCGCCCCAGGGTGACGAAGCTGTCGTTGATCTGCTCCGCAAGCTCGCGGGTGGGGGCAATGACCAGGGCCCGGACGCAGCCGCGCTCTCCCTGCTGCAGCCGGTGCAGGATCGGCAGGGCAAAGGCCGCTGTCTTGCCGGTGCCGGTCTGGGCCAGCCCCATGACGTCGCGCCCCGCCATGACCGCGGGGATGGCCTGGGCCTGGATCGGCGTGGGGGTCTCGTAGCCGGCGGCCGCAACCCCTCCGGCCACGGCCGGATGAAAACCGAACGATGTGAAATCCATGAAATACTCCTTGGTGCTGCCGCCTGAAAACAAAAAAGCCCCGGTTCTTTCCAGGGCCTGATCTGATACGTTGTCCGGAAACAGCTGGTTGAGATTGGGCGACCGTACCAGCTTTCGGCAAACCCTGTCAAGGAGGAAAGCGGGAGCGCCCGTTTCTACCCTCTGAGGCTTTCCAGCTCTTCCCAACGGGCATAGGCTGTTTCCAGCTCACCCTCCAGCTCCGCCAACCGGTTGTTGAGCGCAGCCACTTCGGCGCCGGCGCGCGATAGAACTCCGGATCGGCCAGGGTGGCGTGGAGACGCTCCTGCTCCTCCTCCAACCGGTGAATCCGCTCCGGCAGCGACTCCAGCTCACGCTCATCCTTGAAGCTGAGCTTGCGGGGCTTTTCATTCCGCTCGCGGGTCTTGGCCGGGGCATCGGCGGACGCCTTCGCCGGCTGCGGCTTTGCTGCCGGCGTCTCGGCGGCGGCCTGACGGAGCCAGTCGTCGTAGCCCCCCACGTATTCCCGCACCTGGCCGTCGCCCGACAGGACAAGGGTGCTCGTCACCACGTTGTTGAGGAATTCCCGGTCATGACTCACCAGGAGCAGCGTGCCGGAATACTCCAGCAGCAGATCCTCCAGCAGGTCCAGGGTTTCGGCATCAAGATCGTTGGTGGGCTCGTCCATGACCAGCACGTTGGAGGGCTTGGTGAACAGCTTGGCCAGCAGCAGGCGGTTGCGCTCCCCGCCGGAGAGGATGCGGACCGGCGTGCGCGCCGTTCGGGAGGAAAGAGAAAATCCTGCAGGTAGCCGATCACGTGGCGGCTTCGGCCATTGATGATGACGGTGTCGTTCCCCTCGCCCACGTTTTCCTGCACGGTCCGGTCCAGGTCCAATTGCTCGCGCATCTGGTCGAAGTAGAGGACCTCCCGGCGGGTGCCCAGGCGGATCGTCCCCTGTTGCGGTTCGAGCTCCCCCAGCAGAAGCCGCAGCAGGGTGGTCTTGCCCGAGCCGTTGGGACCGATGATCCCCACCCGGTCCCCGCGCATGACAGTGGTGGTGAGATTGGCGATGACGGCCCGGCCTCCGTAGCTGAAGGAGGCGTTCTCCGCCTCCACCACCAGGGCGCCGGACCGCTCGGCCTCCTGGAGCCGGATCGTGGCCGCTCCCTGCCGCTCGCGCCGCTGCCGGCGCTCCTCCCGCAGCTTCTTCAGCGCCCGGACCCGCCCCTCGTTGCGGGTTCGGCGGGCCTTGATCCCCTGCCTGATCCACGCTTCCTCCTGGGCCAGCTTCTTGTCGAACAGGGCCTGGCGGGTGATCTCCGCCTCCAGGAGCGCCTCGCGCCGCTCCACGAATTCGTCGTAGCCGCAGGCAAAGGCGTAGATCCGCCCCCGGTCCAGTTCGGCCACCCGGTTGGCGAGCCGGCGGGCTAAGGCCCGGTCGTGGGTGACGAAGAGCAGGGTCGTGACGTTTTTGGCCAGGAATTCCTCCAGCCAGAGGATAGTATCGATGTCCAGGTGGTTGGTGGGCTCGTCCAGGAGCAGGATGTCCGGCGCCGCCACCAGTGCCCTGGCCAGGAGCGCCCGGCGCTTGGTGCCGCCGGAAAGGCTCGAGAAGGGGGCATCCGCATCCAGGGAAAGGCGATTGAGAACCCGTTCCACCTCCTGATGGAGATGCCAGCCGCCGGTCTCCTCCAGCCGTTTCTGGAGGGTGGCCAGTTGTGCCAGGAGCCCTTCTCCCCCCTCCACGGCCAGCAGATGGCTCACCCGGTGGTACTCGGCCAGGAGCGCCGTGGCCTCGCCCATGCCCTGGGCCACCACGTCGAACACGGTCCCCTCCAGGTCGCGGGGGACCTCCTGGGAGACCAGGGCCACCCGCACCCCCTGCTGCCGCATGATCTCGCCCCCCTCCGGGGGAATCTCGCCGGCGATGAGCTTCAACAGGGTCGACTTGCCGGTGCCGTTGCGCCCCATGAGACAGAGGCGCTCCCCTTCCCCGATCTGGAGGTTGATGCCGTCGAAGAGCGGCGGGCCGCCAAAGGCGAGGGTTATGTTGCGCAAGGTGATGAGAGCCACGACGTCTCCTTCCGTTCCGGTTTGCAGGAGTGACAGTATTCACTGTTTTGCCTCCCGCCGTCAATCCTCCTCTGGCACCGGAGCCATTTGCATTGACGACAATCCCCGGTACCATTGACAATCATCACGAACGAGCGGACCCGATCCCTCGCCCGGAGGACCATGAACCCGTCAACGCGCATCGTCGTCGGCATCATCTCCCTGTTCCTGTCGCTGTTCCTGGCCTGGCGCATCGGCATCTGGCTGGAACCGGCTCCGGCCGGGCCATCCCTGCCGGCGGGCGGGCCGAAATCGCCCCCCTTCGCCACCGGCACGGTACAGGAGGACCTTCACTTCGAGATCCGCAACGTCCGCATCTCCGGGGATGGGGCCGCCCTGGAGGGGATCGGCATCGTCCGGTTCGATACCGACCGGGAGCGGATCAAGCCGGCGGTGCTGGCAATGCTCACGGCCGTGAAGGAAAAGGCCCCGGCAGCGAAGGTGATAACCCTGGAACTCAAGCCCGCCGTGGAGTGCACCCAGTGCACCCTGGCCAGGGCAACGTACCGGGAGGGCCGAACCGTCATCCGCTACGGAATCCCCTCCCTGGAACAGATCGAGCGCCACAACGCACTCATCGGCACCACTGACGGCACCGGCCGCCGGATCGACCGCCCCCGGCTCTACCGCCCCGACAAGGAGACCTTCGGGGCCGGGTTGGTCGTCACCATGGCCCTGGAGGCGGCACGGCAGAAGAATCCGGCGGCGAACGAGGAGCAGTTGCTCGACCAGGCGGCGGCGGCCGCGGGCATCTCGCCGGTGGTGGCGGCGCGTCACCGCGACTTCATGAAAGCCTATTTCACGGGCGACGGCTACGGGGAGGAAACCCTGGAAGAGTAAGCCTGCCCCCGGCGGACCGGCGGCCTTTGCTCCCTTCCGGTCTGCCGGGGAGTCGGAAGGAATCGCCGCGTATAAAGAATTTTACATACAAACGTATCCCGTTTGTGGTAGGGTGGTAGCACTTTTGAAGTTGGCCGCCAAGGTGCTTTAAAAGCTCCTTGGCCGATCTTATTTTCGGGAGGGCAGCGGCAACAAGCCACGGACGAACCATCGCCTGCCGACCGGGGAAGGAGAGATCACGTGCAGGTAAGCGTTCAAGGAAACGACGTGGACAAGGCCCTCCGGCTGCTGAAGCGCAAGCTTCAGACCGAAGGGTTCTTCAAAGAAATCAAGAAGCGCAAGCATTACGAAAAGCCTTCAGTCAAGAAGAAGCGCAAGCAGATGGAGGCCGAGCGCAAGAGAAGAAAGGCCCAGCGGTTCAGAAAGCCTGACAGGGACTGACGCGGGACAGGATGGGGAGCAGGCCGCACGGCGGCTTCAAGCCGGGGCAGACCCCGGACATATCACGCGAACGCAGGAGAAAGAACACAATGGCAAAAGGCAGGGTAAAGTGGTTTAACGACAGCAAGGGGTTTGGCTTCCTCGAGCAGGAGAACGGTGAAGACGTGTTCGTGCATTTCTCCGCGATCACGGGTTCCGGGTTCAAGTCGCTGGCAGAAGGCGAAGAAGTGACCTTCGACGTGGTCAATGGCCCCAAGGGGCTCCAGGCCGCCAACGTCTGCAAGCTCTAACGGAAACGTATCAGCCGCCTTCCGGGCGGCCGGCTACGCCACCATCGAAAGGCCCGTTCACGCGGCCTTCGAAAGGCCCGTTCACGCGGGCCTTTCGATTTTTGCCCCAAATACCCGGCAGATGCCCGGCCCCGATCGATCCCGTCAGCCGGTTGTCCGGCACCGCGCGGTCCAGCCCTCCCCCTGCAGATGCAACCCTGTGCAATCCCTCCTAAAGTTTATGCCCCCCCGACCGATGAGATACCAGTGAACGACGTGCAACGCATCCGCAACTGACGCTACGCAGATTCGGCGTGCGATGGCGCGGGATCGCCCGACCCGTTCGGAGGCCGAGCAACGGCTGGCTGCGTTGAGGATTGTGCGGGCGAGGACCGGCCAGAGACGACGCGAAGACGGGATGCGAGCCCGCGAGTCATGTGCGGATACGTTCTTACTGCCCACCCTCCGGAGGCTTCCATGGGGATGGTCCCCATTGACAATCTCGACGTCGGCATGACCCTGGCCGCGGACGTCATCGACCGGACGGGCCGGCTCCTGCTGGGGGCCGGCGCGGAGCTGACCGCCAAGCATCTACACATCTTCCGCACCTGGGGAGTGGCGGAGGCCGACATCGACGGCCTGGACGACGATCCCGCCAGCCACATCCCCCAGGAGATCAGCCCGGCCGAACTGGCCGCCGCCGAAGAGGCCCTGCGGCCCCTCTTCCTACACACGGACCTGGAGCATCCGGCCATGCGGGAGATCATGCGCCTCGGCGCGGTGAGAAAGGCCATGCATGGCGCATCCTGACCGCCACCGGATCACGCTGGAGCGGCTCGTGGAGGAGACGGTAACGGTCTACTCCCTCCCCTTCTTCTACGAGCGACTCAACGAGGCCATCAACCATCCCCGCAGCGCCATCGCCGACATCGGCCGGATCATCACCGAGGACCAGGGGCTCACGGCGCGCATCCTCAAGCTCGCCAACAGCCCCCTGTTCGGCTACCACTCCCGGGTCGACTCCATCACCAGGGCGCTGACCATCATCGGCACCCAACAGTTGCGCGACCTGGCCCTGGCCGCCTCGGTCATGGGCATTTTCAAGGGGATTCCGGAAGACCTGATGGGGATGACCTCCTTCTGGAAGCACAGCATCGCCTGCGGCACCATTGCCCGCAACCTGGCCACCAGCCGCCGCGAGGTGAACGTGGAGCGGTTCTTCGTGGCCGGCATGCTGCACGATCTGGGACAGTTGGTCATGTGCACCGCCATTCCCGGCACGGTGCGGGAGATGCTGGAGGAGAGCCGTGACAACGAGTCGCTCCATTTCGCCACGGAGCGCCGCCGGCTCGGCTTCGACCACGCCACCGTGGGAGGAGCCATCCTGAAAAAGTGGAAGATCCCGCCGAACATCGCCGAGCCCGTGGCCTGCCACCACATCCCGGCCAAGGCGGAGCAGTTTCCCCTTGAGACGGCAATCATCCACCTGGCAGACATCATCTGCCAGGCCATGGAATTCGGCTTCAGCGGCGAGTGGTACGTCCCCCCCCTGGCCGCCGAGGCATGGGACCGGGTCGGCATTCCGGTCAGCATGCTCGGCGCGATCATCAGGCAATCGGAGCAGCAGTTGGAAGAAACCTTCGCCATCCTGACGGAGAACGGATGACCGGCACGGCCCACGCCATATCCCCGACCGACCCGCGGGAGGAGCGGATCCGCTACCTGGAGGAGTCCAATCTCCGCTACGTGGCGATCCTGGACATGCTCGCCTCCAGCGGCGACTTCCAGGCCGACCTGAGCCGCGCCAAGGATTCGCGCGCCATCTTCCGGGCCACCATGGCCCAGGTGAAACGGCTCATCCCCCTGCGGGGCATGGGATGCCTGGAGGTGGGGAGCGACGGGGATTTCGAGCTGGCCGCCAGCGATCCCCCCTCCTGCCGTGCGGCCCTCCAGACGGAGATCGATGCCAAGATCATGGACGGCACCTTTGCCTGGGCACTGAACCGGAACCAGGCCATTACCGTGCCGTCGGCCGATGGGGAATACACGCTCCTGCTCCACGTCATCGCCACCCGTTCCGAGGTGCAGGGGATGTTCGCGGCCCTGCTCCCGGCGGAGATCGCCACGATGGACGTGCCATCGCTCAACGCCCTTTCCATCGTGCTCTACACCTGCGCCTACGCCCTGGAGAGCGCCACGCTCCACGCCATGCTGCGGGACCACATGCAGCACCTGGAGGAGCGCGTCCGGGAGCGGACCAGCGAGCTCCAGGCCGCCCGGGAGCTGGCCGAATCGGCCAACCTGGCCAAGAGCGAGTTCCTGGCCACCATGAGCCACGAGCTCCGCACGCCGCTCAATGCCGTCATCGGCTTCACCGACGTCCTCCTGTCCCGCACCTACGGCCAGGTGACCGACATCCAGGCTGAATTCCTCGGCTACGTCCTCCAGTCCAGCCGCCACCTCCTGTCGCTCATCAACGACATCCTCGACCTCTCCAAGATCGAAGCCGAGCGGATGGAGCTGGAACCGGCGGACGTGGACATCCGGCAGCTCGCCTCCGGCAGCCTCGTCATGGTGCGGGAGCGTGCCCAGCAGCACCGCATCCGGCTGACGGAAGAGGTGGCGCCCGACGTGCCCCCGACCATCACGGCGGACGAGCGGAAGCTGAAGCAGATCGTGTTCAACCTGCTGGCGAACGCGGTTAAATTCACCCCCGACGGTGGCAGCGTCACCCTGTCAATCGGCCTTCCGCCGGACGAAGAGCGCGAAGGGGGCATCATGATCGCCGTGCAGGACACCGGCATCGGCCTGGCGGCCGGGGACCTGGAGCGGATATTCGCCCCCTTTGTCCAGGCTGACGGTTCCGCGACCCGCCGCTACGAAGGGACCGGGCTTGGGCTTCCCCTCACCCGGAAGCTGGTGGAACTCCATGGCGGCACCATCCGGGCGGAAAGCCCGGGCCCGGGGCTGGGGAGCACCTTCAGGGTCATTCTTCCCCCTTCCCTGCCGCCCGCGCCCAGTGAGGCCCCATGACCCGTCAGCGCACCATCCTCATCGTGGACGACAACTTCATGAACCGCCGGCTCGTGGCGGCCATGCTCAACGGCACTCCCTACCGGCTGGTGGAAAGGGACAGCGGCCGCGACGGGCTCGACTACGCCCTGAGCCACCGGGAGGAACTGGACCTGGTCCTGCTCGACATCGGCATGCCCGACATCTCCGGCACCGAGGTCTGCCGCTCCATCCGGGACCATGAGGCCAGGGATCGCCGTCTGCCGGTCATCGCCTACACGGCCCACGCCATGGGCGAGGAGCGCCGCTCATTCCTCAACGCGGGGTTCGACGACATTCTCATCAAACCGATCACCCGCACTGAATTCCTTGCCGTTCTGGAGAAGCATCTGAACTGACACTCCGTCCCGCCTGGGCCGGACACCACGGGAGCAGCCATGAAAATCCTCATTGTTGAAGACGACCCTGCAAGCCGCCGCCTGATGCTGGCCTACCTGGAGCCGCTGGGCCGGTGCACCGAGGCCGCCGACGGCCACGAAGCCCTTTCCGCCTTCACCTGGGCCCACGAGTTGGGCGAACCCTTCGACCTCATTTGCCTCGACATCATGATGCCCTCCATGACCGGGCACGAAGTGCTCAAGACCATCCGCCACTTCGAGGAAGAGCGGGAGATCATCTCCCCCGTCAAGGTCATCATGACCACGGCCCTCAAGGATCGGGACAACGTCATGGCAGCCTTCTGCAACCAGTGCGAGGCCTACCTCGTGAAACCCCTCGAACGGGAGAAACTGCTGGAGCAGATCCAGACCCTGGGGCTGACCACGGCGGGCTGACCATTGCGGGATTTCCCGTTCGCCGTGCCTCGGCTCCTGTGGTAAGCTTGCCTGAAAACGGCCGGATACCGGCCAAGGGGACTCCATGCGGCGGGAAATGTGCGATGAAGTGCGGATACTGCAGGAGCGGTTCGATGGGGCGATCCGGCGCTGGATCGACGGCTACGCAAGAGGGGGCGGACGGATTCATTGCGCCAGGGGCTGCAGTGCCTGCTGTTCCCTGACCGTCAATTGCACCTTCACCGAGGCGGTCCGGACCGCGGACGCCATCACCGATCACCAGGCCGCGGCCGTTGCTGAGCACGTGGCGCGGCTGCGGCAGCTCCTCCCCCGGGCCCGGGACCTCACCGACTGGCTGCGCCTCCATCGGCGGGAGGCGGGCTACTGCCCCTTCCTGGATAACAATGGGGCCTGCGGCGTCTATGCCGTCCGCCCCTTCTCCTGCCGGGCACTCCTGGCCACCCGGGAGAGCCGGTGGTGCGGGGCGGATTTCTCGGAACTCTCCAGCGAGGAAAAACGAGGCTTCGTGGAAGGCCTCGACCGCTCGGTGGTTGCCTTTCCCATGCACTACGTGGCAGCCACCCGGGACCAGGGCGAAGAGCTCGAACAGCGGTCCGCCCTGGCGCTCATGACCCGTTTTTCCTTCTCCCTCTACGGCAGTTTCCCGGTCCTCGTCCACCTTGAGCGGGAACACCGGCTGAGCGACCTCCTCCCCAGGGGGGCGGACGCGGTCCGGCACCTGCTGGAGCGGGAGGGGCTGTCCCACCCCTTCCTCGCCGCCATCCACGACTGACCCGGCACCCCCCTGCGGGAGGTATTCCATGAAACGCGTTCTGCTCCCCCTGCTCATCTGCCCCGCCTGCCTTCCCAAGGAACATCCGCTGGACCTCTCCTGCGGCGGGGAACGGGACGGGGACATCCGGGACGGCACCCTTTCCTGCCGCAGGTGCCGGCGCCGCTACCCCATCCGCGAGGGGGTGGCGGTACTGCTGCCGGAGCCGGAGGAAGGGCCGTCGGGGGGACAGTGGAAATACGAAGAGGCGGCAACGGTGAACTCCTACCTCTGGAGCCACTTTGCCGATCTGACGGGAGATCCGGACGCGGGAACGGCCTACGGCGACTGGGCGGGGTGCCTTGCCACCGGCGGTGAACGGGCATTCGATGCCGGGTGCGCCGTGGGGCGGCTGACCTTCGAGATGGCACAGCGGAGCGAGGTTGCCGTGGGGTGCGACCTGTCCGTCGCCTTCGTGCGCACGGCGCGGCGGCTGGCCGCCGAGGGGAGGATCGGCTTCTCGCTCCCCCTGGAGGGGAACCTGCGGGAGGAATTCCGGGTCGAGCTGCCCGGCCACTGGCGGACCGACCGGACCGAATTCGTGGTGGCCGATGCCCTCAGGATCCCCTTTGCGCGGGGCTGCTTCGACCAGGCCGCGTCCCTCAACCTGGTGGACCGGGTCCGCCATCCCCTGGCGCACCTCTACGAGATCAACCGCGTGGCGTCGGCCGCCGGCGCCTCCCTCCTCTTCTCCGACCCCTTTTCCTGGTCCACTGCCAACACCCCCGAGGAGGCATGGCTCGGCGGCACCGCCGCAGGGCCCTACGCGGGCCGGGGAATCGACAACGTCCGCGCTCTCCTGGAGGGAAGGGATGGCATCATCGCCCCCCCCTGGCGCATCGACCGGGAAGGAAGCGTCGACTGGAAGCTCCGCTCCCACCACAACCACTTCGAACTGGTCAGGAGCCGGTTTCTCGCGGCGCTCCGCTGAAAACCGGCGTGCCGGGCCGGCACCCTACCGTCCGAGCCCCATGAGCAGCACGTTGAAAGACCCCATCACGAAGCCCAGCAGGGCACCGAAGAGATTGATGTAGAGAAAGTGCTTCTGCATGATGGCGAGGAGCAGTCCCTCCACCGCCAGGATGTCCAGGGTGTTGATCTTCTCCTCCACCATGCGCGCCACGTCCAGGGCGTCGATCAGGGGCGGGGCCTCCCGCTCCAGCAGGTCCGCCACCTGGCGGTAGACCAACTGGTCCAGGTCGCGCCTGACCTCGGCCGAGATCCGGGCCGACAGTCGGCCAGGGGGCGATTGAAGAGCCACTCCTCCACCCGGCCGGCCACGATCCGCTCCAGGGTTGTGCGAATACCGGGATCGCGCAGCCTGTCCGTCAGCCACCGCGCCAGGGCCTCTCGCAGCCGGGAGGGGTCACCCTCGGGGGCGAACCGTTCCAGGATGGGACGGGAGGGATCGGTCGCCACCCGCACCAGTTCGCGCTCGGCCAGGGCCAGCAGGAAACCGGCGGTTTCCGGCCGCCGCACCAGAAACAGCGCGCCCCGGCGGATCGACCGGCGCAGGAGCGCCACGCGGCGATAGGGGAGCTGCTCCACCGCGACGGCCAAAGGGCGGTCCAGGATCCGGCCGAGCCCCTGATCCACCATGGCCGCCACCCGCTGGCGGGTCGATTCCTCTCCCAGCCAGTGCACCACCTCGTCGGTCACGCTCCCCACCAGGCCGGGGAAGTACGAGTTGAGCTTCTCCACGCTGATGAATCCCGCCATGAAGCCCAGGGTCCCCTTCAGGTTGGCCAGGTACTGCTGAACCCCGTCCCGCAGCTTGGCCTCGAAGGTATCCCGGATCTCCGGGGAGCGGACGAACTCCGCCACCCGGCCCAGGATGGCCGGCACCGCCTCCCGGGCCTGGGCCGCCGCCAGCTCCACCAGCTCCGGCGGCAGGAGCTCACGCAACGGCCGCTCCGATGCCAGCAGCTCGTCGAGCTTGTCATCCACCAGCCCGGCCACGGCCCGGCTCACCCCCCGCGACTGGAGCAGTGCCGCCAGCGCGCGTCCGGCCCCGGCCCGCACCGCATCGCCCGTCTCCCCCGCGAGGATCCGCTCCAGTTCGCGGGGAAGCACCCGCTCCTCCAGGTCGCGAAGAAACAGGGTCAGCTCCTGGCGAAAATCCTCGCCCTGCAGGTACCCGGCAACGGTCTCGCCGGCCCGGCGGGCCGCCAGGTCGGCCCCATCACGGAGCCAGTTCTCGAACCCTTCCGGCAGGAGGGAGCCCACCGTGCCCAAGTCCCTGTCCAGCAGGGTGTCCAGCTTGCCGCTCACCGCCTCCTGAAGCTCGCGGCGGAAGGAATCCTTGCCCAAAGCCCGGGCCACGTCGGTCCCCGTCACCAGGTGGGTGCCCACCATCCGGCCGATGGTGGCGGCGAACTCGTGGCGGCCCGCCGGAATGACCCCCGGAGTGAGGGGGACGCGAATGCCGAAGACGCGCCATGCTTCAGGGGCCGGAAGAGCATCCGGATGGCGATGTCGTTGGTTACGTAACCGATGACGGCGCCCACCACCGGCGGCGTCACGTAGGGGAGCATGCTTTGGAGCGACATGGGATTACCTGCTTGCAAGGGGATGGGAAACGGCGAGCGCTTCGGGATTCGGTTCACCTGCAAAACGGCAGTCAAAGGCAATAATCACTGACAACTGCATTTTTCAGATTCAACCGGTTCAATAGCACATTGGAGCGACCCGCGCAACACGGGGAACGGGGGAAGAACCAACTCAACCGGCGCCATGGCTGCGGATCGCCTCCAGGAACGGGGCGCCGTAGCGGCCGAGCTTCCGCTCGCCCACCCCATTCACCCGAAGGAGCTCGTCCGGCGTGGCCGGCCGCAGGGACGCCATCTCGGCCAGGGTGGCATCGCTGAAGATGATATACGGGGGAACCTGCTGGTCGTCCGCCAGCCGCTTGCGGAGCGCCCGCAGCTCCTGGAAGAGCCCCTCGTCCCGCTCCGCCGGCGTGGCGGCTCCCGGCCGGCGGGGGGCCTTTTCCTTCTTCGGAGCGGCCATCCGCAGCCGCGGCTTCGCCAGGACCAGGTTCTCCTCGCCCCGCAGCAGCGGCCGGGCCGCAGGGGTCAACTTCAGCACCGAGTAGTTGGCCAGGTCCTGCTCCAGGTATCCCCGGTGGATGAGCTGACGGATGATGCTCCCCCAGGCCTCGGCCGCCAGGCTGGCGCCGATGCCGTAGGTCGAGAGCCGGTCGTGGCCCAGGGCCAGGATGCGCTCACTCCGCGAACCGCGCAGGACGTCGATCACGTGCCCCACGCCGAAGCGCTGTCCCACCCGGTAGACGCAGGAAAGGGCCTTGCGGGCCTCTTCGGTGGCGTCGAAGGTCTCGGGCGGATCGAGACAGAGGTCGCAGTTGCCGCAAGGTTCCTCCAGCCGCTCGCCGAAGTAGCCGAGCAGGGCCCGGCGCCGGCAGACGAGCGCCTCGGCGAACCCCACCATGGCGTTCAACTTGTGCAGCTCGATCCTGACCTGCTCGGGGTTCCCCCCCGACTCGATGAGGGAGCGGGAGACCGGGATGTCGCCGTAGCCGAAGAGGAGCAGCGCCTCGGCCGGGAGCCCGTCGCGGCCGGCCCGGCCGGTTTCCTGGTAGTAACTCTCGATATTCTTGGGCAGGTCGTAGTGGACCACGAACCGGACGTTGGGCTTGTCGATCCCCATGCCGAAGGCCACCGTGGCCACCACCACCCGGATGTCGTCCCGCAGGAACGCATCCTGGACCCGGCTCCGCTCCGCGTCGGCGAGCCCTGCGTGGTAGGCTGCCGCCTCCACCCCGGCTACCCGGAGCTTCTCCGCCACTTCTTCCACCCGCTTGCGGGAAAGGCAGTAGACGATACCCGCCTCCCGGGGGCGCGTCGCCAGGAACTCCTCCAACTGCCGGAACGGCTTCTGCTTCTCCAGGACGCTGTACCTGATGTTGGGCCGGTCAAAGCCGGTCACGTAGATCTCGGCGCCCCGAAGCCCCAGCCGCGCCACGATGTCGCCCCGGGTCTGGACATCGGCAGTGGCGGTCAGGGCGATCATCGGCACGGTCGGGAACAGCCCCCGCAACCGTCCCAGCTCCACGTATTCGGGGCGGAAATCGTGCCCCCACTGGGAGACGCAGTGGGCCTCGTCAATGGCGAAGAGCGCCAGGGGCACCTCCCGCAGCCGTTCCAGGAAGGCATCGGTCATGAGCCGTTCCGGGGCCACGTAGAGGAGGTCCAGCTCGCCGCCATGGAGCCGGCCGAGCACTTGGCGCGACTCGCGCTCGCCCAGGGTCGAGTTGTAGCAGGCCGCTGCCACGCCGTTTTCGCGCAGGGCGTCAACCTGATCCTTCATGAGGGAGATGAGGGGTGAGACCACGATCCCCACGCCGGGCCGCACCATGGAGGGGATCTGGTAACAGAGGGACTTGCCCCCGCCGGTGGGCATCAGGACGAAGGTATCGCCCCCGCGCGCCACCCGGTCCACGATCTCCTCCTGGAAGGGGCGAAAGGACCGATAGCCGAAAACGCTCCGGAGGACGGCGAGGGTTTCATGCCCCATGGTCAGAGTTCCCGCACGACCCGGAAGCCCAGGTAGACGTAGCGGCCGTCCTGGGCGCCCCGCCCCCGGGCCGAGGAGCGGATATAGCGGGGCTTGCTGCCGAAGGAGCCCCCCCGCTGGACCCGGCGGGAATCCTCGCCGCCGATCCAGGGGGTGCCGTCCGCGGGTGCGCCGTCGTAGCTCTCGTGCCACGTGTCGACGCACCACTCCCACACGTTGCCGGCGGTGTCGAACATGCCGTAGGGATTGGGCGCGAAGGAACCCACCGGCGCCGTGCTCTTCTTGTCCCACCGGCTGCCGCACCCCTTGCAGTTGGCCTTGTTCTTCCCGGCCGTGCCGCCCCACCAGTAGGGGGTGTCCGTGCCCCCACGGGCCGCATACTCCCACTCGGCCTCGCTCGGCAGGCGGTAGCGGTGCCCGGTCTGGTCGGACAGCCACTTGGCGTATGCCACCGCATCGTCCCAGGACACATTCATGGCCGGCTTGCTGCCCCGCCCCCAGTTGCGGGACAGGGGGCCGAACCAGCGGCGGCCGTCCTTTGGCTTTTCGCGGCCCGTGGCTTCGCAGAACCGATCATACTCGGCAAAGGTCACCTCATACACCCCGATGGCAAAGGCGCGGGAAATGGTCACCTCATGGACCGGCTTCTCGTCCGGGTCACCACCGCCGAAGATTGCCCCCATGCGGAAGCGACCCGGTGGAATCACCACCATGGCCGGACCGGGCGAGCCGTCGGTCAGCCGGTCGCGAAAGCTTGTCCCTGCGACCGAACTCCCGACTGCCGCTGGTGAATGAGCCCCGGAAGCAGCGCCGGTAGATTCCGTTATGTAACTAAAACCGAGTACCACCACTGCCGTAAAATATGCGACACGGACCATCCTCATGCATCACCCTCCGAAGACCCTGAAGCCACGAACTGCACATTGTACGCACAGTCCCCGCAAAAGACAACCCAGGCCGGCAGGCCGCCTTGTGCTGCCTGCCGGCTTTTCGCTGCCGCGGCAGTTAGCCTGGATTAATTTGTATCGTGCAATCGGCATGCCTGTCAACCCGCTTCCAATGCCGGTGCTCAGTCGGAGTTCCAGCTATTTCAAAGTGTTTGAGTATCAGAATTTTTGTATTGTTTTTTAAGCACTTGCGTGTTACATACAGAGCACCACAAACGACTGGAGGAGATACCGTGACCGGCCCCCGCGAAGCATTCCGCTCCTTTCAGGTCGCACGCAAGGATATCGCCTACCTTCACTTTGTCCTGGAGTCCTACGAAGGCCTCGCAGTACTCAGTTCTGCCGACCGGTCGAGCGGAACCGTCACGGTACGATACCCCAGCGATTTAGCGGAAACCGTCAATGAACTTTTAACAGCACTCGGCACTGAAATTGCTTTGAAAAAGGTGCAGGGTGACGGGAAACAAGAGACATGCTCGACCAGATGAACCTCTCCGCCATCCTCCGTCAAGCCCTTGCGGGCGGTGGTGAATTCGCGGAGATTTACTTCGAAGAAGGCTCCACCACCGCAGTCCTCTGCGAGGACGGAAACATCGAGAAAGTCCTCGCCGGAACGGACCGCGGGGTGGGGATCCGGGTCATTTCCGATCTCCGGACCGCCTACGCGTACACCAACGAGGTGACCGGCACGGCCCTCATGGAACTGGCCACAACGGTGAGCAGGGCAGTCCGGGGCAAGGTCTTTGAGCAGGCCATCGCACTGAAACCGAGGGAAGTGGGGGCAGGATTCCCCATAGAAATTACGCCGGATGGCGTAACCCTCCATGAAAAAATTGCACTGGTGGAGAGAGGCAACAAGGCTGCCCGCGACATCAGTGAAACAATTCGGCAAGTTACGATTGCCTATCGTGACAGCCACGTGAAATGCCAGATCGTCAATTCACTGGGCGACTTCATCGAGACCAACCGAACGGGGACTCTGTACCTGGCCCAGGTGGTTGCCGCCGGCGAGAACGTGATCCAGACCGGCTATGAAGCAACGGGGAAATTCATGGGTCACGAGATCTTCCGGGAGCGCCCCCCCGAGGAGATCGCCCGTGCCGCCGCCCGCCGGGCGGTCATGATGCTCGGCGCCCGCAAGGCGCCGGGGGGGCTGATGCCGGTGGTGCTCTCGTCCGAGGCCGGCGGCACCATGGTGCACGAGGCCATCGGCCACGGCCTAGAGGCAGACCTGGCCGGCAACGGCCTGTCGGTCTACACGGGCAAGGTGGGGCAACAGGTGGCATCGCCCCTGGTAACGGTGATCGACGACGCCACCATCCCCAACGCGCGGGGCTCGTTCTCCTTCGACGACGAGGGGACCCCGGCCCGGCGCACGGTGCTGGTGGAAAACGGCATCCTGAAGGGGTATCTCTACGACCGGCTGTCCGCCATGAAGGACGGCTGCACCTCCACGGGCAACGGCAGGCGCGAGGGATACCACACCAAGCCCATTGTCCGGATGACCAACACCCTCATCGCCCCGGGCGAGTCGGACCCGGAGGAGATCGTGCGGGGGGTCGGCCGGGGACTTTTCGTCCGCAAGATGGGCGGCGGACAGGTGAATACGGTAAACGGCGACTTCGTGTTCGAAGTCACCGAAGGATATCTTATTGAAAATGGAGCCATCGGGGAACCGGTCAGGGGAGCCACCCTCACCGGGAATGGCCCGGACATTCTCAAGAAGATCGTCAAGGTCGGCAACGATCTCGGCTTCGGCATCGGGACCTGCGGCAAGGACGGTCAGGGAGTGCCGGTCTCCGATGCCCAACCCACGCTTCTCATCGACGAAATAACGGTGGGTGGCGCGGCATGATGCACTTGGCAGCGATGGACGGCGCCAGACGATGTTTCAGGAGGAAAGGATGTACCTCCCGCTCCGTCACCGGAGGGGAAGGGCCACGGATGGCTCGCGTCGCGAGGACCGTTTCCATGAGGAGGAAAGCGCACTACGCCCGGAATTGAAGTAGCAGATCCCCTGCGTAGCGCCTTTGATTTTCCCGAGGAAACAACCGTGCCCCATGTGAACCTGACGACAATTCAGCCGGTGGAACTGCTTGAGGCCCTCAAGGCACACCAGTTCCTGGCCCCCTACCACCTGACCTTCTGCTGTGACCAGGACGGTGGGGGGCTGCGCTACAAGTCCAGGTTCACGGCCTGCGGGTCGCCGCGCCAGCACCACTTCTGCACGAACTCCTGCCTGCTGGCCCTGGAAGACGCGGTCGGCCGCGCGATTGCCGGCAACCGGCCGGTAGTGTTCCAGTGCAGCGTCGGTCTCCTCAACTTCGCCGTCCCACTCCGGGCCGGCGACATCCCCTTTACCTGCCTGATCGGCGGCGGAGTCCGCGACAGGACCATCGACCTCGCCCGCATGGAGTCGCTTGCCGCCGACGATGGCATGGACGCCTTCGCCCTGCTGGCCGAGATCGAGGAATTGCCCGTTGCCACCGTCGATGAAGTCGAGGAGGTGGCGCGCAAGGTACAGGAACTGGTCCCCTCCCTGCTGGCCCGCAACCTCCACAGCCAGATCTTCGAGAAGACCATGCAGCGGCTCACCGCCATATCCGGAATCTCCACCGGCATCGACTCGGCGGATTCAGTCTGCGACCTCATGGGCCTCATCAGCGAAACCCTCGGCGTCCTCTTCGACATCTCCAAGATCGCCGTGCTCATCCCCCAAAACGGCCCCACTTCGCCCTACACCGTCAAGGGGATCTGGGGGCTCCCCCGGGATCTGGGCGCGATTTCCGGACCCAAGGCGCTGGGCATATTCCCCAGGGACCGGGCGGGCAGCATCGTCCTGCAGGAAGACGAATGCCGTTCGCTCTTCCCGGGCCTGGACGTGAGCCAAGCCACCTGCCTCCGCCTGACCTCGGGCCAGACCATCCACGGCATCCTGGTCCTCTTCGACGCCAGCATTCCGCCCCGGGAAGAACTGCTGGTCTCCCTGGTGACCGGCAAGGCGGCGACCCAACTGGCGCGGATGCGGGAGAAGGAAAAATACTCATCCGAGATCGTCCAGGCCCGGGAGCTCCTCACCATGTTCAGCGCCCTGTCGCGGACCGAGGGCAAGGACCGGCTCAACGAACAGATTCTCGGCATGGCCGCCGACCTGGTGGACGCCTCCTGCGGCTCGCTCATGTTCATCGACGAAAGCGGCGCCCAGCTCAGGATCGAGTCGGCCCTCGGCATGAACCTCCACTTGGCCCAGAGCATGGTGGTCCAGGTGGGAACCGGCATTGCCGGCAAGGTGGCCGCCAGCGGCAACCCGCTGCTGGTGAACGACATCGAGAAGGACCGCCGGGTCGGCACCCCCAACCGCCCCCGCTTCAAGACCAAGTCGTTCGTGAGCATCCCCATCAAGCTGCGGGAGGACACCATCGGCGTGCTCAACCTCTCGGACAAGAAGAACCAGGGGATCTTCACCGACGCCGATCTGAAGATACTGATCACCTTCACGGATCATGCATCCATCATGATCGAGCGCGCCCTCTCCATCGAGCGGGCCGACATCCTGGAGCAGCTCTCCATCACCGACCACCTGACCGGCCTCTACAACCGCCGCTTCCTCAAGCGGCGCATGGAGGAAGAACTGGCCCGCAGCATCCGCCACAACCTGAACCTGACCGTGATACTCATCGACCTGGACCACTTCAAGATCTACAACGATCTCTGCGGACACCTGGCCGGCGACCGGGCGCTCAAGAGAACGGCCAAGATCATCAGCGAAACCGCCCGGCAGATGGACGTGGTCACCCGCTTCGGCGGTGAGGAGTTCTGCATCATCCTGCCGGGAACCTCCAAGAAGGAGTCCATCTTCGTGGCCGAACGGATCCGGCGCGAGATCGAAGGCGAAGGGTTTCCCCACGAGGAGAATCTCCCCCAGGGGCGGCTCACCGCCAGCCTCGGCATCGCCTCCTTCCCCGAGGACGGCAGCACCGAGGCCTCGCTCGTCAAGGCGGCCGACGTGGCCCTCTACCGGGCCAAGTCCGAAGGGCGGAACCGGGTGATCATCGCGGGAAACTCAGCCGGCCACCAGGAACACAACGTCCATTTCAAATCCGTGCTCAACCTGTCATGAAAAAGGCCGCCCGAATCGGGCGGCCTTTTTCATGCGACATCATTCAGGCAGGGGAGTCTTAGGGTTTGTCCGTAAATAACGTTCCAGAGGATCGCGCCCGGATGTATGACCGATTTGGCCGGACTGATTGAGCAAAACCGCAGGCGTAGCAGGGCTACGTCGAGGATTGTGCGATTGAGGGCCGGTCAAAGATGGCGTGAAGACGGAATGCGAGCTTGGAATGATTATTTCCGAACAAGCTCTTATTCGATCACCGAGGCTTTGGTAATGAACACGGCCTCCACCGGCACATCCGAGTGGCCCGCCCTGTTGCCGGTCTTCACCCCGGCAATGGCGTCCACCACATCCATCCCCTCCACGACCTGACCGAACACGGCATAGCCGAAGAGATCGGGCGTCTTGCCCCGGTTATCGAGAAACGCGTTGTCCACCAGGTTGACGAAGAACTGGGACGTGGCGCTGTCGACCACCGCGGTCCGGGCCATGGCCAGGGTTCCCCGCTTATTGGAGAGGCCGTTGGTCGCCTCGTTCTTGATGGCGAACTTGGTCTTCCGGGGTTGCATGTTTTCGTCCATCCCGCCCCCCTGGATCATGAATCCCTTGATGACCCGGTGGAAGATGAGGCCGTCATAGTAGCCGTCCTTCACGTAGGAGATGAAGTTGCGGGCGGAAATCGGCGCCTTGTCCCTGAACAGTTCGACGATGATGTTCCCCTGGGAGGTCTCAAGCATGACCCGGGGGTTCTGTTCTTCGCTCATGGCATGCTCCTTTCATATGCACTGATGACAACGTGAGGCTCAAGGTGTACCACAAAAGGCGGACGGCGAACACCCTTTTCTCGGCTTGCATCGTCCGTCAAATCAAGTATAAGGGTAGATGTGTTTCGATTCGAAGCCGCACCTTTTTACGCCAGGAGGCAGTAATGAAATCAACCGGACCCATCATGCTGACGCTTACCCTGCTGCTTGCCGCAAGCACCGCCATGGCCACCCCCGACAAGGTCGACGAGATGACCCGCGCCACGGAGCTCATGGTCCAGCACCACAAGGGAATGGTACGAAGCGAGCCGGAACGGGCCATGGTGGGCGAGCCGGCCCCGGCATTTTCCCTGGAGGCGGTGGTCAACAAGGAGTTCAAGCGGGTCAACCTGGCCGACTACCGGGGCAAGTGGGTAGTCCTCTTCTTCTACCCCGGCGACTTCACCTTTGTCTGCCCCACCGAGATCAGGGGCTTCAACGCCGCCGTGGACCGGTTCACGGAGCTGAACGCCGTCGTGCTCGGCGCCTCAGTGGACAGCAAGTTCTCGCACCTGGCCTGGATCAACCGGGGCGACCTGGGCGACCTCTCGTTCCCGCTGCTGGCCGACAACAAAAAGGAAGCCACCATCCGCTACGGCATCCTGGACGAAAAGGAAGGGGTGGCGCTGCGGGGGCTCTTCATCATCGATCCCAACGGCATCCTCCAGTATCAGGTGGTCCAGAGCCCCTCGGTGGGACGGAGCGTGGAAGAGACCATCCGGGTCCTGGAGGCGCTCCAGACCGGCGAACTCTGCCCCCTGGGCTGGAAGCCGGGCGAGAAAACCATCAAGAAGTAGTCCATTCTGAAACCGGCAGCGAACACCGGTTCACTCCTGCTGAAGCATCGACCGCATCCGGGCAAAGAAATCCTGGGCCAGGGCCTCCGCCTCTTCTTGGGTGGAGGCTTTTTTCACGCTCCCTTCGTGGACCTGCAGAAGCCGCCCGGGTATCTCCTCCAGAAACCGGCTCGGCTGCCGCTCCTGGAGCTTGCCGTACTTCTTCCGGTTCAGGCACCGGGTGATGGTCAGGTGCCGGCGAGCCCTGGTGATCCCCACGTAGCAGAGACGCCGCTCCTCGTCAATGGGCATCCCCTCCTCCACCGTCCTCTTGTGGGGCAGGATCTCCTCCTCGAATCCCACCAGGAACACGCAGGGAAACTCCAACCCCTTGCTTGAGTGGAGCGACATGAGGGTGACTGCGTCCCTGCCGTGCTCCTTCTTGTCCTTGCCGGCGAAGCGGTCCTCGTCCATGAGGGAGACCTTTTCCAGGAAACCCGACAGGGTGGCGCCGGGAATCCGCTCCTCGAACGAGGCCAGGGAGTTGATGACCTCGGCCACGTTCTCCACCTTGCGCCGGGCCGTGGCCGGGTCCTCGATGGTCCGGTAGAGTTCCTCCTCCAGCCCGAGCCGGTCGAACAACCCCTTCACCCGTCCCGGCAGGTTGCCGGCATGGCGGAAATCGCGCACCGACTCCTCCACCAGCCGGTGGAAGGCCAGCACCTTTTCCCGCACCGCCCCCGTGACCCCCTCGATCTCCTCCACCCGGCCGAAGGCTCCAGCAGCGGGCAGTCATGCTCCAGGGACCACTGGTTGATCTTCAGGACCGTGCCGTCGCCAATCCCCCGGCGCGGAAAGTTGACGATCCGCAGGAGCGACTGCTCGTCCCGGGGATTGTCGATCACCTTCAGGTACGAGAGGGCGTCCTTCACCTCCTTGCGCTCGTAGAACTGCATACCCCCCACCAGCACGTAGGGGATGTCCTCGAAGCGGAGCTGCTCCTCGAAGGCCCGGCTCTGGGAGTTGGTCCGGTAGAGGATGGCGAAGTCGCCGAAGGAGAGATTGTGCCGGTAGCGCTCCATCTGGAGCCGTTCCACCACCTGGGTGGCCTCCTCCTCGTCGTCCTGGGCGATGACCAGGTCGATGGGACGGCCTTCGCCCGCGTCGGTCCAGAGGCGCTTCTCCGTGCGCACGCTGTTGTTCCTGATCACGTGGTTGGCCGCCTCCAGGATGGTGCCGGTGGAGCGGTAGTTCTGCTCCAGTTTCACCACCCGGCAGCCGGGGTAGTCCTTCTCGAAAGCGAGGATGTTCCCCACGTCGCGCCGCGCCAGCCGTAGATGGACTGGTCGTCGTCCCCCACCACGCAGAGGTTGCGGTATTTTTTCGCCAGCAGCGACACGAACAGGTACTGGGAGGCGTTGGTGTCCTGGTACTCGTCCACCATGATGTAGCGGAACCGCTCCTGCCAGTGGTCCAGGACCTCCGGCTGCTCCTGCAGGAGCCGGACGGTCAGCATGATGATGTCGTCGAAGTCGATGGCGTTGCAGGCCATGAGCAGCCGCTGGTAGCGGGGGTAGATCGTGGCGGCCAGCAGCTCGTCCGGGTCGTTCAGGCGGGGCTGCACCCGGTCGGGGGGAATCAGCCGGTTCTTCCAGCCGGAGATGCGCCAGAGGATCCCTTCGGTGTCCACCTTGCGGCCGTCGTCGCTCACCTCGCGCAGGGCCTGGCGCACCAGCCCCAGCTGGTCAGACGTGGTGTAGATGCCGAAGTTCCTCTTGTAGCCCAGCCGTTCGATATCGCGCCGCAGGATGCGCACCCCCAGAGAGTGGAAGGTGGAGACGATCATCCCCTTGGTGCGGCCGCGGCCCACCAGCTCACGCACCCGCTCCTTCATCTCTCCCGCCGCCTTGTTGGTAAAGGTGACGGCCAGGATGCTCTCGGGCGCAACCTTCCTGTGGAGGACCAGGTGACCGATCCGGCAGGTGATGACCCGGGTCTTGCCCGAGCCGGCCCCGGCCAGGACCAGGAGCGGGCCTTCGGTACAGTCGACCGCCTCCCGCTGGGGAGGGTTGAGGGTGGAAAGATCAAGCATGTGCGTGCCTCGGGATGCGAAACGAAAAGAGCCGGGCGCTCGTGCCCGGCCGCATCAGTGATAGCAGAACAGGGGTGGCGATATTCGTGCCAGGGCACGTTACCCTGCTCGATCGCCCCACAGTGGCGCGCGCAGTGCTCCCGCGGAGCCGGCATGGTGACGCGTGACGGTGTGCGGAGCGGGAGCCCCGCACGCTGCGGCACCAGATCAGCGGACGATCAACCGGTCAACGGTCACCGCCCCTCTGGCAAGGGTCAGGCTCCCCTGCAGGGTGGTGTAGCCGGTGGCGGAGGTGAAGAAGGCGTCATAGCCTCCCTGCAGGGTGAACCGGACGGCGCGGCTCAGCAGCAGTTGTTCCGTGAACAGGCTCGCCGTGGCCATGACCACGCCCTCCTCCCGGACAATGTCGAAGCCGTTCTGAAGCATTGGATACTGCACATTGTCCACCAGTACCGGATACACAAATTCAGCCACCGGCGTATAGACAGCCGAGGCGTTGTTGCCCGGGGCGGGATCGTTGGTGAAACCGGCCGCCTGGAAGGTGTTGATCAGGGTGCCCGCCAGCGTGGGGGTGAGCACGATGGCGTAGGAGACGCTCCCCCCCACCGCCAGGGTTCCGACGTTGCACGTAACGGTGCTGCCTGACAGGGCGCACCCCGGGGAAGCGGACACAAAGGAGGCCCCCGCAGGGATCGGGTCGGTCACCGTTACCTCGGTTGCCGTCTCCGGGCCGTAGTTGATGACACTCACCGTATAGATTACCGGTTCCCCCACGAAGGTCGTCGACGGTGCCCCCGAGGCGGCGACGGCAATATCTGCCGTGGCCGACGGGGTAAAGTTCCGGTTCAGGACAATGCGCCCCGTGACCCCGTTCCGGCCGTCCACGGCAATCCGGTATACCTGCCTGCCCGGGCCGCGAAGGTGAGCCCGCTGGCGCCGCCGGCACTGCCGTCGTTGTCGTTGGCAGCCACCCGCGCCAGGCTGCCCACGCTCTCGCCGGTGTAGACCGCCAGCAGGGTATCGAAGGAACTGCCGTGGGTATCCAGGGACAGGGTCCCGTTGGCCTGGCCCTGCCAGGTCCACCAGACCGAGGCGCCCCCGGCTACCCCCGCGTGGACGGGCTCGCCGGGCTCCCGGGTAGCGTTCAGGTTGACGCCGGTGGTCTGGCCGGCAGTGGCGGGCAGGGCCTGGGCGGCGGAAAAGAGGTCGTTGGCGGGCGGGCCGATGGCCGCTGCAACATTGATGCGCGGCGTCGTCACCCCGTTCCGGGAATCGGTCACCGGCTTGCCCGTGGAGGTGAGGCGTGTCCGGATCGCATCGAGGGATTCCGCCGGGAAGGCCGACCGGAGCACTGCCACGGCCCCCGCCACGTGGGGAGTCGCCTGGGAGGTGCCGGCCATGGTTTCCCCGGCCGCGGTGATGATGGCTCCCGGGGCCAGCAGGGTAAGAAAATATGCGCTGTTGGAGAAGCAGGCCACCTTGTCTGGTGCGGCGGATTCCGTACAGGTCGTACCATGGAACGTCCCGTAGAAGGAGTCGTGGACCGCGCCCACCGAGATGACGCCCGGGATGCATGCCGGCGCCACAATGGCGCTTGTATTTCCGTCGTTCCCCGAGGCCGCCACGGGGGTGATTCCCGCCGATCTCACCTGATTCACCAGAGTATTGTAAGGGGTATTGGTACAGGGGGAACTGAATGAGCCGCCCCCCAGGCTCAAGTTGATCGCCACGATGTTGTACGTGTAGCGGTTGGCAATCACCCAGTTGGCGGCCTCGATGATGTCCGCATCATAGGCGAGATTCTGGGTGAAGACGTCGATGGCGATGATGCGGGTATCAGGGGCCACCCCCAGCACGATGGCTGCCACATTGGTTCCGTGGAGCGTGGCGTCGTCACGCATGATATCGTCGGGCGCCGTATCGAAGGAGACTATCACCTTGCACCCGGCCGGCGTGCCCGGCGCGGTGCAGGAGCCGAAGGCCGGGCGGGTGTAGTCGACCCCCGTGTCGAAGACCGCCACCGACGTGCCGATGCCCCTGAAACCGGCAGCCGCAGCCGGAGGCTGCCCGATGAGGGGAAGGCTCTCGGTGAGCTGGAGCTTCCTGGCCTCGTTGGGAAAGACCCCCTTCACCTCGGCGCGGCCCGCCAGCCGCTCCAGGGCCCGGGCCGACCCCACCCGCGCGAAGAAGAGCGGCAGGTGGCTGTACTCCCTGACCACCTCCATCCGTTCCCCAGCCAGGTCGGCGGCGAGGCGCCCTTTCATCTCGCCGTACCGCGCCGCCTTCAGCGCGAGCCGCCGGCGAACCGCCTCCCGCTCGTCGGCCGACGATGCGGATTGCGCCCGGATGCCCGCCAGTTCGGCCTCCACCGGGCCGTCATCCAGCAGGACGATCAGCTCCCGGGACTCGCCCCGCGCCAGGGCGGCTCCCACCTCGGCGGGCACCTTCGACCCCGCAGCCGGCGCGGCCCATGCCGGCGCCGTCGCCATTGCCAGCAGGATCGGCAGAAACCGGCACACCACGCCCACACGCTCCCATACCCCATGATTCACGGCATCCCCTTCCCGCGGCCGGAGGAATGCTGCTCGCCGGTCCCTGCGCTGCGCCCCGAGCCTCCACTATAACAGATACCTGACTGAAACCGCGAGGCCCTAATGCCCCGTCCCGGCCGGGAGCGCAAATTGCCATCCGGCGGCCGCTGTGCTATAAGCTCCTCTATCCCCACGCCACGGAGCCCCCATGGACAAGCAGACCGCAGCGGACCGCATCGCCGCCCTCCGCACCGAACTGGAGCGCCACAACCGCCTCTACTACGTGGAAGATCGCCCCGAGATCACCGACGCCGAATACGATCTCCTCTTCCGCGAACTGGTGGACCTGGAAACGCGGTTCCCCGACCTGGCCGCCCCCGACTCCCCGACGCAACGGGTGGGCGGCGCGCCCCTGGACAAGTTCGAGCAGGTTACCCACCGCATCCCCATGCTCTCCCTGGAAAACGCCTTCACGGACGCCGAGATCGCCGACTTCGACGACCGGGTCAAACGCTTCCTGGGGCTCCACGGCGACGTGGAAATCGATTACGTCTGTGAACCCAAGATGGACGGGCTTGCCGTGGAACTGGTCTACGAACGCGGCGTCCTCACCGTCGGCTCCACCCGGGGCGACGGCTTGGTGGGGGAGAACGTCACCCACAACCTGAAGACCGTCAGGGACATCCCCCTCAGGCTCCGGTGCGAGCAGCCGCCGGAATTGCTGGAGGTGCGGGGCGAGGTTTACCTCCCCCTGGCCCCGTTCCAGCGTCTGAACGCCCAGCGGGAGGAGGAGGGCGAGCCCCCCTTTGCCAACCCCCGCAACGCCGCGGCCGGCTCCATCCGCCAGTTGGACTCCCGGATCACGGCCCGGCGGCCCCTGGCCATCTTCTGCTACGCGCCGGGCGAGGTCCGGGGCGCCTCCTTCGCGGCACAGACCGAATTTCTCGACCGGATCGGCGAATGGGGCCTGCCGGTCAACCCCCTGATCCGGCCGGTGAAGGGAGTGGCGGAGATCCTCGCCTACTACCGGGAGATGACCGAACGCCGCGACTCCCTCCCCTACGAGATCGACGGCGTGGTGGTCAAGGTGGATTCCTTTGCCCTCCAGCGGGAGCTGGGCGAAAAGAGCCGCTCCCCCCGCTGGGCCGTGGCCGTCAAGTTCCCGCCCCGGCAGGCGGTGACCTTGGTGGAGGACATCGTTCCCTCGGTGGGGCGCACCGGGGTGATCACCCCCACGGCGCACCTCAGGCCCGTGGAGGTTTCCGGCGTCACCGTCTCCCGCGCCACCCTCCACAACTGGGAGGAGATGGAGCGCAAGGACATCCGCATCGGCGACACCGTGGTGATCGAGCGGGCCGGCGACGTGATCCCGGCCGTGGTCAAGGTCCTGGCCGAAAAGCGTTCTGGCAGCGAACGCCCCCTCCCCATCCCGGCCGCCTGCCTGAATGCGGCTCCGAGGTGGTGAAGATCCCCGGCGAGGTGGCGGTCCGCTGCATGGGGCTCTCGTGCCCGGCCCAGATCCGCGAATCCATCATCCACTTCGCCTCCCGCGATGCCATGGACATGGAGGGGCTGGGCGAAAAATACATCGAGCAACTCCTGCGGCTGGGCCTGGTGAAGAACGTGGCCGACCTCTACACCCTCACCAGAGACCGGTTCATGCAGTTCGAACGCATGGGGGACAAGCTGGCCGAAAACCTCCTGAACGCCATCGAGGCCAGCAAGCAACGGGAGCTCTCCCGCTTCATCTTCGCCCTGGGCATCCGCCACGTGGGGGAACGCACGGCAAAACTCCTGGCCGGCGCCTTCGGCAGCATCGAGAACCTGGAACGGGCCACCGAGGAGGAACTCCTCTCCATCCGCGAGGTGGGCCCCCAGGTGGCCCGCAGCATCATCACCTTTTTCCGCAACGAGGGGAACCGGGAGACCGTCCGGCGGATGATCGAGGCCGGGGTCCGGCCCACGGTGGAGGAAAAAAAGGTGGGGGGCCGCTTCACCGGCAAGACCTTCGTCTTCACCGGGGCGCTCACCCGCTTCAGCCGCCCTGAGGCCCAGAAGATGGTGGAGAAGGAGGGGGGCCACGCGGCCGGCTCCGTCTCGAAAAAGACCGACTACGTGGTTGCCGGCGCCGAGGCCGGCAGCAAGCTGGACAAGGCCCGCCAACTGGGGGTCAGGGTGCTGACCGAGGATGAATTCCTGGCAATGCTGGAGGAGGGATAGATGAAGATCCGCGCCATCGTAACCATCAAGGGGCTGGTGCAGGGAGTGGCCTTCCGGCACCACACGGTGCAGCAGGCCCAGCGGCTCGGCGTGTCCGGCTGGGTGAAAAACCTTGCCGGCGGCGATGTCCAGGGCTGCTTCGAGGGGGAAGAAGAGGCCGTCGACGCCTGGTGACCTGGTGCCACCACGGCCCTTCCCGCGCCCGGGTTGACCGGGTCATCCTGGAGCGCGAGCACTACCGGGGCGAATTCGACGGGTTCGACGTCAGGTACTGAGGGAGGCGACCGGCCTGTCTGACGGCAGGCCCGTTCCCGCTTTATTGAATTGACCCCATGGAACGGTTCCGCTAGATTGGACGTGTACCGATTGTGGAGGCAATCATGAAACCTGCTGAAAAACAAAAGGAATCCTGCGAGCAGACCAAGGAGATTTCCGAGAAGGAATTGAATGAAATCATGAGGGCTGTCGCCGAGCAGACCAAGGCCCAGACCATCGAGTTGAAGCAGTTGCTTCGAGACAACCTGCGGCGCGAGATTGAGTCGGCCCGCGAGGCGTTCCAGGCCCATGGCGAAAAGCGCTCTCAGGCATAAGCTGATCGTCATTGCCGGGCCGAACGGTTCGGGCAAGACAACGTTCACGAGCCAGGTCCTCAGACACGACTGGTCGGAGGGCTGCATCTTCATCAACCCCGATGAAATCGCCAAGAATGAATTCGGTGACTGGAACTCTCCCGAGGCCGTAATGAAAGCTGCGGCAAGGGCTCAGGAACTCAGAGAGGAGTGCTTGAGGGGAAAAAGGAGCATGCTCCTGGAAACGGTTTTTTCCGTCCCGGAAAAACTGGATTTTATCAGGCGGGCGAAAGAGGCCGACTTCTTCATCCGCTTCTTTTTCATCGGCACCGACAGCCCGGCGATCAATGCGTCCCGCGTCGCCAGGCGGGTCATGGCGGGCGGCCACGATGTCCCCATCGCCAAGATCATTTCCCGCTACCAGCGCTCCATTGCCAACGGTGCCCTGGCGATCTCCATGGTTGACCGGGCATACGTGTACGACAACTCGATCGACGACCGCGAACCCAAAAAGCTCTTCCGCACGAGAGATGGACGGATTTTCAAGACCTACCGGGATCTGGCGCTGCACGAGTGGGCCCGGATGGTTGTGGAAGGGCTGCCCGACTAGCGGATCGGCCACCCCTTCTCATACCCCGCCGGGAAGAAGTTCTCCCGGGTCCGGTTGTAGTAGCCGTACTGGATGTGGGGAAACTCCCGTTTCACCCGCTCCAGCATCCGGTACATGCCGATGCCCCGCCCCGTGGCGCCCATCCGTTTGTTGTAGAAATCCGGGTCAATGGACAGGTTCCGCATCTGAATCATCTTCACCCCGGTCTCGCCGATGAAGCGGAGCAGGGCCTCCACCTCGTCGGCGCTGTCCGACACCCCCGGCGACACCAGGTAGTTGATCATGGTGAACAGCCCCCGCTCCCCTGCCAGCCGCACCGACTCCTTCACGTCGGCGAAGCGGTATTCCACCGGCCGGTAGTACCGGTCGTAGACCTCCTCCCGCACCGAGTTCATGGAAAAACGCATGGAGTCCATGCCCGCGTCGCAGAGCATGGCGATCCGGTCCGGCAAGGAGCCGTTGGAGTTGAAGTTCACCGTCCCCCGGGAGGTGGCCGCCTTCAGCCGCCGCGTGGCCTCGGCCACGGTGTCCGCCTGCATGATCGGGTCACCCTCGCACCCCTGGCCGTAGGAGACGATGGGTTCCGGCGCCTCCAGCAGGTGCGGCAGGGCCAGCTCCACGATCTCCTCCGGCGTGGGGACGAAGCCGATCCGCTCGTGGTTGGCCGGGCAGCAGTCCGAGGGCTGGAGGCTGATGCACCCGAGGCAGCGCGAGTTGCACGCCGGCGAGGTGGGAAGCGGCGCCTCCCAGCGGCGGAAAAAGAGGTTCTTGGCCGCAAAGCAGTGGTAATCAACCGCGCAGCGGGCCAACTGCTCCAGGAGCCGGTTGCGGGGCATTTCCGCCAACCGTTGCCGCACCAGGGGGTCCAGCTTCCGGTCGTCGTAGTTGCAGGGGTTCCAGTTCTGGTTGGTGTCCACCCGGCTCGCCGCCACCACGAAGCAGTCCCGCTCCTCGTCCCAGCCCACCGCCGTGTACGACCAGAGGGGGAGGTGCACCTTCTTGCGCGAATAATCACACGCCGGCAGCAGCAACCGCACGTACCCGGGCGCCATGAAGGCCGACACCGCCTGCACCGGCATCGGGCGCCGCCCCTCCCGCACCGAGGCCACGGTCACGAACTTCCGCTGCTGCTCGTCCCAGGCAACGGGCGGCGTGTCCGGGATGGTGAAGAGCCGGCTCCCCTCGGGCAGCGGAATTAGCTCCACCGATTCGGGGAGCACCGTCTCGGGGCCGCTCATGCCGGCCATGCAGAGATGGGGATGGTCGAAGATGTTTCCTTTGGCGTCGGCGTAGAGGAGTTTGGGGAGGGTTTTGCGTTTCATGGGGGCTACCTTACCACAGGCAGTGCAACATTGCCAACCGGGGGAACGTTACTGACACGGGATGGAATACCCGGCGAACCCCGCCGCGTTACCGCATCCATGGCCGGCAGATGCGGTGCCCCTTCCGTCAGGCCGGGCGGAATGAAAGAAATCGTTCGGTATACATGCTTGCATCCCTTTGAATGGTAAAATTATACTGCTTATTCTACCGGAATAACCATTGTCGGGGGATCGTCACCGTCATGAGCAGAAAGATATTCATCGCCGCCACCGGCATGAACGCGGGCAAGACCACCATCAGCGTCTCGCTCATGCACCTGGCGCGCAAGAAATACGGCCGGGTCGGCTTCATCAAGGCCGTGGGCCCCAAGTGCCAGGTCTTCAACGGCATCACCGTGGACAAGGACGCGGCCCTCATGGCCCGCATCTTCGGACTTGAAGAGGACATCGCCCACATGTCCCCCGTGGTGCTCGGCCGGGGCTCCACCAAGAAGTTCATCGACGGCGAGATCCCGGCGCTCTGGCCCGTGGAGCGGATCACCGAGGCGGTGGCCGCCCTGGAGGAGAAAAACGACTTCCTGATCATCGAAGGGTCGGGCCACGGCGGGGTGGGCTCGGTCATCGGCCTCAACAACGCCCGGGTGGCCAGGATCACCGGCGCGCCCGTGATCCTGGTGAGCGGCGGCGGCATCGGCAACGTCATCGACTCGGTCCAGCTCAACCTCCCCCTCTACCGGATGGAAGAGGTGCCGGTCAAGGCGCTTGTGGTCAACAAGCTCCTGCCCGAGAAGCGGGAAACCTCCCTCTCGTACCTGGGCCGCTCCTTCAAGCCCTACGGCATCGAGGTCATCGGCGCCTTCGACTGGTCCCCGGTCCTGGCCAACCCGACCCTCAACCACATCTCCCGCCTGCTGGAGCACCCCCTGCGGGGCGACCAGACCCAGGGGACTCGCATCGTCCACCACATCCAGCTGGGGGCCGCCTCCTCCCAGAAGGTCATCGACGGGCTGGATCAGTCCACCCTGCTGGTGGTCACCAGCTCCCGGGACGAACTCCTGGTCACCATCTCGTCCCTCTACCACATCCCGGCCTACCGGGAGAAGATCGCCGGCCTCGTCATCCCCGGCCACGCCCCGGTGTCGGCCATCACCCAGCAGATCCTCGACGGGAGCAACATCCCCGTCATCCGCATCCGCGAGACCACCGCCGACGTCTTCTCGGCCATGAAGCACCACGTCTCAAAGATCAGCGCCGAGGACACCGAAAAGATCGAGCTGGTCAAGGCCCAGGCCGAAGAGATTCTGGATTTCGATTACCTGGATTCACTGCTGGACTGAGCGGCCCGGCGCCAGCCCCCGGCGCACCATCGTCTCCACCGTGCCGGCCAGGTACTCCCGCTGGCACGACACGCCGGTCACCGCCCCGGCCTCCACCAGCTTCATGAAGCGGCAGCCGCCGAAGCAGAGGGGGAGCCAGGAGCAGTCCAGGCACTCCTCCCGGCGCCAGATATCGTAGCCGTAGGACGGTGCCGTGGGGCTTAAGCCGGCGCGCAGGTCGCCCACGGCATACCCCTCGTGCCCCATGAAGGCCGGGCACTTGTAGCAGCGGCCGTCGGCGTCCACGGCCAGGTCGCTCTCAAGCTCGATCATGCAGGAAAAGGGGCCGGGCTTGGGCACGCCGAAGCCCCGCTTCACCAGCTCCTCCCGCAGCACCAGCTCCGCCTCGGCCAGCCACGGTTCATCGCAGGTCGCGCACCCCTCGGCGAAGTGGGGCAGCGCTCCGTCCCCCCTCCCCCCCACGGCCGGGGTGAAACGCACCGTGCCAAGCCGGTCCGGGGTGAACCCCTCCGCCAGCAGCAGGTCCAGGAGCGCCGGGTATTCCCGCCAGGTCTCCCGGGTAAAGTTCCCTCCCACGTGGATCTTCACCAGATCGACCACCTCGCCCATTCCCCGCAGGATGTCGTGGAAGCTCCCGGCGCCGCCGCCGTAGGGACGGTACCGGTCGTGCACCCGGGGCGGGCCGTCCAGGGTCACCTTGACCGACTCGATCCCCAGGGCCGCCAGGTCCGTCATCACCGCCCGGTTCAGCAGGGTGCCGTTGCTGACCATGTTGCCGTGGAACAGCCCGCCCCCCGCGGCCCGCAGCGGCTCCGCGATCCGCCTGATCAGGTCGGGCCGGAGCAGCGGCTCGCCGCCGTAGAAATCCATATCCACCCGCCATCCCTTTGCCAGGTACTCCCGCTCGATCATCGCGGCCAGAAGGTCCGCGGTCTCCTCGCTCATGTCGCCTTCCGGCGCCTGCCCTCCCTCGAAGCAGTAGGGACAGGCCAGGTTGCAGCGCCGGGTGAGCACCGCCACCATGCCGGCCCGGCGCCGGGCGGCGTTGATCCGGTCGAACCAGGCGAGCATCTCCGCCCGCTCGGCCTCGGGGCCGGGCGTGAGAAAGCCGTGCTTCTCCAGGGTCTCGGCCGCGGCAGGGGAAAGGGTGCCGGCCCGGGCCGCGTCGAGGGCGGACCGGGAAACCCGCACCACCGCGCCGGTACGGCAGGAAAAGAGAATGACGTGGTCGGTTGATTCCGAACAAGGGTAAGAGGAGACGTAGCGGGAGAGGGTCATGGGATGGACTCCGAGAGAGGAAAAAAACTCCCCCCTTTACGAAAGGGGGCAGGAGGGATTTGAAATCTTTACGGCATATCCCCTTAAATCCCCTGTTCGCAAAGGGGGACTTGATTGAGAACATGCCGTGCGCCTCTGCCCCCTTGCTGCGTCCGATGGAGCGAGGGGAGCCCTGCCAGCGGCCAAGGCATCGGGGCGGTATTCTTTGCATACCTTCTTCGGCCGCCCAAAGAACAGATACGTGGTGCCGGGGTCAAAGCCCCCCCGGCACCACGCGGGAATGCGGAATCCCCGGGCCGTCGGTGGCTCCGGCAAAGGGTTTTCCATGAAATAGCGGAAAGAGAAAGGGGCCATCGCCCCCTCATCCTTCCTGCGGCTCACTACTCTTCCGGTTGAACCCTCGTAGCTACCAACGACGACGTACAACAGGCCGTCGGCCCCTCCGGGTGCGCCGAGTTCCCGGCGTCAAGAACCGTCACCCCGTCTGTTATTTGGCTCATTAACCTCCCCCCTTCCCTTGGTCTGACTTCACTGCCCTGCCGGACAAAAAGCAATGGACATTCGCTGCGGTCCTCTGCTATAAGCCATACGTTCGCTCCAACTTTGCCAGTCTCATTAAAGCAAGTGCCATGCCAACCCAGAGCTCCGTTAAAACTTCGAAAACGCGCGCCGGAAGCCCCTTCCGGCGCCTTTCGTCGTTGCTTCCTGGGCTCTTCTTTTTCTTAGGCTTCCTTTCCCTGGCCATACCCTTCACGGCCCACGCCGAAACCGACAGCGACCGGGAGCTCCTGGAACTCTACTACGAGCCCCACGACCTGACCGTCTCCACCGCCACCCGCTCCCCCAAGCCCCTCTCCCGCAGCGCAGAGAACATCACCGTCATCAGCGCCGACGAGATTGAGGCGATGAACGCTCACACCCTGGCCGATATTCTCGCCACGATCCCCGGCGTTCAAGTCCAAGGAAACACGGCTCCAGGCGCCCCTACCCTCACTGAGTTCCCCGGAGCCACTACGCGGTTTATTCAGATACTGATCGACGGGGTCCCCATCGACAACGAATCCGATAGCTATGCCATCCCCGGCATGGTACCGGTCCAGATCATCGAACGGGTGGAGGTTCTGAAGGGGCCTGCATCCTCAAGCTGGGTCTCGTCCCTGGGGGGAATAGTCAACGTCATCACCAAGGAACCGGCCCCCCACGCATCCTTCAGCGGCGCCGCATCCTTCTCCGGCGGCGAGAACGGCACCCGTGACGCCCGAGGCGAGCTTTCCGGCACGGTGGGCCGCCTCGGCTACTACCTATCGGGTGGCAACCTCCAAAGCAACGGCTTCCATCCATTCAACGCCACCGAGAACAACAACCTCTACGCCAAACTCCGCTGGAGCTTGGCCGACCGTGGCAGTGTCCGCCTGACCTTAAACTCCCTGGAGACATCCCCACAGGTTGGCCTTATCTCGTTCGCCGGATTTTCAGATCGACTGAAGCTGCGCATCCTCCAATCGACCCTTTCGCTCGACTACGCCCTGAACGACCGGCTAACCTTCAATACCCTCATCAAGGGAACACGATTCGATTTCACTGAAAGTTTTGACGACATCAGCACTGGCGAGCGTTTAGCCACCATAACTAACGACGAAAAAACAGCCGGCGGCACGGCCTACCTCACTTGGCGCCAGGGACTCCAGACCCTTACCGGAGGGATCGAATTCGATCATGGACAGGCCCAAAACCCCCTCTTCAACATCAACGGAACTAACGATAAGTGGGGCTTCTTCCTGAACGACACCATCGCCTGGGAGCGGTTCAGCATCACCCCGGCGGTCCGGTACGACCTCACCAGCCACTCCGGCGACTTCTTCAGCCCCAGCATCGGAGCAACCCTCGGCATCACCGACAAGACCCTGCTCCGGGCCTACGCCGCCCGGGGCTACAACCTGCCGATCCTTACCCCGGGGTTTACCACCAGAGACATCGGCTGGACCGTTCAGGCCGGTCTCGAAACCACCGACATCCCCTTCCTCTGGCTTAAGGGGACGTGGTTCCGCAATCAATTCAAGGAGCAGGGCAATACCGTGACAAGGACGCTGCGGGAAGGGTTCGAGATCGAGGCCCGCTCCGCTACGCTTTACAACTCCTGGCTCACCGCCGGCTACGTCTTCACCGACGCAAGAACCTGCAGACCGACGAAAAACTTCCCGGAGTCGCCCGCCACATCTGGGATCTCGGGTTTCACTACGACGACCGGACCTTCCGCGGCGCTCTCACCGGTGCGTACCGCTGGTGGAACACCCCCGGCGACTGGGGCGCGAAATACAACAACTTCATCTGGGACCTCAACCTGGGGTGGCGCTTCTTCCGGAGCGACAACACGGAGGCCGAGCTCTTCGCCACCGGCCACAACCTGTTCAACGGCGCCCAGTATCACGACGAGGTATTCAAGAACCCCAGCCGCTGGTTCGAAGGCGGCCTGCGCATCAAGTGGTAAGGAAAACGATTTAGGAACCCATGACGGCACGTATCTTCCACATACTCGCCTTGCTGCTCCTCTGGGGCTTCCCGGCTTTCGCCGCGGAGGTCGTGGTGGTGCAGGGCGAACGGAACATCCCCTACGAGGCGGCAGTGCGCGGTTTCGAGGGGACGGCCGGAGTGCGTTCCGTGGAGCGACTGGTCCTTGCGGAGATGCGGGGCGCCGACGTGGTGCGGGCCGTGCGCGAGGCGCGCCCCCGCCTGGTGCTGGCCGTGGGCCGCGAGGCCCTGAGCCGGGTGAGGGAAATCCGCGAGATTCCGGTGGTGTACGTGATGGTGACCTCTCCCGAGTCGATCGGCACCCTGGGCCGCAACGTTACCGGGGTGACCATGACGGTGGCGCCCGAGCGCTACCTTACCTTCATCCGCGACAGCCTCAGCGGCCGGCGGGTGGGAATCCTCTACGACCCGGAGCGCACCGGAGCCATGGCGCGGCAGGCCCGCACGGCGGCCGAGCGCCTTGGCATCACCCTGGTGGAAGGGGTGGCCCGCTCGCCCCGGGACGTGCCGCGCATCCTGTCGGAACTGGCGGGCAAAACCGACGTGCTCTGGCTCTTCCCCGACGCCACGGTGCTCACCCGGGAGGGGCAGGAGGCGATCTTCCTCTTCTCCCAGAACAACCGGGTGCCGGTGGTGGCCTTTGCCGAGAAGTACCTGGGCACGGGAGCCCTGGCGGCGCTGGCCATCGATCCTGCCGACTTGGGCCGCCAGGCGGGCAGGATGGCCCGCCGCATCATGGACGGCGTGGGGATCGAAAGCATGCCGGCCGAAGGTCCGGCCCGGCCGGTCCTCAAACTGAACGGCTCGGTGGCCCGCCACCTGGGGATCGACCCGGCGCGACTCGGAGAGTAACCATGGGTGCGAACGCTCCTCCAGTGCGTTCCTTTATCGCTGTCCTCCGCAGGAGCTTCCGGGCGAAGCTCTTTATGGTGATCTCCCTTTCGATCATTGCCCTCTCCACCTGTTTCACCGCCTTCTTCCTCTACAACCAGTACCGCTCCCTGCACGACAAGCTCCTCACCGAGGGCCGGCTCATGACGCGGCTCATGGCCCACAACGCACGGCTCCCCCTCTTTGCCGGGAACAGGGAGCAACTGCACGAGGTGGCCCAGGGAATCATAACCCACGGCTCCGTGCTGGAGGTGGCCATCCTGGACCGTGAAGGCCGGTCCCTGGTCCACTTCTTCCGCCAGGGACCGGGCTACCATGCCCGGGAGACGGCGGCCCCGGCCCGGCCGGAACCGGGAGCCGAGGGGGGCATCCGCAACGGTCCGGGCGCCCTGGAGTTCTACGAGCCGATTCGAACCCAGGCGACCGCCGACGACGAGGAAGACCTCTTTTTCGCCAACGGCCGGGAGAAGAGCACCGTCATCGGCTCGGTGCACGTGGTGATGGACGAAAAGCCTCTCCACCGGAAGGTGAAACAGTTGGCGGCCACGGCGCTGCTGGTTGCCGTCGCTGCCCTGGTGGCGGTGATCGGGGCGCTCTACCCCGTGATCAGGGGGATTACCCGTCCTTTGACCCAACTGGAGCGGGGAGTCCGGGAAATCGCCGCGGGCAACAAGGGGGTGAAGGTGCCGGTGGAGTCCCGGGACGAGTTGGGCTCCCTGGCGGCGTCGTTCAACAGCATGGCCGAGTCCCTGCTCCAGCGCAAGCTGGCCCAGGATGAGTCGGAGCGCACCATCCGGGAATTGAACGTCAACCTGGAGGAGATGGTGCACCGGCGGACCGCCGAGCTCATGGCAGCCAACCGGGAACTGGAGTCGTTCAACTACTCGGCCTCCCACGACCTGCGGGCGCCGCTGCTCCGGCTGCGCGGCCTGTGCCAGGCCCTGGAGGAGGACTGCGGCGACCGTCTGGACGGCGAACTGCGCGGCTATCTGGACCGGATTGCCGAGGTGGGTGTCCAGATGGAGCGGGTCATGTCCGCCATGTCGAGCCTGTTCCGGGTCCAGCGCCGGGAACTCGAACTACTGCCGGTGAACCTGAGCGAACTGGTTGAGACGGTGGTTGCAGCCCACCGGGAGACGGAGCCCCAGCGGCAGGTGACGGTGTCCGTGGAGCCGGGAGCCACGGCCACGGGGGATCCGGAGCTCCTCTGGGTGGCCCTGGACAACCTGATCGGCAATGCCTGGAAGTTCACCTCCCGCACGGACGGCGCGCGGATCGAGTTCGGCAGCACGCACCGGGAGGGAGAGCTCGTCTATTTCGTTCGCGACAACGGCGCCGGCTTCAACATGGGCTATGCCCACAAGATCTTCGAGCCGTTCCACCGGCTCCACGGCCAGGACGAGTTCCCCGGCACCGGCGTGGGGCTCGCCATCGTGCAGCGGATCATTTCCCGCCACCAGGGCCGCGTCTGGCTCGAAAGCGCCGAGGGGGCGGGTACCACCTGCTACTTCACCCTCCCGGAGAGTGCCCCGGCCTGATCCTCCCAGGGAGGCGACCATGCCCGAACTGAAGCGTTCCGTCTGTCCCTATGACTGCCCCGATACCTGCGGCCTGCTGGTCGAGATAGAGAACAGCCGCGCGGTGCGCGTGACCGGCGACCCCGACCACCCCTTCACCCGGGGCACCCTCTGCCCCAAAATGCTCCACTACGAAAAGACGGTCCACTCGCCCCGGCGGCTGACCACCCCTCTCGTGCGGACCGGCCCCAAGGGGAGCGGCTCGTTCCGGCACGCGTCGTGGGACGAGGCCGTTGCCGCCATTGCGGCCCGCTGGCGCGAGATCATCGCCGACCACGGGGCCGAGGCGATCCTCCCCTACTCCTATGCGGGCACCATGGGGTTGGTGCAGCGCAATGCCGGTCACCCCTTTTTCCACCGGCTGGGGGCGTCGAGGCTGGAGCGGACCATCTGCTCGCCGGCCAAGGAGGCGGGGTGGAAGGCAGTCATGGGCGATACGCCGGCCCCCCATCCGGACGAGGTGGCGGAGAGCGACCTGGTGATCCTCTGGGGGATCAATGCGGCGGCCACCAACATCCATTTCCTCCACGGCGTGCGCGAGGCCCGCAAGCGGGGAGCCCCGGTCTGGGTGATCGACACCTACCGGACCCCCACGGCCGCCGCGGCCGACCGGGTGATCCTGCCCCGCCCCGGCAGCGACGGGGCCCTGGCCCTGGGGATGATGCACGTCCTGGCCCGGGACGGGCTGGTGGACCGGGCATTCCTGGCCGGGTGGGTGCAGGGGTACGATGAGCTGGCGGAGCGGATTCTCCCGGACTATCCCCCGGAGCGGGTGGCGGCCCTCACGGGCATCCCGGCGGCGGAGACCGAAGAGCTGGCCCGGCGCTACGGCCGGGCGCGCGCCCCTTTCATCCGCCTGGGGAGCGGGCTCTCCCGCTACGGCAACGGGGCCATGACGGTGCGCTGCATCGCTGCCCTGCCCGCCCTGACCGGAGCTTACGCCGTGCGCGGCGGCGGCTGTCTGGCATCCACGAGCACCGGCCCCGCCTTTGCCCTGGGGGAGGTGCTGCGGGAGGATTTCATGGCGCGGCCCACCCGCGTCGTGAACATGAACCGGCTCGGCCACGCCCTGACCGAGCTGGCCGACCCGCCGGTCATGTCCCTGTATGTGTACCACTCGAACCCGGCCGCGGTGACCCCGGACCAGAACGAGGTGATCAGGGGACTTTGCCGGGACGACCTCTTCACCGTGGTCCACGAGCGGTTCCTGACCGACACGGCCCGTTACGCCGACATCGTGCTGCCGGCCACCTCGTCCCTGGAGCACGCAGACGTGTACCGGGCCTACGGCACCTACTGCATCCAGCGGGCCCGGCCCGCCATCCCGCCCGTGGGAGAGAGCAGGTCCAACTGGGACACCTTCGCCCTGCTGGCCGGGGCCATGGGGTTCGAGGAAGAGTTTTTCCGCCGGAGCGCCGGGGAGATGATCGACCGGCTCCTTTCGGTCCCCACCGCCATGCGGGCCGGCATCGACCAGGTCCGGTTCGACGCGGGGCTGGCCGTGGAGCTCCCCCTGGCCCCCGATGCCCCGCGCACCTTCGCAACTCCCTCGGGCAGGGTGGAGATCCTCAATCCCCGCGAGCCTGAGCCGCTTCCCCGTCACATCCCCTGCCACGAGGACGCGGGCGGCCTGCCCCTCAGGCTCATGACCGCCCCCACCCCCTATGCCCTGAACGCCTCCTTCTACGAGCAGGAAGAACTGCGGCAGAAGCAAGGGGGCGCCATGTCGCTCCTCCTGAACCCGGCCGAGGCAACGGCCCGTGACCTGGCCGACGGGCAGCGGGTGATCGCCGCCAACGAGCGGGGCCGGGTCGCCTTCATCCTGCGGACCACTGACCGGGTTCCGCCGGGAGTGGCCGTGGCCGAGGGGGTCTGGTGGCTGGAGCACGCCCCGGGCGACCGGACCGTGAACGCCCTCACCAGCCAGCGCCTGACGGACCGGGGCAACGGCAGCACGTTCTACGATACGCGGGTCGAAGTGCTTCCCGCCCCGTGACGGCCTTTCCGCAACTTTTTCAACAGCCTGGCTAAAGTTTCCCCATGCATGGCCGATACGTTAACCATGCCTTCATCCGGAAGGCGATCACTCTGCGAGGTTACGGCCATGGCGGAACCGAGAATTCTCCTTGAAAGCGGCACCAACGAGCTCGAAATCGTCGAGTTCATGATCGATGAAACCGGCCCCAACGGCGAGACGGTCCACTCCTACTTCGGGGTGAACGTGGCCAAGGTCCGCGAGATCATCCGCAAGCCCCAGATGTGGAAGGTGTTCAACGCCAATTCCGCCGTGTCCGGCATGATGAAATTGCGGGACAAGGTGATCACGGTGGTGAACCTGGCCACGGTGCTGGGCAAGGAATACAGCGCCCTGACGCCCGACCGTGTGGTGGTGCTGGAGTTCAACCGGATGATGGTGGGCGTGCTGGTGAACGGGGTGTCGCGCATCTACCGGATTTCGTGGGAACAGGTGGAGCCGCCGGTGCGGACCATCGAGTCGGCCTACGTGACCGGCGTGGTGAAGATGGAGGACCGGATCATCCTGATCCTCGACTTCGAGAAGATCGTGGGTGAGCTCTGCACTGAAGAAACCCTGCGGGCCCTGAGCGAGGACCAGCTCCTGCCCGGTCCGGTGCTCGACCGCTCCCAGCGCCGCATCCTCGTGGCGGACGACTCCGCCTTCATCCGTAACAGCATCTGCACAAGCCTGCGCGGGGCCGGCTACAACGTGGAGGAGGCCGAAAACGGCGAAGAGGCCTGGAACATGATCCAGGACAAGCTTACCCGCTGCCGCGCCGCCGGGGTCAACCTCAGGAGCGAGCTGGACCTCCTGATCACCGACGTGGAGATGCCGAAGATGGACGGCCTCCACCTGACTACCCTGGTCAAGAAGGACGACGTGCTCAAGGAGTTGCCGGTGCTGATCTTCTCTCACTGGCCAGCGACGACAACAAGCGCAAGTGGAAGGACCTGGGCGCCCTGGACATCGTGACCAAACCCGACCTGCCGAACCTGGTCAAGATAGCTGACAGCGTCATGCACTGAGATTGCGGCGGTATCTGCCTGCACGGCCCCGGGGGAAAATCCTCCGGGGCCTTTTTCATGTCCGGGGACCTTGAACGTCGCGGGAGGCAAAGGGGGCATTCCGTGCTATGATGGCGACAATCGCTCTGCCGGCAGGTGATATGGCCTTCTCAAACCCTGAACCCGAACTTTCCGTCATCGTCCCCACCCTGAACGAGGCGGGGACCGTGGGAACGCTGCTCGCCGCGCTGGCCGCGCAGCGGGATGTGGCCCTGGAACTCCTGCTCTGCGACGGCGGCTCCGCCGACGGCACCGTGGCCCTGGTGCGCGGCCGCGCGGGGGATTTCCCCTTTCCCGTGACCGTCACGGAGACCGCGCCCGGGAGAGGGCGCCAGATGAACGCCGGCGCAGCCGCCGCCCGGGGCGCGACGCTCCTGTTCCTCCATGCGGACAGCATCCTTTCCGACCCCCTGGCCCTGCGGCAAGGGCTCGACCACCTGGCCGCGGCCACCAGGGGCGACGGGCGGATGGCCGGGCACTTCCGGCTCCGATTCGCCGGGGACGGCCCGTCTCCCCTCGCCTACCGCTTCTACGAACGCAAGGCGCGGCTCCACCGTCCCGGCTGCACCCACGGGGACCAGGGGCTGCTCATCCCCCGGGAGTTCTTCGCCCAGGTGGGGCCCTTTGACGAGGATCTGCCGATTATGGAGGACGTACGGCTGGCGGAGCGGATTGCGGCGGCGGGAACGTGGGTGCTGCTGCCGGCGGAAATCGTCACCTCGGCCCGACGGTTCGAGACGGAGGGGCTGCGGGAGCGGCAGACCCTGAACGCGATCCTGATGAATTTCGCCGCCATCGGCTGGCAGGAGGGGGTGGAGGAACTGGTGGCCGGCTACCGGAGCCAGGACCGGTCCGGCCGTTTGCGGCTGGGGCCGCATCTGGCGCGCATTGCCGGGCTGACAATGGCGCTCACCCGGCGGGAGCGGCTCCGGCTCTGGTACCGGACAGGGGGCTACGTGCGGGGCAATGCCTGGCAGATTCCGTTCTTTTTGGACGTCCGCAATGCCCTGCGCCGGGGCGGGGACAACGACGCCACCCCGCTCCTCTCGCTCCACGACCGCTGGTTCGATCCCCTGACCGACAATCCGGCGGGCCGGGCGGCGGCGGCGCTCATGGTGTTCCTCTGGTTCAGGCTGACCCTGCGCCGGGAGATGAGAGACTGCCCAGGGATTCGACGAATCCCCTGACCTGCATCAGGTCCTCGGGGGAGATGTCCATGAATTCGATCCCGAAACCGGACGGGAACCGGGGTTTGACCCGCCCGTCGACACCATTGAGCCAGGCCACCCGCCCCCGGGCCCTGACCGGAGCGCCGCCGGGGATGGTGATGGTGATCTCCACGCTCTCTTCCCGGGCAACTCCATGGTCGATGGCCAGGTAGAGGCCGCCCACGCTGATGTCGGTCGTGGTGCCGGTCAGTTCCTGCTGCTCCGTGCGGCAGGTGACCGGCAGAGAGAAGGAAATCCGCTGTTCCCTGCGGTCGATGTCGGGGATGTACTGCCGGCCGATCTCCAGGAACAACCGCCGGTCCACGGGCTTGGTGATGTAGCCGTCGCAGCCGGCCCGGGCGCAGAGTTCCTGATCGTCGGGCTTACCGGCTGTGGTCACCATCACCACGGGGGTGTCCCGCAACTCCAGGTCGTTTTTGATGGCGATGCAGCAATCGACTCCGTTCATTTTCGGCATGTTCAGGTCCATGTAGACCAGGTCGGGCCGTTCACTACGCACCAGCTCCAGGGCCTCCTCGCCATTGCGGGCGGTAAAGACCCGCACGGGGGAAAAGCGCAGGAAGCTCTTCTCCAGCTCGAGCATGAGATTCACGTCATCGACGATCAATACCTTCGGCTTTGCCATGGGTCGCACCTGTTCCTTTCATCACCGCGCTACCTCTATCCGTATCGGCAGGAATGCCGATTCCTTGATTCTGCCTTGTCATATTTCCACCAACACTGCCGGAGAAAAAAGTCCCGCAAAACCACAGACCGTCAATGCGAAAGGAACCCGTCACCCCCTCCCGCGCGGGTGAACCGGGCGCCCCGGCGGCTCAGACCACGAGCCGGGCGAAATCGGCCTCAGCGGTCACGGTGACCGGGGAGTGGCAGATGAAGTCGCCGTCCACCTGAACCGGCTTGTTGCCGCCCACGGTCACTCTCCTGGCCGAAAGAACCGAGACGCCGCAGCCGGCACCGCGCCCCGCCACAACCCGAAGGCAAGGAAGAGGTAGCGCCAGCGGGACGGGTTCCGGATCAGGACGACCCGGAACCCGTCCTGGAAGAGGCTCGCTCCCGGCGCCAGGACAAAGGGCCCCCCGTACCGGGCCGCGTTGCAGATCACCGCCCCGTGGCAGGGGATGGCGACGCCGTCCGCCTCCACCTCAAGGGGCCGCCGGTCCCAGGCGGCAAAGGTCCTGAGGGCCGAGAGAAGGTACGCCCCGGCGCCGAAGCGTTTCTTTTCGTCGCTGCGCACCCCCTCCACCACCTGGCCGTCGAACCCGATCCCGGCCATGAGAAAAAAACGCCGCCTCACCCCGAATCCCTCCAGGAGCCCCGTGGCGAGAGGCCGCGTTTCCCGGCGCACGATCCGGGCCACGGCATCCCCGGCGGAGCGCAACCCCAGCTCGCGCCCCAGCACGTTGGCGGTGCCGAAGGGGATGTAGCCGAGGGTGGCCCGCCCCGGTTCGAGGCCGTTCAGCACGCCGTTGACAGTCCCGTCTCCCCCGGCGGCGATGACGAAGGGGTGCTCCTCCTGCGCGCAGAGCCGGGCCGCAAAGACGGCCGCATCGTCGGGGCCGCCGGTGAGAAGCAGGTGAGGGGCCAGCCCGCCCCGGCGCAGGGCGTCCACGGCAGCGCGGACGGCGGTCTCCGAATAGCCTCCCGACACGGGATTGACGATGAGGGTGCAGCGATCGGACATGGACTTCCTCCGGGCGTTTGGGCCGGGCCATTATCCGGGCGGACGGGGTACCCTGTCAACCGATTCTCCGTGGAACCGTTAATCCGGACATATCTGACAACAGCGGCAGGTTCCGCACTGAAAGGAGACACCATGCGCAGAAGAATCAAACTGGCACTGGCGGCACTGACCGCCGTCGCAGCTTTGTCCGGCACCCAGCAGGCGGTTCTGGCCCAGACCGATCCGGCGCCGGGAGCCGGGATGGGGAAAATGCGGGGCAGCGGGGGGATGAATAAGATGGACCCGGCCGAGCGACTGAAACGGATGGAACGGCACCTTGGGCTGACCGAGGAGCAGAAGACGGCCATCGCGCCGATCCTGGCCGAGAAGGACGGGGAGATGAAGGCCGTCCGCGATGACGCCTCCCTGAACCGCACCCAGAAGCGCGAGAAGATGCGCGAGATCCGCGACCGCTACCACGACCGGGTCGGCGCCATCCTCACCCCGGAGCAACGGCAGAAGGCCGACGAGGCCCGCGATCGGGCCCGCGAGCGCTGGGAAAAACGCCAGCAGCGTGCCAAGGACCGGCCGAACTGATTGGATGACCGGGTTGGGGCCTTCGGCTGAACGGAGGCCCCAACCCGCTGGCAACGCGGCATTGCAGCGCAGAACGGCCCTCAAGAGGCTCCAACAGGCCGCAAGGGGTTGCGGCACCATTCCCTCCTCGTATATACTGATTCATCGCATTTCCACAGCCGCCTGACTCCGAGGACCCACCCCCATGACCCTTCCCTCCTGGAAAAAGATCCTGCTGTACGTCACGGTACCGCTGGCGCTCCTGTGCGGTCTGGTCTTGACTGTGCTGGTGGCGCGGCTCCACGAGCTGGATACCTACAAGGACCAGCTCCTGGCGGAACTCCGGAGGGAACTGGACCGCCCCGTGACCTACGGCACGGGGAAGGTGTCCCTACGGTTCGGGCCGGCCTTCACCTTTACCGATGTGCGGATACTGGAGCGGGACGGCAACACCCCCTTTGCCACCGTCGCCGCGATCCGATTCCGGCTGGCGCTCCTCCCCCTGCTGGAGAAAAAGGTCATCCTGCGGCGGGTAGAACTGGAAAAGCCCGTCATGCAGCTCGTGCGGCACGAGGACGGAACCCTCAACATCGATGATCTCCTGCGCGAAAAGGAGACGAAGAGCGCGGTGCAATTGCGGGTGCGGGGGGTGAGGGTCAAACAGGGGAGCCTGACCTTTACCGACCGCGCGGCAGCCGGCGGCCCGCTCGTCACGACCCTCAGGGACGCCGATCTGTTCATCGGCCGCCTGGTGCGGGGCAAGGAAAGCCCCATCTCTATCGAAGGGCGGCTCGCGGACGGAAAGAACGAGAGCCCCGTGGCCATCGAGGGCAAGCTGAAGCTGCCCGCCAAGGACGCCCCCCTCACCACCGCGCACCTGGATGCCCGGGTGAGCCTCCACAACATCAACGCGAGCCACTACTGGCCCTATTACGGCAGCCGCGTCCCGTTCCAGCGCATGAGCGGGCGGTTCAACCTTGACTGCACCGTGGACGGCACGCCGCTCGATTTCACCTCCAAGGGATCGCTGCAGGTGGCGGGACTGCGCTTCGCCTACCCGGAGGTATTCCGCCAGCCCCTCACCCCCGCCGAGGTACGCCTGACCTATACCCTGACGCGAACCCCCCGGGAGGTGAACGTTTCGTCCGTCGACTTCCGCATGGATGGCCTCACCGTCAAGGGGGGGTGTGCGGTGAAGGACATCCACACCCCGGACCCCCGCATCGTGGCCTGGACCACCATTGCCCCCTTCAGGCTGGAAAAGTTCTTTTCCTACATCCCCTTCGGCATCATCGCCGACGACGCGTCCCAGTTCATCGAACAGCACATCAAGGCAGGGTACTTCCGGGTGGACGAAGGGCGGCTCGACGGCCGCGTGAGCCAGATCCTGACCATGGAGAAAGGGGAGAACTACAACGTGCTCCGGGTGCGCGCCACTGCCCTGGAAGGGGCCGTGATCGACATGGGGGACGGCTGGCCGGTCTTCAACAGCATCAAGGGAGACCTGGAGCTGGCCGGCAAGAACTTCACCCTGCGCAACATGTCGGGGAAGTTCGGGACATCTCCCTTCACCCTCAACGGCATGATCAGCGACTACTGCCTCGACACGCCGTCGGGCTACCCCTTCAAGGGCGTTTTCACGCCGCGCAAGGCGGAGCTGGACTGGCTCTTCGGCAAGGAAGCCGCGGCATCGCTCCAGTTCACGGGCGACTCGATCCTCAACCTGTCCGGCGAAGGGGGAACGGCATCCTACACCTTTTCCGGCGACTGCAACCTGACCGCCGCTGACTACTCCTACGGGAAGTCCTTTGCCAAGCCGACGGGCCAGGTAAACAGCCTGGCGTTCCGGATGAACCTGCTCCGCAACGGCGACCGGTCCCTGTCGTGCCAGTACGCGCTCCCTCCCCTTGCCCTGTCTATCGCGGCCCGGTTCCAGGACGGGAAGAGCCTCCCCACGCAGCTCGACATCTCCTCGAACCAGTTTGCCATGGGGGCGCTCACGGCCAACATCCCCGAGGCGAAGCCGTACCATCCCCAGGGGAAGATGCAGATTTCCGCCCGGGCGGAGGGGGTGGCCGAAAGTCTGGCCGACATGAAGTGGAGCGGCCTGGTGGCGCTGGCGGGGGCCTCCTTCAAGCCGGCCGAGTCGGTGAAGCCCCTCAGCAACGTGACCGGCACGCTCCGGTTCAAGGGCAACTCCCTGGAAAGCCCCCGGCTCTCCCTGATGCTCGGCAATTCGCCGCTCCAGGGCAAGGGGTCCCTGACGAACTTCAGCGATCCGTCCTTCACCCTGGAGGTCTCGTCCCCGGCCCTCGACCTGAACGACGTGGGCCTGAGGCACCCCAAGGGCGCCGTGAAGATCCAGAATCTCCAGGGCACCCTCACCTACCAGGACGACGTCCTCAAGATCCGCTCGCTTGCGGGCAGAATCGGCTCGTCCCAGCTCTCCGCCAAGGGGACCGTGACCCAGATGCGGCAGCCCACGGTCGATGTGAGCGTCACCTCTCCCGCCATCGACCTGGACGACATCCTGGCCCTTTCCGCCCTGGAACGGGAACGGAAGCAGGGGGGCGAAGGGGGGGCAGCCACCGTGAAAGCCACCATAGACGCCGATTCAGCCTCGTTCGGCAAGCTGGCGGCCCGGCATCTCCACACGGTCGCCCACTACGAGAACGGCATCCTCTACCTGCAACCCTTCGAGTTCAGCGCCTACGGCGGACGGATCTCCGGCACGCTCCGGGCCGACGGGGGGGGAAACGGGTCGGCCCGCTACCAGGTGAAGCTCAAGGCGGACAAGGTATCAGCCGAGCCGCTGATCAACGCGGTTGACCTGATCCCGGGCGACGCCATCGTCACCGGCACCCTGTCGCTCCAGGCCGACGTGACCGCCAGGGGGGCGACCATGGCTGACCTGCGAAAAAGCCTGCTCGGTCACGCCACCCTCCGGTTCGACGACGGCAAGATGCGCAAGTTCAACGTGCTGTCAAAGGTATTCTCGATCCTGAACGTGTCCCAGCTCCTCAAGTTCCAGCTTCCCGACATGGTCAAGGACGGCATGCCCTACAACAGGATCACCGGTACCTTTGCCATGAGCGACGGCGTGATCTCAACGGAGGACCTCTTCATCGACAGCAATGCCATGAACATTTCCACCGTGGGCAAGATCGATCTGGTCCGGGAGGAGCTTGCCGTCACCGTGGGGGTCCAGCCCCTCCAGACCGTGGACAAGGTGGTCAACCGGATTCCCATTGTCGGCTGGATCCTGACCGGCAAGGAGAAGCACTTCATCACCACCTACTTCGAAGCCAAGGGGAAGATCTCCAACCCCACCGTCACCGCGATCCCGGTAAAATCCATGTCGCGGGGGGTGTTCGACATCTTCAAGAGAGTATTCCAGCTCCCCGCCAAGCTGATTACCGACACGGGAGAGGTGGTCATCGGAAACTGACCGTCGCGGCAAACGGGCCGCCGTTACTCATCCACAACTTTTGCTGTTGTAAAATATTCGGGATGTATGGTAGCTTTTGCCCTTGTGATAAACCAACCACAGGAGGATTCAGGTGAAAAGATCAGTATTGGTTGCGCTCGCCGTTGTATTGCTCGCCGCTGCCGGATGCAAGGATAAGCCCAAGGCCCCCGAGACTGCGCCCGCACCGCAACAGCAGAGCGGTATGCCCGCCGGCATGCCGGCCGCCCCCCAGGGTGAAATGCCCAAGGATGCCGTTCACGGCGGCGGTGACCCCCACGCCGGTCTCAAGCCGGTTGAAGTCCCCGCTGGCGTAGGCCACAAGGGCAAGGTCCTCTCGACCATGGACGCTGCCGGCTACACCTACCTGGAGGTGGAAGAGAAGGGCCAGAAGCTCTGGGTTGCCGTCATGCAGACCAAGGTCAAGGTCGGCGACCAGGTGGAGTTCCCCGATTCGCCGCCCATGCTCAACTTCCACAGCAAGACCCTCAACCGGACCTTCGAAAAGATCATTTTCGCTCCGGGCATCAGGATCGCCGGCAAGTAACCGGCCGACAGCAATGCAAAAGGCGGCTCACCCCATGGTGGCCGCCTTTTTTCGTTTCCTCTGCCCGCGCGTCCCTGCCCTCCAACTCCTTCAGCCGCTCCCGGACCTTCCGTCCGACCCACCCAAGGGTTCCCACCAGCCGGACCATGGACCGCTGCACCGTCGCGTCCTTCCTGACAAAGCAGGCATTGTCCCTTTGCCGGGCACCATGGCATCCGTTTAGAGGTGATGCTGAAGAATCGTGTTGAGGGAGTGGGGGGCCGGTTGGCGATGCGGGCCTCCTCCGCATCGCTGCCTGGTGGGGCTTATGGGCGAGAAGAACCCGCAGTGCCGAATTCTCGTGCTATCCTGGCAGCGAGCGGAATATCCGCCGGGAGAAGATCGAAGGCGGGCACCTCCGCCGGCGTCACCCAGCGGTGCCCGGCCACGTCCAGTTCCTGCAGTTCACCGCCGGTCCAGGTGCAGCGGTAGGCCAGCACCATCACGGACCGCTCCGGGTAGCGGTAGTAGATCACATCATAGATACCCTCCACGGCCACCTCCATGGCAAGCTCCTCCCGCACCTCCCTGACGATGCACGCCTCGGGATGTTCCTCGGGTTCCAGCTTGCCCCCCGGGAACTCCCAGAGCAGCGGATAGGGCGCGTCCGGCCTCCGTCGGGTCAGGAGAATCAGGCCGTTGTGCTCGATAATGGCGGCAGTGACGATGAGCGGGTACATGATGCCTTAAAAAAAAATCCGGCCCACGGACCGGATTCTTGAGTGATTGACTGACAGGAGCTATTTCAGCAGGCCAACGCCGAGGGTGTCGTTGGCAAGGATCTCTTCGAGTCCTTCTTCTTCCGCGCCGCTCAGCAGGTCGTCCAGCGCGAGGATATCGGGGTTGATCTGCGAAATCCGCTTGGCACCGATGAAGCGGGCGCGGTAGTAGGGGGTATCGATCGAGGAAATGACCACCCGCCGGTCCCGGGAGGAGGCGTGAATCATCTTGTTGTTGCCGAGGTAGATGCCCACATGGGAAGGAAAACGAGCATAGGTGTGGAAGAAAAGAAGGTCGCCCTTCTGGAGGTCTCCGGTGGCTACCGGGTTGCCCACATGGAACTGCTCGCGGGCGGTGCGGGGGAGGGTCACGTCGAGCTCGCGGAAGACGTGCTGGACAAAGCTTGAGCAGTCGAGCCCCTTGCGGGTGGTGCCGCCGAAGCGATAACGAGTGCCGATGAAACTGTAGGCGGTCTTTTTCAACTCGGTGACGCCGTCGCCGCCGAGGGTTACCCCCTTGGTGAAATCGGCCTGGGAGTCTTCGCCGTTCTCGCCCACGAGTTCCGCGAGGCTGCGCTCGTATTCGCTTTCATTGTAGATGTCGAGGCTCTTGAGAGGCTTCTTGAGGGCAAGCTTCCTGGCCGGCTGCCCCTCGTCGGCAACGGTCCGAAGCGCCAAAACCTGGCCGGCCTTGATTCCGTTCTTGCCAAGGCTGTTCAACCGGCGCAGATCATCCACGGATACGCCGGTCTTGCGGGCGATCCGGATCAGAGTGTCGCCCTTGCGCACCTTGTACGTCGCGACCTCGGCCGCGGGCTCCGACGCGGCTGCCTCGGAACGGGGAGGAACGACCAGAATGGTGCCTGGTTTTACGCGAGTATTGGCAAGGTTGTTGGCTGCTTTGAGATCGGCGACGCGGACGTGATACTTGCGGGCTATGGAAGAGAGGGTTTCGTTCTTTTTTACTTTATGGCTTTTGGCGGCAAGCGCCAAGGAGGGTAAGGCCAAGAGGATGAGGACGAAGGTGGTAAGTCGCAATCGTATACTCATGTATCCCCCTTCCTTTTTGTTTTATTAAACACCGTGTGATAGGTCGCATTTTGTAACAAACCGTCACACCAATGTCAAACTTTTTCCTTTAAAGGCACGGCACATCAACTACTTACCGGAAGTAACCACTGTCACCCGGACCGGTTCATCACGCAACACCCTGATCTGGGGCGACGGCGAGACGACCCGCCGCTCCACGACTCCGCCCCGGCGCAGGGCGGAAAGATCCACGGTTTCCGTGGGCAGGGATTCGAGCCCTTCCAGGAGATGGCCGGGGCCCTCCACCATCACCGCATCGGGGTCCACCGTCACGCCCCTGACCTTTGCCCTGCCCGGGAGTTGTCCCGCAAGCTTCGGCCGCACCCGGAGCTGCTTACGCTCCTTGCCCGCAATGGTCACCTTCACCACCGGTGGATTGATGCCGGTCACGACCACTCCCAGGGGCAGATTCAGATCATCATCCTTGACCGCGAGGCTGTTGACCCCATCGTGTACGGCCGCCAGGTTCAGGTCGGCCACCAGGTCAAGCTGTTTGGGCGAAGGGATGAGGCTGGTGAAGACCTTGAGCTGGACCTCCACCGACTCGGGAACGCTCTTCACAAGAACCGAACTGGAGGGGAGGTTGTGAAACTTGATCGGCACGGTGACCGTAAAAATCCCGCCCTCCTTGGTGGTCACCACCAGCCAACCGGCAATAACAATGAGCGTGATGACCATTTTCGGCACCAGGTTGCGGAGGAGACGCTGGCGCAGGGTAAAGGCAACGTTTTCAGGGCGTTGGGGATAGAGCAGCCCCCGGACCACCTCGGCAAACTCCTCCGGAGAGGCGATCTTCCGATATTCTCCTGCAAGCGCCATGCCTACTTCGCCCCGCTCTTCCGACACGATGATGACCACGGCGTCCGACCGTTCGCTGAGCCCGATGCCGGCCCGGTGGCGGGTGCCGAAGTTCTGGGGGAGCTCTGTCTTCATGGAGAGCGGCAGGTGGCACGACGCCTGGCTCACCCGGCCGTCCTTGATGATCACGGCGCCGTCGTGCAGGGGGGTGCCGTTCCGGAAGATGCTGCCCAGGAGGTGGCTGCTCGGAAGGCCGTCGACCTTCACCCCGTGCAGGAGGTAGTCGTCCAGGGCCTCCTGGCGCTGGAGGACGATGAGGGCGCCGGTCCTCTCCCGCGCCAGGCCGAAAACGGTACGGCCCAGTTCCGCCAGGTCGAGCTCGCCCCCCCCCTCCTGCCGGCCGATAAAGGTCCGCAGCAGGCTGAAGCGGTACAGGGCCTGGCGGATTTCCGCCTGGAACACGACGATAATCAGGACGAAGAGGACCGTGCCGAGCTCCTGGAGAATCCAGCTCGTCATGAACAGTCCCAGGTTGCGGGTGACGAAATAGACCCCGGCCAGGATCCCGAGCCCGATCAGGACCTGCATGGCGCGGGTGTGCCTGAACCAGCTATAGAGCCGGTAGGCCAGGAAGCTCATGATGATGATGTCGGCAATATCCTGCCAGCGGATCAGATGAAACACGCGGCTGCCCCGTTTATCCCGGAAAAGGTTAAGCCCCGCCCATGCGCCGCCCCTCGAAAGTACTGGCAAGGACGGGCCGTTTTGTGCTACAAACGACAGGCTTTGTTCAGAACGTGCGAAGAATTTGGATTTATATCACTTCTTTGGTGGCAAGGACAGAAAAATATCATGTACCGGCTTACGGAAAAAGGCGAGCGCATCCGCGACATGTTCAGCGACATCGCCCCCCGCTACGACTTTCTCAACCGGCTCCTGAGCTTCGGCGTGGACCGGCGCTGGCGTCGAAACGCCGTCAAATGCATACGGTGGAGCGAGGGGGGGCGCGTGCTCGACGTGGCCACCGGCACCGGCGACGTGGCCCTGGAGATCGCCCGGCAGACGCCGCCGTCGGTCGCCATCGTTGGCGTCGACTTTTCCGAGGGGATGGTGACCCTGGGACGCCACAAGGTGGCCGGCTCCCACTACGCGGGCCGGATCACCATGGAAATCGCCCCCTGCGAGGCAATCCCCTTCCCTGATGACACCTTCGACTCGGTGACCATCGCCTTCGGCATCCGCAATGTGGTGGACCGCCGCCAGGGGCTCTCCGAGATGCTGCGGGTCCTCAAGCCGGGCGGCCGGGCGGTCATCCTCGAATTTTCCACCCCCCGCTCGCGGCTCTTCAAAAGCATCTACTCGTTCTATTTCCTCCGGGTCCTTCCCGTAATCGGCGGACTGTTCTCGCAGTTCAGCGCCTACAAGTACCTGCCCGATTCGGTGCTGGAGTTCCCGAGCCAGGAGGAGTTCAAGGCGCTCATGGCCTCGGTCGGCTTCCGCGATACTGCCCACCGGAACCAGACCTTCGGCATAGCCACCATCTACACGGGCGAAAAAGGGCTGAAATAGCGTAGTTTCTTGACATCGCGCCCCGGATTCCGGTATAACAACGGCCGTTGTCATTTCTCCCCAAGGGGCTCCCCCATGTTCGTGGTCGCCAATTTTCTGCTCGCCATCGCAAAGATCGCCGACATTCTCCTGACGATCTACCTCTACATCATCATTGCCCGGGCCATCATCTCCTGGGTGAACCCCGATCCCTACAATCCGATCGTGAACTTCCTCTACCGCAGCACCGAGCCGGTCCTCTCACGGGTCCGGCGGATCCTTCCGGACCTGGGGGGCCTCGACCTCTCCCCCATCCTGGTGCTGGTGGCCATCTACTTTATTCAGAGCTTCGTGATCAGGACCATCTACGACTTCGCCTTCCGGATGAAGCTCGGCGCAGGGGCCATGTAATGAAAATAACCCCCCTCGACATCCAGCAGCAGCAGTTCAAGGGCAAGATGCTCGGCGGCATCGACCCGGAGGATGTGGATTCGTTTCTTCAGTTGGTGGCCCAGGAGATGGAGGGGCTCATCAGGGAAAACACCGATCTGCGCGAGCAGTGCCGGAAAGCGGCCGCCGACGCCGAACAGACGGCGCGCCAGGAGCGCGAGCTGCGCGAGGCCATGCTCGCGGCCCAGAAGATCACCGAGGAGATGAAGGCCAACGCCCAGAAGGAGGCGTCGCTCATCGTCTCCGAGGCGGAGGTGAAGGCGGAGAAGATCCTCGTGGACGCCGAGCGCAGGCTCGGGCAGCTCAACGAGCAGCTCCAGGATCTCCGTCGCCAGAAGCTCCAGTTCGAAAGCGCCTTCAAGGCCCTGCTCGATACCCACTACAAAATGATCTCCCTTGAGGATGCCTGACACCCCTTCCCCTGCACCGCGGATTACCGAATCCGCCGACGGCGTCACCTTTTCGGTCCACGTGCAGCCCCGGGCGTCCCGCAACGAAGTCTGCGGCGTCCAGGGGGAAGCAATCAAGCTGCGGCTCACCTCGCCACCGGTGGAGGGTGAGGCGAACCGCCTCTGCGTCGAATTCCTCGCCAAGCGGCTCGGCGTGCCCAAGTCCTGCGTCGCCATCATAGCCGGCGAAAAGTCCCGCCACAAAACCATCAGGGTTTCCGGCTCCGACGCAGCCGCCGTGCGGGCCCTGCTCGAAGGCGGCCGCCGGTAGGCCGCAGCATCTAAGCGCGGCGTCGGAAACGCTCCCGCGGGGTTGACAAACCGAGGGGGGGATACTTATAGTGAATCGTAACGATTTTTCAGGAGGTTGTCCCATGCCACTCTATGAATACCGCTGCGACGCGTGCGACAAGCAGTTCGAGCTGCGTCAGAAATTTTCCGATGCCCCGGCCACCGAGTGCCCCACTTGCGGGGGCCCGGTGCGCAAGCTCATTTCCCAGAGCGGATTCGCCCTCAAAGGAGGCGGCTGGTACGCCCAGGGCTACAACTCCGGCGGTTCCGGCACATCCGATGCGCCTGCCTGCCCCTCGGGGGGCTCGTGCGCAGGATGCCCCTCCGCGGTATAGGACCGCGCCAACCAGATCCCCCGGCCCTGCCGGGGGATTTTTTTATCCAGCAGGGCGGGGAATCTGACTTTACAACACGGTCACCTTTCCGTATCATTCTGTGGCTGTTCTCACCATTCTCCCCTACCGGGACGCACATCCAGAAGGAGCCCACCCATGGCCACGATCATCGACGGAAAAGCCATTGCCGAAAAGATCCGGGCGGACCTCGCCGCCCAGGTGAAAGAACTGCAGTCCAGGGGAATAACCCCCGGCCTCGCCACGGTCCTGGTGGGCAGCGACCCCGCCAGCGAAGTCTACGTCCGGATGAAGGGCGATGCCTGCAACAAGCTCGGCATGCACTCGGTGAAGATCACGCGCCCCGCGGAAACGACCGAGGAGGAGCTCCTCGCGCTCATCAACGAGCTCAATAACGATCCGGCGATCCACGGCATCCTCGTGCAGCTCCCCCTTCCGCCGCAGATCAACGCGGATCGTGTCCTGGAGGCCATCTCCCCCGCCAAGGATGTGGACGGTTTCCATCCTTACAATGTGGGGCGCTTGGTGACCGGCAAGCCGACCTTCCAGCCCTGCACCCCCTACGGCGTCATGGTGATGCTGCAGGAGGCGGGAGTCGACCTGGCCGGCAAGGAGGTCGTGGTGGTGGGACGCTCCAATATCGTGGGCAAGCCGGTTGCCTCATGTGCCTCCAGCGCAACGCCACCGTCACCATTTGCCACTCGAAGACCCGCGACCTCCCCGGCCGGGTCAGGGCCGCCGACGTGGTCATCGCCGCCGTCGGGGTGCCCGAGATGATCAAAGGGGACTGGATCAGGGAAGGCGCGGTTGTCATCGACGTGGGCGTCAACCGGGTGGGGGAAAAGAAACTGGTGGGAGACGTGGAATTCGCCGCGGCAGCCGAGCGGGCTTCGGCTATCACGCCGGTCCCCGGCGGGGTGGGCCCCATGACCATCACCATGCTTCTGCACAATACCCTTGAGGCCGCGAAAATGGCGGGTTCCGGAAAGGGCTAGCCGGGTCCCGACACCGGAATCGCGATGATAGTCAGCAGGCAGAAACCCTTCACCGATATCCTGGCCGCCCTGGACGGCGTCTCCCGGGTCTTCGTGATCGGCTGCGCCAAGTGCGCCACCGTCTGCAAGGCCGGCGGCGAGGAACAGGTCTGGCAGATGCAGGAGCGCCTCACCGAGGCGGGCCGGGAGGTGACCGGCTCCATCGTCATCGATGAGGCGTGCCACTTGCTGCGGGTCCAGCGGGACCTCCGGGCCAAGGGTGAAATGGTCCGCAGCGCCGAAGCGCTCCTGGTGCTCGCCTGTGGCGCCGGGGTCCAGTCGGTTTCCGCGGGCACGGACAAGCGGACCGTGGCGGGCCTCGACACCCTGTTCCTCGGCAATATCCGCCGATTCGGCCAGTTCGAGCAGCGCTGCTCCCTGTGCGGGGCCTGCCGCCTGAACGAGACCGCCGGCATCTGCCCCGTGACGCTCTGCCCCAAGGGCATCCTCAACGGCCCCTGCGGGGGGATGGACGAAGGGCGCTGCGAGGTGAACCCTAACGCCGAGTGCGCTTGGCACCAGATATTCACCCGCCTCCAGGGTCAGGCGGAAGCGGGCCCCCTGGCCGACACCACTCCCCCTGCCGACTTCTCCGCCAGCAGCCGGCCCGCGGACCTGAAACTCGACACATGACCGCTACGTCATCCGCACTCAGCGCCGGCCTCGCCGCGGGCCGCTTCATCGTCACCACGGAGGTCTGCCCGCCCAAGGGGAGCGATTGTACCGAATTCCTCCGCAAGGCCCGGGCCCTGCGCCCGGTCGTCGATGCCGTGAACGTCACCGACAACCAGGGGGCCAACATGCGAATTTCCCCCCTGGCTCCGGCGGCGCTGCTGGTGCGGGAAGGGATCGAGCCCATCCTTCAGCTCACCTGCCGCGACCGCAACCGGATGGCGCTCCAGAGCGAACTGCTGGCCGCCTCCGCCCTGGGGATCACCAACGTGCTGGCGCTCACCGGCGACTTCATCACCTTCGGCGATCACCGGGAGGCCAAGCCGGTGTTCGACCTGGATTCGGTCCAGCTCCTGCGGATCATTGCCGGGCTCAACACAGGGCGGGACCTCTCGGGCTCGACCCTCACCGGCGCCACATCGTTCTTTGCCGGCGCCGCGGCGGCCCCCGAAGCGGAACCCTTCGCCCTCACCCTCCCCAAGCTGGCAAAGAAAGCGGCTGCCGGAGCCCGCTTCATCCAGACCCAGGCGGTCTTCTCCCCGGAACGGTTCGCCCGGTTCGCCGATGCGGCGCATCCCCTGGGCATGAAGGTCATCGCGGGCATCCTGTTGCTGAAGTCACCCGGCATGGCCCGTTACGTGACGGAGCGGGTGCCGGGCCTCAAGGTCCCCCCCGAGCTTGTTGCGGAGCTGGAGAGTGCCGGCGACCCGCTGGCCGCCGGGATCGAGATAGCCCGGAGGACCGTGGCGGCGGTCAGGCCCTTCTGCGATGGAGTCCACATCATGGCCATGGGGCGGGAGGACCTGGTCCCCGCCATCGTTGACGGCATGGAGCGGGGCAATTCGGAACAGACTACGATCTGAAAGGAGTCGGATCATGCAGGTAAAAAAAGCGATATTTCCGGTGGCGGGGCTCGGTACCCGGTTTCTTCCGGCAACCAAATCATCTCCCAAGGAGATGCTTCCCCTGATCGACAAGCCGCTGGTCCAGTACGTGGTGGAGGAGGCGGTTGCCTCGGGCATCGAGCAACTCCTCTTCGTGACCGGCCGGAGCAAACGGGCCATCGAGGACCACTTCGACATCTCCTTCGAGCTGGAAGCGCTGCTCCAGGAAAAGGGGAAGGACGACATGCTCCAGGAGGTGCGGGAGATCGCCGACATGGTGAAGATCTTCTACGTCCGGCAGAAGCAGGCCCTGGGGCTCGGCCACGCCATCCTCTGCGCCAGGGAATTCGTGGGCGACGAGCCCTTCGCGGTCCTGCTGGGGGACGACATCATCGACGCGGAACAACCCTGCCTGGGCCAACTCCTGGATGTCTACCGCAAATACCGGGGCCCGGTCGTGGCCCTGGAAAAGGTGCCCCTCGAGTCCATCTCATCCTACGGCTGCGTGAAGGCAACGGGGATCACCGACCGGGTCTTCGAGGTGACCGACCTGGTGGAAAAGCCCCCCCGCGAGGAGGCCCCCTCGGACATGGCCATCATCGGCCGCTACGTCCTCACCCCCGACATTTTTCCCGTTCTGGAGCGCCAGACCCCGGGCAAGGGTGGTGAAATCCAGCTCACCGACGCCCTGCTCACCCTGTCGCGGGAAGAGGCCATTTACGGCTGCCTGTTCGAGGGGAAGCGCCACGACTGCGGCGACAAGCTCGGCTTCCTGAAGGCCACGGTGGACATGGCCCTCAAACGGGAGGAGTTCAACGGGGAGTTCCGGGACTATCTGCGGGAAGTGCTGGCCAGGGGCTGAAAACAGGGATAAGGGGTGCGGACGGGCTGCGCCGGCGTCAGCGGAGCGAACGGCTGGCGCCGCGCACGATGCCGTACTGGAAAAACGCGACCAGGTGGAAGTGCTCCTTGGCGTAGCCGCGGGGAAAGGCGCCCACCGTGCCCCCCCTCTTGATGGTAGAGAGGGTCCGCCCCACCTCGTCGTCGAGGATGCGGCTCCCCGAACTCTGCAAAATTTCGTACTTTTCTATCTCTCCCGAGCGATTGAAGGTGATCTTCACCGGCACAACCCCCTCAATGCCCAACCGCGCCGCATCGGCCGGATAGCGCCAGACGCCGTAGACGGCATTCTCGAAGCGGCGCAGGAACGAGCCGAACTGGATGTCGTCGGTGTCGAGAAACTTGGTGTCCCCCTCCGCCACATCGTCACTGAACCTTTTCCTGTAGTTTTCCTCGATCTTTGCCAGCCGCTCCGCGCTCGGCATGAGCTGGGCCATGTCCGGCAGGTTCTCTCCCCTGGTCCGCGGCTTCAGGATGCCACCCCCGCCCCGCGGGGGTTCCCGCACGGGGATATCGCCGGGCGCCGGCTCCCGGGCCGCCGGCTCGCGCTGTGCCGGGGCATAGGGCTGGGGAGCCATTCGCGGCCGCTGCTGCGAGGGGAGCGAAGCGATCCGGTCCCGGTCCATATCGCCGCGAGGGGCCATTTCCCGGGGGACGCGGTGCCGTTCTTCGGCAAAGCGCCGGGCCTCCTTCCTGTCGGTCGCCGGCGGCTGGGAGGACAGGTCGGGGATGTCTTCCAGGTCGATCATGATCGGCTCCTGGCGGACCATCTGCCCCTGCTGCGGAAATGCGAGAAAAAAGGCGAACACGCCCGCATGAAGGAGAAGCGAAAGGACCAGAAGGTATAGAAACGATTTTTCGACGTAGTTGTCGGACATCGGGCTCTCGGGGAGGGGAATCCGGATCACGGGAACGGCGACTGGGCAGGGGCTGCCGGAGCGGCCCGCGAATCACCCTGCCGTCATCCGCTCAAACAGGGACAATTGTACGGGGCCGCCCCGAAAAATGCAATCGCTCAAGGCCCGGTGAAGGTCTGGTAGAGGATGGCGAGGCCGAAAACGAGAAAGAGCACCCCTGCCACCCGGTGAATCGTGCCGAGGGGGATGACCCGCATGAGCTGCTTGCCGATGAAGATGCCCAGGAGCGATACTCCCCAGAGGGCCAGGGTCGAGCCGGCAAACACCGACAGGGGCGATTCGTACTGGGCTGCCAGGCTGGTGGTGACGAGCTGGGTCTTGTCGCCCAGCTCGGCCAGCAGGATCATCAGAAAAGCCGTGAGCACCGGTCCCCTGGCCGAGGCGGGGCCTTTTTCGCCGTCCCCGTCGCCGTCGCCCCCCCGGAGGGTAGAGATGCCGAAGAAGAGGAAGAGACCGCCGGAGACAAGCTTGATCCAGAAAATGGGAAGCACGGCAAAGAGGAACTTGCCCAGAGCCACGGCACCCACGTTGAGAACCGCGAACGCCAGGGCGATGCCGATGAAAGTCTTCTTCCAGGGGTAGCGGGTGGCCAGGGCCATGGCGGTAAGCTGGGTCTTGTCGCCCAGTTCGGCTAGGAAGATAATGCCGAAGGTCGTGATAAAAACGGCTGCGTCCACGGAAGGCGTTCCTTTCAGATGCAATGGCCGAAAGCGACGGGGATGGTACAGCATGTACCGGTGATATGCAAGGACTGGAATGTGCTGCCACGAAAACCCTTGACATCGCTGGGGCGGCTGATTATCATTTTCCTTGTTAAAGGGGAGTAGCAATCGGCGCGATCCATCCATATGCGCCGACCCACGGCTCGTCATCACGGTGGCAACACCCGGGCCCGGGGCTTCGTGAAACATTGATCCCGATGTTGAGCGTTACAGCATGCAAGACCTTTATCCAAGGCTCAGTCGCGCCGCGGGTAAAGGTCTTTTTTGTTTGCCCCGGCCATAACGCATAACCAACCGGAGGTACCAACACATGATGAACCGACTCAAGACCACCCTGCTCCTGACCCTGCTCACCCTTCTCATGGTGGCCATGGGAAGCGCCATCGGCGGCAAGACCGGCATGGTCTTCGCCTTCTTCATGGCCTGTGCCATGAACTTCTTTTCCTACTGGTTCTCGGACAAGATCGTCCTTTCCATGTACGGGGCAAAGGAGATCACCGAGACCGAAAACCCGGCCTTCTACGGCATGGTGCGCCGGCTGTCCGTCCAGGCAGGCCTGCCCATGCCGCGGGTCTACATCATTCCCAGCGACAGTCCCAATGCCTTCGCCACCGGCCGCAACCCCAACCACGCGGCCGTGGCCGCCACCCAGGGTATCCTGCGCATCCTCTCCCCCGAGGAGCTCGAAGGGGTCATGGCCCATGAACTGGCCCACGTGAAAAACCGCGACATCCTGGTGTCCACCATTGCGGCGACCTTTGCCGGCGCCATCTCCATGCTCGGCAACATGCTCCAGTGGGCGGCCATATTCGGCGGCGGCCGGAGCGACGACGAGGAAGGGGCCGGCGGCATGATCGGCGGCCTGGCCATGGCGATCATCGCCCCCATCGCCGCCATGCTGATCCAGATGGCGGTATCCCGCTCCCGCGAGTACCTGGCGGACGAGTCGGGCGCGCGCATCTGCGGCAACCCCCAGTCCCTGGCCAATGCCCTGCGCAAACTCCAGATGGCATCCCAGATGGTCCCGATGCAGCAGGCGTCGCCGGCTTCAGCTCACCTCTTCATCGTCAACCCGCTCAGCGGCGGATCGCTGTTCAAGCTCTTCTCCACCCACCCCCCCATGGAAGAGCGGATCGCCCGGCTCGAAGCCATGGCGTACAGCAGAAACTTCTAGCTCCCCTTGCAGCGGCGGGGCGGCAGGAGCGCTACCCGGCATCCTTCCGCCCCCCTATCCAATCATAGATCCCGGAGTTACCCTGAATGGAAATCACTACGATGATGTGGGTCGGCTTTGCCGTCATTATGCTGGTTGTTTTCGCCCTCGACCTGGGGGTGTTCAATCGCAAGAGCCATGAGATCAAGTTCCGCGAAGCCCTGACCTGGACCCTGGTCTGGGTTTCGCTGGCACTGTCGTTCAACGCCTGGATCTACTTCGAGATGGGTCCCACAAAGGCGATGGAGTTCTTCACCGGCTATCTCATCGAACAGTCCCTGTCGGTGGACAACCTCTTCGTCTTCATCATGATCTTTTCCTACTTCCACATCACCAAGGTCCACCAGCCCAAGATCCTCAAGTGGGGTATCATCGGCGCACTGGTATTGCGGGCGATCTTCATCCTGGCAGGCATAGGCTGATCGAGCGGTTCCACTGGATGATCTACGTGTTCGGCGGGATTCTGGTGGTGACGGGATTCAAGATGGCCTTCGGCGGAGAGGAACAGATCGAGCCGGAAAAAAATCCCATGGTGCGGCTCGTGCGCAAGCTGGTGCCGATCACGAAACGGATTCGCGACGACCGTTTTTTCGTCAAGAAAGGGGGAGTACGGGCGGCCACGCCGCTGTTCCTGGCCCTGGTCATGGTGGAATCGAGCGACCTGATCTTTGCCGTTGATTCCATCCCGGCAGTACTGGCGGTGAGCCGTGACCCCTTTATCGTCTATACCTCCAACGTGTTCGCCATCATGGGACTCCGCTCCCTCTACTACCTGCTGGCCAACGTGATGGAGATGTTCGTCTACCTGAAGCTGGGCGTGTCCGTGATCCTCGCCTACGTGGGGGTAAAGATGCTGCTGGTGGACATTTACCACATCCCCATCATCTTTTCCCTGGGAACCATCGTGGGGGTTCTGGCAATCTCGATCATCACCTCGGTCACCATCGGCAACCGGAGAGCCCGCGCCGCCCAGCGCGTGTGACGAAACCGTTCCCCTACCCCTCCTCCGGGCGGGGCCCGGCGTTAGCGTCGGACCCCGCCATTTCCTTCTGATACATATCGAAGAGCGCCAGGAACAGGGCAAGCACGAGGGGCCCGATAACGGCCCCCAGCAGTCCGAAGGAGGCAAGCCCTCCCAGGCCGCCGATGGCAATGACGAGCACCGGCAGCTTGGCTTTGCCGCTGATGAAAAAGGGACGGATCACGTTGTCGATGGAGCTTACCACGGCAAAGCCCCAGATCATGAGCCCGACCCCCCGAGCGACTTCCCCGTTGAGCAGCAGATAGATGGCGGCAGGCAGCCAGATGAGGGCCGTCCCCACCATCGGGATCAGGGCGCAGACCGCCATCATGGCGCCGAAGAGGACCGGCGAGGGGATGCCGGCAACCAACAGGCCGATGCCGCCCAGGGCGCCCTGCACCAGGCAGGTGAGAAAAACGCCGAACATGACCGCCGTGAGCACCCGGCGGACGGTGTCGGTAAGTTCGGCCTTGTGCTGCTCGGGAAGGGGAATGATCGCAAGGACCCGGCGCTGGACCCGTTCGCCGTCGAGATAAATGAAGAACAGGGCGATCACCATCAGGATGATCTTGAGGATGAAGAGAAAGGCGTTCTTGACCGCTTCCTTGGAGTAGCCGAGGACCTTGGCCGCCACCTCCTTTACCTCGGGGAGGAAGGTGGTGTCGATCTCAAGGCTGAGGGGGCCGGTGTAGGCCTCGATCCGCGTAATCCAGGGGTGTATCAGGTGGTGGGCCCGAATCTTGGCCAGCACCGCCTCTCCCCCGTCGGCGGCGACTCGCTCCAGAAACTGGTAGGCAAGGGTTGCCTCCTGGACGACGAAGAACGTAAGACCGATCACGGGAACCACGAGGGTGATGACCACCGCGGGGGTCATTACTCCCGCGGCCAGCAGCTCCCTGCCGCCGACCACGGCCCGGAGCTTCCGATAGAGGGGAAAGGTGAGCACGCCGATGACCGCGGCCCATCCCAATGGTGCCAGAAACGGCGCCACAATGGCATAGACCAGGTACAGCACGAGGGTGACGGTAAGGAACCCGAGCAGCGCCAAAAAGTGTCCCCGGTCCATGCCTACTCCTGCTCCGCTCTGTGCTGCCCGTCCCCTGCCTGGGACGGCAGATTTTCCACGATGCGCACCTTGACGATCGCCGTCCGCTTGACCTCCTCGCAGATGAGGCTGAAGCGGTCCCACTCCACCGTCTCGCCCCGCTCGGGGAAGCGTCCCAACTGGTCGAGAATGAGGCCGGCAAGAGTGTCATAGGGAACATCCTCTGCCAGCTTGATCTTGAGCAGGTCTGCCAGGTCGCCGATCGACATGAGGGCGTCCACCAGCAGACTGCCGTCCGGCAGCCGCTGCACGGTGCCTGGCTCGCCGATGTCGTGCTCGTCCTCGATCTCGCCCACCAACTCCTCCAGCAGGTCCTCCGTGGTGACCAGCCCGCTGATGCCGCCATACTCGTCGACCACCAGCGCCATGTGAATCCTGAGCCGCTGCATCTCCTTGAGGAGCTCGTTGACCTTTTTCCCCTCCGGCACATAGAAGGGAGGGCGGACGATCGACTCCAGGGAAAACTCCGGATCGGTCACGGTCCTCCCCAGCAGGTCCTTGCCGTGAATGAAGCCGATGACGTTTTCGATGCTCCCGCGGTAGACCGGATAGCGCGAATACATGTTGTCCAGCGCCTTCCGGACCAGTTCCTTCCGGGGGCGCGCCAGATCGAGCGCCACCATGCGGGTGCGGGGCACCATCACCTCGCGGACGCAGGTGTGGGTGAAATCGAAGATGTTCCTGATGTACTCCTGCTCTGTGGCGCTGAACACTCCTGCCTCGTGCCCCTCGGCAACGATGTGCTGGACCTCCTCGCGGGTGACGAACGCCTGGCTCCCCTCGGCCTTGATCCCCATCATGGCGAGCACCGCCTTGTTGGAGATGGTGAGAAAACTGACCACCACCCCGGCGGCCTTTGCCAGGAAATTGATCGGCTTGGCCACGCGGAGCGCCATCTGGTCCGCATACTGGAGGCCCATGGTCTTGGGGACCAGTTCACCGAAGATGAGGGAAAGATACGAGATGAGCGCCACAGCCAAGCCGATGGCCAGAGGCTCTGCCGCCTGGCGGATGAAGTCGACGGGAACCGCCTGCAGCAGCGGCTTGACCGACTGCACCGCAGCAGCGCCGCCCACGGCGGAGGCGAGAGAGCCCACCACCGTCACCCCCACCTGAACCGTGGCCAGAAAGCGGTGGGGATCATTCTGCAGTCGTTCCACAATCTGGGCGCGGGAATCGCCGGCTTCGACCAGTTGGGCAATTCTCCCCTTGCGGGCGGAAATGATGGCAAGCTCCGAGCCGGCAAAAAATCCGTTGCCGAGAATAAGGACAAGGATGACCAATAACTCTTCAATCATGGATGTTGGAACGTACCTCCCGGGCATGGAAAGAATTCATGCACTGCATCACATTCAGCAGTTGAATGGTAGCACAATTTTGGCATAGTAACATCATGGCCCGCCAAAGAAGCCGAAAAACCGTCTCGACGCCGGCACCACTCCAAGGCGCAGCAGCCATTCGAAGGAGGTCCCATGCACGCGAGACATCTTGTGCCCGCCCTGATGCTGCTCCTGACTGCAGCGTGCGCTCAAACGACCGGTTCGTTGCGTCCGGCCGATACCTACCCGAACAAATATGAATTCTTCGACTTTGCCTTTTACTGGAAGACCACTGTCGGCGCCAATGGCACGACCATCGACGGCGTGGCCGAGAACAGAACCTACTACTACATCCACGATCTGGAACTGGCTGCCACCCTGCTGGACGACGGGGGAACCCCCATCGGGGCGGGGACGTTCCTTTTCTTCCCCAACCAGTTCGCCATCGGCGAACGTGCCGCTTTCTCCATACCGGTGCGTGCCGCCATGGCGACCAAGCCCAAGACCATACGGTTTTTCTACCGGTACTACCTGTCGGAAGAGCGCATGAGCGGCACCGCCCGGTTCCACACTTTCTACGGATCTCCGTGAACGGTTACCCGCGCCGGTAGGGTCCGCCCCTCCGGCGCACCGCCCCGGAAAGCCAGAGCCCCACGATCCCTGCCACAAACCCGCCGATATGGGCGAAGTAGGCCACGCCGCCCCGCAACTCCCCCCCGCCGAGCCAGTTGGCGTTCAGGAACTGGATGAGCACCCACCAGCCGATGATGATGAATGCCGGCACTTCGATGAAGGTGAAAAAGAAGATGATCGGCACCAGCGTCAGTATCCGCGCATGGGGGAACAGGAGCAGGTAGGCCCCCATGACGCCCGCCACGGCGCCGCTGGCCCCCACCATCGGCATGCCGGAGCCGGGCGCGCTCGCCACCTGGGCCAGGGCCGCCACGGTGCCGCAGCCCAGATAGAACACCACGAAGCGGAACCGCCCAAGCACGTCTTCCACGTTGTTGCCGAAAATCCAGAGGTAGAGCATGTTTGAGCCGATGTGGAGCCAGTTGCCGTGGAGGAACATGGAGGTGATGATGGTGGGCCAGGCCAGGAGGGGATGGGAGGTGAGCTCGGCGGGAACCAGCGAGTAGTCCGCCGAAAGCCCTCCAACGAACTGCCGCGTTCGAACCAACCCCCGGGCCGTCTCCACGAGCAGCGGCTCGTAGTGCCCGGCGTACCGGTCGAACAGGAACGCGGCACAATTGAGAATGATGAGCGCGACGCTCACCACTGGCAAGCGTCGCGTCGGGTTGTAGTCCTTAAGCGGGATCACGGAAGTGCGGGGCCTCCGCTATTTCTTCTGCCCCTCGTCCTCGCACTTGACGGGGGCACCGGGAGCCATCCCCTCGGCGGTCTTGCACGTGCCGATCACCTTCTCGATGAGCTGGGTATTGGCGCCGCTCACATAGGTTCCCTGCACCCAGAAGGTGGGGGTGGAGTTCACGCCCAGCTTGGCCACGATCGCCATATGGGCGGCAAGCAGCCCCTTGTCGTCCCGGGGAGCGTCGAGCACCTCGCGTTTATTGTCCAATTCGCCCGAATAGACCTCCCACAACGCAAGCTCCTTGTTCTCTGCTGCCAGGATGTAGCGGATCTTTTTCTCGGCATCGGGGTGCATGGCAAGGGGGAGGAAGAACACGTAGCGGGTCACGTCCGGCCTGCGCCCCCAGTATTCGTGCATCTTGCGGCAGTAGGGACAATCGGGGTCGGTAATCTCGATGACCTCGTACTTGCCGGTGCCCACCTTCACCGCCTTTTCCTTGTCGGCGGCGGTGATGAGCTTGTAGCGCTCCGCCACCAGGCGACTGCTCGCCTCTGCCGTCAGGTTCTTGCCTTCCCTGGTGAAGAGATTGCCGATAAAGACATGGCCGGTTTTCGGATGGATATAGATGACGTTGCCGTCGGTAATTACCTCGTAGAGGCCGTCGATGGCGGTTTTGTTCACGCCCGACAAGGGCAGCGTGGGAAAAAGCGCCTTGATCATCGATTCGGGGCTTTCCTCCTTGGCCGCCTCCTTCGGGGAAGCGAGGGCAGAGCCGGCTGCCAGCACGGCAAACAGCACTCCGACCAGACAGGAGTTGATCAGTCGTTTCGTCATGATACCTCCGTGGTAAAACGTTTCGCCTAATGGTCCAGTGATACCATTTAATACAAGTTTCATCAAGTTACATATCCGCGACCCCCCGACACGACTGAACGGGAACCGACCGAAAATAGATGTTGTTTTATCCCCGAAAATATTCTATTTTACGCATGTCTTTCCTGTTTCGCCCTCCTGTCACGGAGCACGTCGGTCGCTGGTGGGCCGCCCGGTCTTCAAAACCGGTGTGGGGGTTGAGAAAACTCCCAGGTGGGTTCGATTCCCATGTGCCTCCGCCAATTATTTCAAGTAGTTAGACAATTACGACTTGCCTCCTCACCTCACGTAAGCATGCTTGACGCAGATTTTGACGCAGATGGTCGCCAGCTACGGCCATGCCATCATCGAGGGAGTCACCACGTGCCCGCGTTCTCCTTTTAAGCGAGCCTGCATCCAGCAACAGATGTGAGCATGCCGCAGTGTCGGCAGGTTTATGCCGAATTCCGCCCCAGGCCGTCCCAGAACGGCAAGCCCGACAGGCACCCAGCCCGTCACACCCTCATGCCAGCGGGGGAACCAGATATCTTTCTGCTTTCAGAAAAAGGATATTGTTTTCGAGGTGCACATGCTTATGGAGGTCGTCCTCGAATTCCTTCAGTTTTTTGTATGTGACCGCGTAGGTGTTACAGGCGTCGCCGGGGACCGCAAAATCTTTGGCAAGGCGGCGGATGGCATGAACCATATCGCCCACCTCTTCGTGCTCTCGGCGCAATTTCGCCAAATTCCCTCTCATTGCGTCGACATCCTGTTGCTCCAGCTTCTTCCCTGCCGCTCTTGCCGAGTCAGCCCGTTTCAGTGCCGGGAAAAGGATTTCTTCCTCCTCGCGCAAGTGGGCTGTCAGATCGGCTGCAACCCTGTCGAACATGGCGGCGATCTCGGTCAGCTCGGGATGCCGAGAGCCATGGACCTCGGCAATCTTGTGGGCATGGGAGACAATCTGCCCGACATTCTCTTTGATGTACCCATGGTGAACAGTGACGATATAGTCTGCCAAGAACGGAAGTTCCCACGCCGCAAAGTTCTCGCTCCGCGCGACCGGTTCAGCCTTCGCAGCCTCGATCTCCTGCAAGATCAGGGTTGGATCGACTCCCTTTTGCCGGCAGGCGGTAGAAAGCGCGACATTTCCACCGCAGCAGAAATCAATCCCGTATTTCTCGAAAACTCCCGCGGTCCGGTAGTCCTCGGCAACAAAATCGCCGATGGTTTTGCCCACTGCTTCTTCCTCTCGTGAATTCTTCGGCTCGTTCATGTTTTCCCCTTTCGGACGGGTAGAAATACACCTAACGTTATCACGTTCCCCTGCACGTTCAAGTCCCTGCCAGAAACGCTTCAGTTCAGGCCTGGAGAATGCCGCCGGCCAATGGCCGCTATCAACTGGAATTAACGCGTCAATCATCTGCCTGAGTTGCATTCTTTTGGAAGTGTAGTACCCTTGGTGCTACTCGCAGCACCCAAATTCAGGCTTGTCACGCGCCCAAGAGGCGCCGAACGCGTTCGGCGCCTAAACTTTTACCCGGAGGATGCCCATGATCAAGGCACCATGGATTGACAAGGAAGAATGCATAAGCTGCGGGCTCTGTGTGGACAACGTTCCCGAGGTGTTCCGTTTCGATGACGAAAACAAGGCGGAATGCTATGACCCCAATGGCGCATCCGAGGACGATATCCAACATGGTGCCATTGATGTCTGCCCGGTTTCGTGCATCAACTGGAGTACCGAGCCCGACTATCTGAGGAGTTTTGCCTGATCCGGGCCACGGCCGGCAGAAGCCTCCGCCATTCGTCAGCCACGTGAAGCTGTGGCGCGGAAAAAAGGAGCCTGTAAATGCAGCGTTGGATCTGCACCGTTTGTCAGTATGTTTACGATCCCTTCGTGGGCGATCCTTTGAACGGTGTCCCGCCCGAAACCCCGTTTGAGGAGCTTCCAGAGGAGTGGGTCTGTCCGGTATGCGGAGTTGCCAAAAACATGTTCGTGCCGGCTTGAACGGAGAGGGTGGCCCACCCCAGGGAGGACGGGGAAAATGGAGAAAAAAGCGACCGAAATACTGGAAGAGGAACATCACGTTATCCAGACGGTGGTGGGCGTCATGGCCGCTATTGCCGGCGGGCTGGATGCGGGGAAAAGACCGGACTGCGGCATCCTCCGGGACCTGGTGGAGTTCATGCGGATGTTCGCTGATACGTGCCATCACGGCAAGGAAGAGCATCACCTCTTTCCTCTCCTTGAGGCAAAGGGGGTGCCGGTGACCGGCTGCCCCCTGGGGATCCTCATCCATGAGCATCAGAGCGGCAGAAAGCTTGTTATGGAGTTGGCTGAAGCCGCAGAAGCTTACGGGAAGGGGAACGCCGAGGCGACCGGCCCCTTGCGCGCAAGCCTGCAAGGACTGGTGAACCTCTATCCCAGCCACATCTGGAAGGAAAACTATCTGCTGTTTCCCATGACCGACAAGATTCTCAATGGGGAGGAGCAGCGGGAATTACTGCACAAGTTCGACCTGGTAGAAGAATCGATCGGGAAGGATGAGCATCACCGGCTCGTGACCATGGCCGAAATGCTGGCAGAACAATCGCACAGACTGTAATCGCTCAGATATTCAGCACAAGACGGTGTGAGGTGAGAGCATGCCACGAAACAGCCCCGACAGTTTCGGAAGCCGAGCGACCCTGGCCGTCGGCCGATCCCGCTACAACTACCACTCCCTGCCGAAGTTCGCCGAGTCGTTCCGTGCGGACATTTCGCGCCTTCCCTACTCGATCAGGATTCTTCTGGAAAACCTTTTGCGCCGCGAGGACGGTGTTGCGGTCAAACGCGACGATATCGTGGCGCTCGGCCACTGGCATCCCCGGACTCTCCCGGACCGTGAAATCCAGTTCATGCCGGCCCGGGTTCTGCTCCAGGACTTTACCGGCGTGCCGGCAATCGCCGACCTTGCCGCCATGCGCTCGGCCCTGAGGCGGCTGGGCGGCGATCCTGCCCGGATCAACCCCTTGCAGCCGGCCGACCTCATCATCGACCATTCGGTGCAGGTGGACCGGTACGGCACCCTCTCGGCCCCCGAGACGAATGCCGATCTCGAATTCCGGCGCAACCGCGAGCGCTACCAGTTTCTCCGCTGGGGACAGAGGGCGTTCCGCAATTTTCGGGTGGTCCCGCCCGATACCGGCATCTGTCACCAGGTAAATCTCGAATACCTCGCCCAAATTGCCATGGTGGCCGAACAGAACGGCAGGAAATGGATATATCCCGACACCATCGTCGGCACCGATTCCCACACCACCATGGTCAACGGCCTGGGAGTCGTGGGGTGGGGGGTGGGGGGAATCGAGGCGGAAGCGGCGCTCCTGGGCCAGCCCTGCTCCATGCTGATCCCCCGGGTGGTGGGGTTTCGGCTCGCGGGAAGGCTGCCTCCCGGGGCAACGGCAACGGACCTGGTCCTCACGGTCACCCAGATGCTTCGCAAGAAGGGGGTGGTCGGCGCGTTCGTGGAGTTCTTCGGTCCGGGGCTCGCCTCGCTCACGGTTGCCGACCGCGCCACCATCGGCAACATGGCCCCCGAGTACGGGGCGACCATCGGAGTTTTCCCGGTGGACGAACAGACGCTCGACTATATGCGTCTCACCGGCAGGGCCGCTCTGGTACCCCTCATCGAAGCCTATTTTCGGGAGCAGGGCCTGTGGTACGGTCCCGACCAGCCGGAGCCGTGGTACTCGGACACCATCGAGCTGGATCTCGGCACCGTGGAGCCGTGTGTGGCCGGCCCTTCCCGCCCCCAGGACCGGATACCCCTCGCAGAGGTGCGCGGCTCATTCCGGAAATCCCTGGCCGGACTCATGCAGAACGAGGCGGCCCGCATCGACCGGAGCATCCTGGATTGCTGGCTCGGCGACGGGGGGGCTCCCCGCTATGTGGCCCCGGAGCTTTCCATCGCCCCGCCGGACGAGAAGCTCGGCCCACTGGAGCGGTGCGTGCCGGTCAGGCAGCCCGACGGCGTGGCCTACAACCTCTGCCACGGCTCCATCGTGATTGCCGCCATCACCAGTTGCACCAATACCTCGAACCCGTCGGTCCTCATGGCCGCCGGGCTCCTTGCCAGAAATGCCGTGCAGCGGGGCCTGCAGGTCAAGCCGTGGGTAAAGACCAGCTTTGCCCCGGGTTCACGGGTTGTGACCGATTATCTCGCCTCCGCCGGACTCATGGCATACCTGGAAGGGCTGCGCTTCCATCTGGTGGGCTTTGGCTGCACCACCTGCATCGGCAACAGCGGGCCGCTCCCCGACCATATCGCCCAGGCCGTTGTGGACGGCGGCCTCGCCGTGGCGGCGGTCCTGTCGGGAAACCGCAACTTCGAGGGGCGGATCAACAACTACGTCCGGACAAACTACCTTGCCTCGCCCCCCCTGGTGGTAGCCTATGCCCTGGCCGGCAACATCGCCATGGATCTTACCCGCGATCCGGTCGGCGTCGATCCGAACGGCCAGCCGGTCTACCTCAAGGATATCTGGCCCGCCGACGAGGAGGTTGCCGAGCTGGTGCGCCGCCACGTCACGCCGGAGCACTTCAGCCGCGGCTACGCCGATATCCTGCGGGGCAACGGGGCCTGGGAGGAGCTCCCCGTTCCCGCGAGCGAACTGTACCAGTGGGAGGAAACATCCACCTATCTCAAGGAGCCGCCGTTTTTCGCCGATGCCACTGCCGTGCCGGCGCCGGTCGACGATATCCGTGGCGCCCGGGTGCTGGCGCTCCTGGGAGACTCGGTCACCACCGACCACATCTCCCCGGCCGGCGCCATCGCCAGGGGGTGAAGCCCGAAGACTTCAACTCCTACGGCTCCCGGCGCGGCAATCACGATGTGATGGTCCGGGGGACCTTTGCCAACGTCCGGATCAGGAACCTCCTGGTGCCGGGTGTCGAAGGGGGGATGACGAACTACTTCCCGCAGGGGCAGGACCAGGGAGAGACGATGCCCATCTACGACGCTGCCATGCGCTACCAGCAGGACGGCATTCCCCTCATCGTCGTGGCCGGCGCCGAGTACGGCACCGGATCGTCCCGGGACTGGGCCGCCAAGGGGACCAGGCTCCTGGGGGTCCGCGCGGTGATCGCGCAGAGTTTCGAGCGGATCCACCGCTCCAACCTGATCGGCATGGGGGTGCTGCCGCTCCAGTTCATGGTGGGCGAAAGCCGCGAGACCCACGGCCTCACCGGACTGGAAACCTTTGATGTCGAGGGGCTTTCATCCCTTGTTCCCGGGGGCACGATTCGGGTCAGGGCCTTGAGCGCCGACGGCAGCGTCAGGGAATTCCCGGTGCTGGTCCGCATCGACACCCCCAACGAGCTCGATTATTACCGTCATGGAGGGATTCTTCCCTATGTGCTGCGCCAGGCGTTAGACTGAAAATAAATCAATAGGGTCCTTGTCCATGTGCACTCAATGATGGTGAGCAGTTTCCGGCGCGGTCCCATTTAATGCAATGTATGCCGCTGCCATGAATCGTGCTCATTTTTCACCTCTCGCACGGCATCCGGAGTTCTTTCCAGACCATGGGATGGAGCGCGCCCCAGTTACATGAAAGCAGGCATAGCAACAGACAGTGGTGCTGCTTTTGGGCTATGCGCCACTCCCCTCTCCATCATGTCTGGTTTACTGAAAGGCCGGCCGGGCATCATTCCGTCGAGGCGGCCGCAAGACGCTGGCGACACGCTGTCTTTTCCCGTTTCACTGTCCCGACAAAAAAGGAGAACGCGGCAATGAAGAAACTGGATGCGAAAATGCTGGAGGAACTTGGTGAGAGCGCATACCGGGAACTGGTGGCTGTTTATTGCAAGCTGCGCGACTTGAAGACGTCCATTACCCGGATGCACGATGACTACGTCGCGCAGGCCGCGCCGCCGGAATTGAACAGGGTGCAGGCAATCCGCCTGATCGTTGATGAGGCGTTTGACGACTTGGATCGATACCTGCGCCCCCAATGTGATCCTGATTCTGCCTATAGAACCGTGGAGCGTGATGAATGAGCGGAAGGCAGATCACTATGCAACTCGGCTGTATGGCCATTCCGCCGCGACAGGCCGATAAACGAGCTGTTGGCGGCGGAGCGGATTGAAACAACCGGATTCATCGAAATGTCACGGGGAGGGTCTGAATGATGGATGAATTGGGAATCTCTGCTGATGAAGTGAAATCCCGCATGAAAAGCGGAGAGGAGCTGTTTTTCGTAAACCTGCAACATCACCAAGACTGGGATCTGGCTGTCATGAAAGTCCGGGGTGCCCTACGCGTGCCAGATGACAGGCTGGAACAGCATTTCGCCGAAATACCCCGCGACCGGCCACTCATTGTCTACTCGACCTGTCCGGGGGATGAGCCAAGCCTGCGGGCCGCGCGGTTCCTTCAGCAGCATGGCTGGAATGATGTTCACTTCTTGATCGGTGGTTTCAATACGTATTGCGAGGCAGGGCTACCAGTGGAGGATGTGGGCACGGGAAGTACATCAAAGAAACTCAGGGGGCTCTGATGGCTCACGCGGACAAGGTCTGAATGCCGATCTCTCCCCACCGTCCAAATCCCGTAGCTTATCGCCGATGCGTTGACGGAACCATTCCGGCAAATGGTTACACCTCAGGGTACAGTGGCAGGGAGCCAGATGCAAAGCACTGCTTTGGAGGGGACAGACGACAAATTGACGGGCGCCCGACAGCGAGGGCAAAGGAGGAGCTCCGTATGGAAAACTGCAGAACGAACGAGGTGTTGTCGGAACAGATAGCGATAATTCAAGAATTCGCACAGAAATTGGATACGAATGACTTGAGCCAACTGGAAGCAAACCTTGCGGAGATAGAAATGGCGCTGAACAGGCTCACTGAATTCATGGCATATCTCCCCAAGTAGGCTTGTCGTACCTTGGACGGCTTGCATTCCCTGGGTGGGCGGTCCAGGCAGAAGAGCCGGCCAGTTGGCGCCCGCCCGGACTCCGCACTTCCCATCTGATTGGCTTGCGCAACCGGTTCCCGCGCCTCTCGACCCGGCAGCCACGACCTGCCTCATGGGCGGCAGATACGCCTCACAACCCGATAATCCTTTTCCGGAGAGCAAACAATGATGGCAATGACCTTAAGGACATGGGTGCGAGCTGAGTTGGAAACCGTCTGGGCCGTTGTTTCGGACAGCGTTGAGAACCCGCAGAGGTATATGTCGGATGTGGAAGCGGTCAGGGTATTGGAACGGCTTCAAGGTGGAACTATCAAGGAACTCACGATACGTGGCATGGAGTCCGCGCCCGGCTGCTTTGATTTTTTCGTGCTCGAAAGGGGAACCCTGAAGGAGGTAAAAAGCACGGAAAGCGACTACGTGCGCGTCTCCGGAGTGTTTGACTCCTTTGTGTTTGAACGCTCAATCACCAGAGAGGTCACGGTGCGGGGCGTGCCTTACAGGGAAAGGATTCGGATAAGCAACAAGGAGCGGAAAATTCACCGCGAGCTGATCGACCATCCCACCTGTTCCGGGAAGATAATCGTAAAAGCGGTTCCGAGCTCCGTGCAGAACCCCATGGCTCCTGTTGATCTACAATTCTTTCTGGAACTGGACTCCATGAACGGGTCGAAAGAGGAACAAGAAGAGATGGCCGCAGAGATCAGGAAAGAGCAACAGCGGCTTAAGGAGAAGGCCGAGGAGCTGGAAACGAATGTTTTAAGGAGTGAAGGCCAACCGGCCTTGCATTAGCGATTGCCATGCAACCGGCAATTCCTTAACCAAGCCGGATCAGGAGGACAAGATGACAAAGGCACCATGGGTTGACAAGGAAGAATGCATAAGCTGCGGGCTCTGCGTGAACAACGTTCCCGGCGTGTTCCGCTTCGATGACGAAAACAAGGCGGAATGCTACGACCCCAACGGCGCGCCTGAGGACGATATCCAGGGTGGCGCCATTGATGCCTGCCCGGTTTCGTGCATCAACTGGAGTACCGAGCCCGACTACCTGAGGAGCTTTGCCTGACGGAGTCTGGCGCTGTCCTGCACCGGCACTGCCCCGAGGAATGGAATGCTCCGTCCCGGTGGATTTATCGTGCCGGATCCATGGGAGAAAAGGAGGAAACCGCATGCAGTTTGCCGCAAAGCTCACCGAAGTCCCCCTCTGGGGCAAGAAGCTCGTCACCGTCAACGGTGAAGAGGTGGTGCTGATCAACGACAAAGCAACGATATTCGCCTGCGAGAATTATTGCCCCCACCAGGGAAGCCCGATGCTGGGGGGAATCGTCAAGAACGGGGTCATCTCCTGCCCGCGGCACGGCTGTCACTACGATCTGGCCAGCGGCGCCAGCACCGATCATCCCGGCTATACCCTGAAAACCTACCGGGTCGAGGTGGTCGGCGACGACATCATGATCGATACGGTAGCCGAATCCGATTGAAGGGAGTGCGATGGGATTGAGATGGGTCTGAGATTGTGATCGTTACCGTAACCATACTGGCACTGGCATCCCTCCTGTTCATATCAGGGATCATCCGCCCGGATCTCGTTGCCGTCAGTGCGTTGATTCTTCTCATGCTCTTCGGCATCCTGACGCCGGACGAAGCGCTGTCCGGCTTCTCCAGCCCGATTGTCATGATGATGATCGGCCTGTTCGTCGTGGGTGGCGGCATATTTCAGACCGGCCTGGCAAAGCAGGTGAGCAGGAGGCTGCTGAAGCTGGCCGGGACGAATGAGACGACTCTCCTGATCATGGTGATGGTTGTGACGGCGGCATTCGGCACCACGGTAAGCAACACGGGCACGGTGGCGGTGTTGATGCCCATCGTGGTCAGCTTGGCCACGAGCGCCCGCATCAACCCGGGCAGACTGCTGATGCCGCTGGCCTTTGCCAGCAGTTTTGGCGGCACCCTGACGCTCATCGGCACACCGCCAAACCTGGTGATTCAGGAGACGCTCGTCAGCGCGGGTTACGGGAAGCTGTCCTTCTTTTCATTCACGCCGATCGGGCTGGTCGGTTTCATGGTCGGGATTGTCAGCCTGCTCTTCCTGCGCCGGTTCCTGCCGAGGAATGAGGCGGGCAAGAAGACGCGCAGCGGGCGCTCGCCCGGCGAGCTCGCCCGGAAGTATCAGCTCTCGGACAACCTGTTCCGGGCAAAGGTGGGAGCAACATCCTCCGTTGCATCGAGAACTCTGAGCGAATTGAATATCTCGGCCCGGTTTGAAGTGAATATCATCGAGATCCGGCGTAAAACATCTGCAAGGAATCAATTCCTCAAGACGATCGACCAAGAGATTGCCGGACCGGCTACGGTGCTTGAGGAAGGGGACATCCTGTATATCCACGGCACATTCGATCAGGTGCGGCGGGTTACGAAGGAGTATGGCCTGATTCTGCTGGATCATCAGGTTCCCGAGGACAGACAGCCGGCCGGCGCTGAGCAGTACGCGACCGCGAAGATCGGCATCGCCGAGGTCATGCTGACTCCCGGCTCGAACCTGATCGGCAAGCTGGTCGAGCAATCCGGGTTTCGCGAGAAATACCGGGTAAACATCCTGGGAATCCAGAGGAAGGACCGCTTGCTGCTGCATAACCTGAAGGGAGAGAAGATGCTCTTCGGTGACGCCCTGCTTGTCCAGGGCACCTGGAAGGACATCGCCCTGCTTTCCGCCGAGCAGGCCGATTACGTTGTCATAGGTCAGCCGGCCGAAGAGTCGCGCAGGGTTACCATGGACAACAAAGCGCCCATTGCCGCGGGAGTCATGCTGCTGATGGTGCTACTGCTGGTCACCGAGCTTATTCCGGCGGTTGTCTCGGTCATGATTGCAGCGGTGCTGATGGTGCTGCTGGGCTGCGTTCGCACCATGGAGGACGCATACAAAACCATCAATTGGGAGAGCATTCTCCTGATCGGCGGCATGCTTCCGATGTCGACCGCCATCGAGAAGACCGGCGCCGCCGAACTTCTGTCGAACAGCCTGGCAAGCTCCCTGGGCAGTTATGGGCCGGTCGTGCTGCTTG